>CALHMG010000054.1 GCA_938034705.1 uncultured Gammaproteobacteria bacterium
AGGCTTCGTAGTTTTTCTCGCCAAGCGATTCGCCGCCGGGCCCCAGTGGATCTTCGATATCAATCACAATCAGATCCTGACGTCCGGTTTTGGCCAGCGCCTGCTTCACCGTGTCACTGTATTCGGTATCGGTGATCAGGACACGCGCCTCACCGTGATCGAGAATAAACGCGATGGAGTCGGCATCAAGGCGGTAGTTCAGTGCGTTCAGGACCGCACCCAGCATCGGTACGCCGTAGTGAGCCTCCAGCAAAGGCGGTGCATTCGGCGACATCACGGCAACGGTGTCGCCTTTGCCCACACCCCGCCCGGCCAGCGCGCTCGCCAGTCTTTTGCAGCGGCGATCAAACTCGGCGTAGGTAAATTTCCTGTCTCCGTGAATAACGGCCGTTTTCTTCGGATACACACTTGCCGAACGCGCAAGATAGCTTAACGGCGTCAGGGCGGTGTAGTTGGCCGAGTTTTTGTCGAGATCCTGTTCAAAAATGCTCACGTCTTCGCCTTATAATCTGGGCTAAATTCCTCGCCTAGTGTAAACCGAAGGACTATCCTTTTTTCATGAGCACGAATCCCCAAGTCGGTCTGATTGACCGCACCCTGTTCAATCTGCGGACCGCGTGGAGCCAATTTCGCGTGTTTGGGACAGATGAGCCGAAATTACGGCCCGAACTGCCCGACACCGACGTGGAACTCCTGCGCCGGCTGATGCGCGACTGCCTCGAAGGCAAGGGGGGCGACGTGTCTGCGCGAGCCCGAGCCGCGACTCTGGGGGAGGCCTATCTAGACCTCAACGACAGCGGTCGGGCGCGGTTCCTGCGTTTACTCGCGGAAGACTTCGGTGTGGACTCGGGCCGCGTTCGTGCGCTCGCCGAGGAACTCATCGCCCAGTCGCCGGATGACAATCCGAAAAAGCTGGAAGCCGGGCTTCGGGACGCGCTGCGAGCGGACCGGGTGGAACTCCTGACTCAATTCAACTCGCTGCCGAGCGGCGTGAAATTTCTGGTCGACATGCGTGCTGATCTTCGACGTCTTTCCGGTCGTGATCCGGTTCTGCGCGAGCTCGATGACAACCTGAAGCGTCTGCTCCGCTCATGGTTCGACATTGGATTTCTGGATCTCGTTCGACTGTCGTGGTCGACGCCGGCTTCGGTACTGGAGAAGCTGATCGACTATGAAGCCGTCCACGCTATTCGCAGCTGGAGCGATCTGAAAAATCGCCTTGAATCTGATCGACGTTGTTTTGCCTTCTTCCACCCGCGAATGCCCGACGAGCCCATTATCTTCGTCGAGGTAGCGCTGGTGAAGGACATCTCGTCGAACATTCAGGAACTGCTCGATGAGTCAGCGCCGTTGATGGACCCTCACTCGGCCGATACCGCGATCTTCTACAGTATTTCAAATGCTCAGGTTGGACTTGGCGGCGTCGGCTTTGGACATTTTCTTATCAAGCGGGTTGTGGACGACCTGAAAGACGTGTTCCCCAATATCAAGACGTTCTGCACGTTGTCACCCATACCGGGCCTCAACGACTGGATTGAAAAGCTCGACGAGTCCGAACTGACTACTGCCCGGGAGCTTGAGGCTCTGAAAAAAATGGAAGGCTTCAACGGCATGCGCGATGCGCTGAACGATCGCTACTGGTATCAGAACGGCGATCTGGCGGAGGCCCTGAAGGCGCCACTGATGCGCCTCGCCGCGAGATATCTTGTCAACGAAAAACATCGTGGGCGCGCGCTGGATCCGGTTGCCAATTTTCATCTGAACAACGGCGCGCGACTCGAACGAATAAACTGGATGGGCGATATCTCTGCAAAGGGCATCGCGGAGTCCTCCGGGATGATGGTCAACTACCTTTACAAGCTCAGCGATATCGAGACCAACCACGAGGCCTATCGCGAAACTTCCAAGACGACGGCGTCCTCCAACGTTCGCGGGTTGCTGAAAAAGGGCGACTGACAATCTGCCCTGCGGGGATTGTCGAGAATTGCTGGACCGCGAACCACGGGCCGATCCGAGGATCAGCAGCGACCGGGCAACTGTTGCCCGGCGACTGCATTTCGGCCTACAGTCGCGGCCCCCGCACTGACAACATGACTCGCTATGGCTGACGGCACCACTCTCTTTATTTTTCCCGGGCAGGGATCCCAGTACTCGGGAATCGGTTCGGATCTGTTCGACAAGTTTCCCGCGGCAAAATCCATCTACGAACGCGCAAACAAGACGCTCGGATACGATGTTGCCGCAATGTCATTTGGCGAAGATGAGAGCATCCACCTCACCCGTCACACCCAGCCGGTCCTGCTGACGCACTCAATCGCCTGCCTCGAGGCCTTGCGTGAAATCGCACCCGACGCCGGCGCGCCAGCCTTCGCCGGCGGCCACAGCCTTGGCGAATACTCCGCCCTCGTTGCAGCCGGAGCTCTGACTTTTGAACAGGGGCTGGGACTTGTCGCGAAACGAGGTGAACTGATGGGCGAGTTCGGCGAAGGCGAAATGACAGCTTTGCCACTTGAGCTTGAGGTCGCGAAAAAATTTGCCGATGCGCATCACTGCGGCATTGCCGGCTGCAACCTTGCAGATCAAACCGTCGTCGGCGGTCGCCCGGAAGATCTTGAAGCGCTGGAAGCTGCGGTTCTCGAGGAATTCCCGCGCAAGAGACCTGTGCGCCTGAAAACCGAAGGGGCGTTCCACACGTTTTATATGGTTGCCGCCGCTCGCGAATTTCGCAAAGTTCTCAACGACACCGAATTTGCAACGCCGAACATGCAGGTCCTGTCAAACTACACCGGCGGATTTCACGACGAAAATACCGACGCGATCAAGTCGCGCCTCTTCTGGCAGCTGTTCCATCCGGTAATGTGGCACGCCAACCTCATGTCTGCCGCCGATGCTGGCGTAACGCGCATGGTTGAATTTGGTGGCGGCATCGGCAAAGGCGAGACCCCGGGTGAGAAGCGGGCAAACCTTGAAGGCATCGTGAAAAAAGCATTTCGGCGTGCCGACAATGCGCCGGAGCATCTCAGCGTCATCAATGCCGAAAGCGTTGAGGCGACCGCTGCGGCCCTCAGCTGAATTCGCGGGCTGAATTCGTGGGCTGAAGTCGAGCGCTAGAGCAGCACCAGACACAGCAACAGGCACACGACGACGATACTGGTCAGACGCAGCCGAAGCTGCAGATACCAGTCATAGCCGCCAGCCGCTCCGACAGTCGCTCTGTCGTAGAAATAAAGCAGCGTGAAAGCGCCGGCCAGGATAGCGAGCGCGAGGCGCGCTGTGAGGAAGGTAGCGACCCATCCCGCCAGGGCAGGCAGCACACTGATCACAAACGCTTTGCGCGCGTCACTGCCGCTAAGGGCGAACATCGCCCGGCCCCAGTGAACGGCGCCCATGAAACTCAGGATCACCGCCGCGTAGGCAATCAAACCTTCCAGTGCGAACTCTCGCACCCCCACGTGCCCGCCAACCAGCAGCACGGTACCGGCCACAAACGGAATCAGACCGGCATAGCCCAGCCATCTGGCGAGGCTGGTTGCATCGGTCCCGGGTTGGTTGTCAGATTCGATCATCGGCCTGGGTCCCGGCGGTTAAACCTGCTCCAGCTCAAGCAGCGTGCCGACGAAGTCTTTGGGGTGCAGAAACAGCACAGGTTTGTTGTGCGCACCATTTTTCGGCTCACCATCGCCAAGCACTCTTGCACCTTCGGCAACCAGTCGATCACGCGCAGCGATAATGTCATCTACTTCGTAACATAAATGGTGCAGCCCGCCGTCCGGATTCTTTTGAAGAAACTTCGCGATGGGTGAACTGTCATCCAGCGGATGCAGCAACTCGATCTTGGTGTTCGGCAATTCGACAAAAACTGTTGTGACCCCGTGCTCCGGAAGATCTTCCGCCGCCGACACCGTTGCGCCAAGCGTTTGCCTGTAGGTCTTCGCTGCCGCCTCAAGGTCGGGCACCACGATGGCGACATGATTCAGGCGTCCAATCATCTTTCACTCCATTCAGATCTTGTTGCTGTGCGCATCGTCAGCACACCAGTTTTTCGTCATGCGTCATTTGAGCGCCAGGCTGAGATCACCCGCCGGGCCGCGACGGTTGCCGGCTGGGTTCCGCGCCTCACTGACTCAATTGTACTCGCCAGACCTGCGGCAACTGCCCTCTCCTCGCGCAGTTCCGATATCAGCAGTTCAGACGCTTCATTCCAGAACCACGCCTCGCTCTGCTCCGCCCGGCGACTCTCCAGTTCCCCGGACCGGTCCAGAATGCTGTGATGTTCGTTGACCCGGGCCCAGACTTCGCTGACGCCTTCATCGTTTAACGACGAACACGTCATCACTGGCACCTTCCAGTCACGGCTGCGAGGGCTCAGAAACCGCAACGCCGCTGCGTAATCGGCCGCCGCACGGGTCGCGATTTTCAGCTGGTCACCATCGGCTTTGTTCACCACAACCACGTCCGCAAGTTCCATGATTCCACGCTTGATGCCCTGCAGCTCATCACCGCTTCCGGGCTGAAGCAATAACACGAAAGTATCAGTCATCTGGGCAACCGTCGTTTCGGACTGACCAACGCCGACGGTTTCGACGATGATCGAATCAAATCCCGCCGCCTCGCACAGGATCATTGCCTCGCGTGTACGCCGCGCGACTCCCCCCAGCGTATTGCCGGACGGCGACGGCCGAATGAATGCCTCACGTCGACGACTGAGCAGCTCCATTCGCGTCTTGTCACCAAGAATCGATCCGCCGGTACGGGTTGAGGATGGATCTACAGTCAGCACCGCGGGACGACCGCCGGCATCGACGATGCGATTTCCAAGTGCTTCGATAAAAGTAGACTTGCCTACACCCGGAGTCCCGGTGATGCCGACGCGAACAGCACGCCCGGATTCACTGACCAGATTCTCCAGCAGCGCCTCGGCCTGCAGTCTGTGATCCGAACGTGTGGATTCAACGAGTGTGATCCCACGTGCGAGAGCACGACGATCACCGTCGCGAATTTGAATCGCCAGGCTGTCTGCTGAATCGGCCATAAGGGTCCACGCGGGTTTTCGCGCGAGACTAGCACAGGCAAAGACGGGAAATCAGGCCTGTCGTGTTGGCTAAAACGAGAGTGCGGATTGGGCCTCAATCGCCTGCCGATAGGTCGCAACATGGTTACGGCCCGCGTCCTTGGCGATGTACACGGCTTCATCCGCACGCCGCACAAGTTCTTCCGCAGTGAAACTTCCATCGCTGACCGACGCGACCCCGATCGACACCGTCACGGGTTGCATACCCGGCTTGACGACTGATTTGCCGAGGTACTCAACCGCGTCGCGAATTCGTTCTCCGATTTCCGCTGCACCACGGGTGTTGGTACCCCCGAGGAGGCACGCAAATTCGTCCCCTCCATATCGGCAAAGCACATCAGAGACGCGAACCTCATTGCCTATCGCGGCGGCGATGCTTCTCAGAAGTTCATCACCATAGGCGTGTCCCCCAATGTCGTTTGCGGATTTGAAATGATCGACGTCGATAAACAGCATCGACACGGGAATCCCTTCTCTGCGCGCTCGCAGAATTTCATCACTGACACGTCGATCAAAAAATCGGCGGTTGCTGACGCCCGTCAGCGGATCCGTAAGACTGACCAGCGTCAGCTGGTCCCTTGCGCTGACCGCTTCTATTGATATGGCCATGACCGCTGCGAGGTGCTGCAGGAAGTCCGTTTCCGCAGTAGCCTCGAAGCGATCAGGGTTAGTGCTGCCAAGGTACAGACTCCCGACCAGAGTTTTCCCTCGACACAGTGGCAGCAGGCAAACACTCTCGAGGCGTGCCCGGCCAAAAATTTTTGCGTGATTTCGTGCGCGGTATGGCTCCATCCTGGGCAACCGCGAGTGCTGAACAACAACATCAAGCCCCGTGTCTGAATCGACGAAGCTGATGGATGAATCGATCTCAGTCTTTCCGTGAGGGCCTGAAAGAATCCGGCGCAGAGAATAGTCTGAATCAACCAGCGTCAGGTGCACGGCATCCCAACCGTGTCGCTTGGGTAATGACGTCGTGATAATGCTGAGACTTTCGGCAAGTGTTTGAGCCGTCATGAGCCGAAATTCGCTATGGCGTATGCGCGCAAACTTGCGCTCATTTTCCCTCGCCTGCTCGAGAAGAGCCTCGGCGTCAGGACCCATCTGGGGCACTGGATTGGGTTGAATCACGGAAATTGGGCTGGGATGATTGTCCAGGCGACGCATCGCACTCACAGGCCGGCGTGTACTTCCCCCCGAAGTTCTCCGGCACTCACCTCTTTCAAGGTGTGTCCTCTTGTACAAAAGCATGGTTCAGCCCGGCCGAGCCTCAAGGAAGGCCGCCGGACGGCGCTGTCTGGGTGGAAGAACGGTCGGGCCTTTACGAAGCTGTAACGTTTGCCCTGTGTCCGCGGCGCCCGACAAAACGGCCTGCGGTGAACACCGGGCCTGGCGAACCGCCCGGGCGCGTCAGCTGAAGGAGATGATGGGCTGATCCACCGCGAGACTTGCACCCTCTTCGGCCAGAATTTCGGCAACAACGCTGTCGCGTTCGGCTCGCAGCACGTTTTCCATCTTCATCGCCTCTACCACCGCGAGCTCTTCTCCGGCTTTCACCTCCTGTCCAGCCTGCACGGCGACACGAATCAGAAGTCCCGGCATCGGCGACACCAGAAACTTCGACATATCCGGCGGCACCTTTTCGATCATGTGGCGAGTCAACGCCGCCACGCGGGGCTCGAGCACGCGGCACTTCATGGAGTAACCGCTGCGCGACACGGTCAGCGAGGTGCCGGATTCGGCAACTGAACCCACCCACCCAAGATCATTGATCTGTGCGACAAACTGACGCCCTCCAACCTTGAAATCAGACTTCACCAGAAACTGTTTGCCATCCGACTCCAAAGTCCACTCACCGTCGTAGCCGTCGACTTTGACAACATGGGACTGACCAAGAGCATCAACCACAAGCTCATCCGGAAGCGAGCTTCCTTTCACTGGATCCAGCTTTCCAGAGAGCGTGACACGGCGCTCCAGCGCAATACGCTTTACGAGTGCCGCGACCAGCGCAAACTCGCGCTGCATCTCCTGGTCCGGATCCGGTGCAACAAACTCATCACCAAACTCTTCTTCGATGAACCCCGTCGTTATGTTGCCACTGCGAAATCGATCGTGACGCATCACGGCCTGCAGAAACGACGAGTTGGTGGTGACGCCGTCGATCCAGTAGTTATTCAGCGCTTCGCTCATCGCGTCGATGGCGGCTATGCGATCGTCTCCGTAGGTCACCAGTTTGGAGATCATCGGATCGTAGAACATCGAAATCTCGCCACCCTCGGTGACGCCACTGTCGACTCGTACGTTCTCCCCGACCGGTTCCGAGTACCCTTTCAGACGCCCGATCGAAGGCAGGAACCCACGGGCAGGGTCTTCCGCATAGATGCGGGTTTCCATAGCCCAGCCCGTCATTTTCACATCGGACTGCTTGATCTTCAGCTTGTTTCCCGCAGCGACGTTCAGCATTTCTTCAACCAGATCGAGCCCGGTCACCCATTCGGTCACCGGATGCTCCACCTGAAGTCGAGTGTTCATTTCGAGAAAATAGAAGTTTCGGTCCTTATCAACGATGAATTCGACGGTTCCCGCAGACTTGTATTCCACAGCCCTGGCAAGCGTCTTGGCCTGCTCTCCCATCGCTTTACGGGTCGCATCATCGACAAAGGGTGAAGGCGCCTCTTCGACAACTTTCTGGTGACGCCTCTGGATCGAACACTCGCGTTCGCCAAGATGGACAACGTTGCCGTGGGTATCCGCGAGCACCTGGATTTCGATGTGCCTTGGTTGCACGACAAACTTCTCAATGAACACCCGGTCGTCACCAAAGCTTGAGCGCGCTTCGGATGTTGCACGCTCAAATCCGTCGCGACATTCTGCTTCATCGTTGGCGATGCGCATGCCCTTGCCACCGCCACCGGCACTTGCCTTGAGCATTACCGGGTAACCGATTTCGGCCGCGATTTTTACGGCATGTTCTGCATCCTTGATTACGTCGGTATGCCCCGGAACCGTATTGACGCCAGCCTCGATGGCAATTTTCTTGGACGTTATCTTGTCACCCATCGCGTTGATGGCTTTGACGCCCGGTCCAACGAAAGCAATTCCGGCTTTCTCGAGAGCCTCGGCAAACATGGCGTTCTCGGAGAGAAAACCGTACCCGGGATGAACCGCATCCGCCCCCGTTGACCTGCACGCCTCCACGATACGATCTATCACAAGATAGCTGGACGCTGACGGTGCTTCCCCGATGTGAACGGCTTCGTCCGCCATCGCAACATGGACGGCATCGCGATCAGCATCCGAATACACGGCTACGGTGGCTATACCGAGCTTCTTTGCCGTGCGCATTACGCGAACCGCAATTTCACCACGGTTGGCAATCAGAATTTTCTTGAACATTTTTGGAATTTACCGTGATGCTAGAGAGGCAGGTTACCGTGTTTTCGCCAGGGGTTTGTCAGATCCTTATTGCGCAGCATGGCCAGCGACTTGCAGATCCGGCGCCGCGTGCTGTGAGGCCTGATCACCTCATCGATAAAGCCGCGCTGTGCGGCTTTGAACGGGTTGGCGAATTTCTCCTGGTATTCGGCGGTCCGCGCTTCGATTTTTTCTGCATCGCCAATGTCCTGGCGAAAAATGATTTCGACAGCGCCCTTGGAACCCATGACCGCAATTTCGGCATTGGGCCAGGCGTAGTTGACGTCACCTCGCAGGTGCTTTGAGGCCATCACATCATAAGCGCCACCATAGGCTTTGCGCGTAATGACGGTGACCTTGGGGATTGTTGCCTCGGCATACGCGTAAAGCAGCTTGGCGCCGTGCTTGATGATCCCGCCAAATTCCTGGGAGGTGCCCGGTAGAAAACCAGGTACGTCAACGAAGGTGATGACCGGAATATTGAAGCAGTCGCAAAACCGTACAAAGCGGGCGGCCTTGATCGATGACTGAATGTCCAGACATCCGGCAAGCACCATGGGCTGGTTTGCAACTATGCCAACGGTTGATCCTTCCATCCTTGCGAAGCCGATGACGATATTGCCGGCATAGTCCTTCTGCAGCTCGAAGAATTCGCCATGGTCAACAACCTTGTCGATAAGCTCCTTGATGTCATAGGGCTTATTCGGGTCGTCGGGAACCAGCGTATCGAGAGACAGCTCCTCGCGATCGGGCGCATCGGTGTTCTCCATGACCGGCGGCAGTTCTCGATTGTTCGCGGGAAGAAAATCGAAAAACTCGCGCATCGCCGCCAGAGTTTCGATGTCGTTTTCGAAGCTGCCGTCTGCCACACCGGACTTGCTGTTGTGGGTTCGCGCTCCGCCGAGTTCCTCTGCGGTGACTTCTTCATGAGTCACGGTCTTTACGACATCAGGTCCGGTCACAAACATGTAGGAGCTGTCTTCGACCATGAAGATGAAGTCTGTCATCGCCGGCGAGTACACTGCACCCCCGGCACACGGTCCCATGATCACCGATATCTGGGGAATCACGCCCGAGGCCAGCACGTTGCGCTGAAAAATGTCAGCGTAGCCGCCGAGGGAGGCGACGCCCTCCTGAATGCGGGCACCACCAGAGTCATTCAGTCCAATGACCGGAGCGCCAACTTTCATCGCCTGATCCATCACCTTGCCGATCTTTTCCGCGTGGGCTTCAGAGAGCGATCCGCCAAAAACCGTAAAGTCCTGACTGTAGACAAACACAAGGCGACCGTTGATGGTGCCGTGCCCCGTCACAACGCCGTCACCGGGCACGGTTTGATTCTCCATCCCGAAATCTGTCGAGCGGTGCTCGACGAACATATCCCACTCTTCGAAGCTGCCATCATCGAGCAGAACATCGAGACGCTCACGCGCGGTTAGCTTGCCTTTGGCGTGTTGGGAATCGATGCGCTTCTGGCCACCGCCCAGCCTGGCAGCCTCGCGACGTTCTTCGAGTTGCCTGATAATGTCCTGCATGAAAACTCTCCGTGGGTTACGGCGTAAAACTTGACGACTGATTTATCGAGGTGGGTTCAGGTAGATTCAGACAGATTCAGACAGATTCAGACAGATTCAGGCTGCTTTGCGACTGCGTCGAATAAGCTCCAGCACTTCGGCTGCGGCCTGGGGGATATTTGTTCCGGGACCGTAGATTGCGGAGACCCCGCTCCGGGTCAGTGCCGCGTGATCGTCGGGCGGTATCACACCCCCGCAAACAACCAGGATATCGTCGCCGCCTTCGGCACCCAGCGCCTCGACGAGCTGCGGCACCAGAGTTCGATGGCCTGCAGCCTGGGTCGACACGCCGACCACATGCACATCGTTCTCAATCGCCTGTCGCGCACCTTCTTCAGGCGTCTGAAACAACGGGCCCATGTCGACATCGAAGCCGATATCGGCAAACGCAGTAGCAATGATTTTGGCGCCTCGATCGTGACCATCCTGACCCAGCTTGACGACCAGCATTCGAGGACGACGCCCTTCACTCGCCGCAAACTCATCAACGGCCTTTCGTATCGCGACGAATTCGTCATTGTCAGCGGCGGCGTCGGCATAAACGCCGGCGATCGACTGAATGTTCGCGGTGTGACGACCGTAGGTCTCTTCGAGGGCGTTTGAGATTTCGCCAACGCTCGCTCGCGCCAGCGCCGCCTCCACCGCAAGTTCCATGAGGCTCTCACTGGTGTCGTTAGCGGCCTGCCGCAATTTTTCCAGCGCGCTCTGGCATACCGCCTCGTCTCGGGTGCGTCTCACTTCGTTCAGGCGTGCAACCTGAGCCTCGCGTACCGCGGTGTTGTCAATATTCAGAATGTCGACGTTGTCCTCGTCGTCATCTGTCTGAAAGCGATTTACGCCGACGACTATCTCTTCACCCTGATCCTGGCGCGCCTGACGCCTTGCTGCGGCCTCTTCGATACGAAGCTTCGGCATACCGGACTCGACAGCTTCAGTCATACCCCCGAGCTCTTCGACCTCATCGATAATTTTGCGTGCCTCGGTGATCAGGCTCGCGGTCAGCGATTCCAGGTAATACGAACCCGCAAGCGGATCGACGACGTTGGTGACGCCAGTTTCCTCGCGAATAATGTGCTGGGTGTTTCGTGCAATCTTGGCAGAAAACTCTGTCGGCAGCGCGAGTGCTTCATCGAACGAGTTGGTGTGCAGCGACTGCGTTCCACCGAGCACCGCGGCCAGCGCTTCGACCGCTGTGCGGACAACGTTGTTATACGGGTCCTGACTGGTGAGGCTCACCCCCGAGGTCTGACAGTGCGTGCGCAAAGTCATGGAACGACTGTCTTTGGGGCTGAATTTTTCCTGCATCAGAGTCGACCAGAGATAACGCGCGGCGCGCAGCTTGGCGATCTCCATGAAAAAATTCATGCCAACACAGAAAAAGAACGACAGACGCGGCGCGAACGCATCAACGTCAAGGCCCGTCTTCTGCGCCGCCCGGACATATTCGATGCCGTCGGCAAGTGTGAACGCAAGTTCCTGAACGCACGTCGCACCGGCTTCCTGCATGTGATAACCCGAGATTGAAATCGGGTTAAACCGCGGCATGTGTTTAGCGGTAAAGCCAATGATGTCGGACACGATGCGCATCGACGGCGCCGGTGGATAGATGTACGTGTTGCGGACCATGAACTCTTTGAGAATGTCGTTCTGCAAGGTCCCGGTGAGCGCACTGCGCTCAACACCCTGCTCCTGACCGGCCGCCACATACATTGCGAGCACGGGCAGCACCGCTCCGTTCATCGTCATCGAAACCGACATTTTGTCGAGCGGTATCTGATCGAAGAGAATCTTCATGTCTTCGATCGTATCGATGGCAACACCCGCCTTCCCGACATCGCCTTCAACGCGAGGATGATCAGAGTCATAGCCTCGGTGTGTGGCGAGATCAAAAGCGATGGACAGACCCATCTGGCCCGCCTCAAGGTTCTTCCGATAAAACGCGTTCGATTCTTCAGCCGTCGAAAATCCGGCGTACTGCCGCAAGGTCCACGGGCGTCCGGCATACATGGTCGCCTTGGGACCTCGAACGAAGGGCGCCGCACCCGGGATCGTGCCGAGATGTTCGAGTCCGTCGAGATCGTCGGCTGTGTAAAGCGCTTTAACCTGGATGCCTTCGGGCGTCATCCAGTCCAGATCGTCGGGGGTTCGGCCACGTGGATCTCTGCTGAGCTCTTTCGCCGCGATCTCACGCCAGTCTGAGTGGGTTTTGCTGTCGAAAGCCAAAATTCTTAGATCCGGTAGTGCGGGCCCGTTATTTTAACCTATTGGGGCCGTAAGAGACCGGGACAGAGGCCTGATCGGGTTACACCACGGAAGCGCAAGCCGACAATCGCGTCCGGGACTGACGTCGGGTAACACGGGCTACAGCCGCCTCTCCCGCTCCAGAACGATTTCAGGGCGGACTCGGTGGAACCCGGTGTCTACGTCGACGCCCGCTGCCTCAGGATCTCGCGTAGCCAATGGTACGCAGCATCTCGGCGATCTCGTCGAGAATGACCGGGTCGTCAATGGTCGCCGGCATCTTCCACTGAGAGCCGTCGGCAATTTTCTGCATTGTGCCGCGCAACACCTTGCCCGAGCGCGTCTTGGGCAGACGTTTGACCACGACCGCCTGCTTGAACGCAGCGACAGGTCCGATGCGATCGCGGACCATGGTCACAACTTCGGTGACAACCACGCTCGGGTCTCGTTCGACGCCGGCATTGAGGACCAGAAAGCCCACCGGCAGCTGCCCCTTGAGCTGATCGGCCACGCCACATACGGCGCACTCGGCCACGTCAGGGTGATCCGCGAGCACCTCTTCCATTGCACCCGTCGACAGCCTGTGACCGGCAACGTTAATGATGTCATCCGTGCGAGACATGACGAACACGTATCCGTCCTCGTCTATGAAACCCGCGTCCGAAGTCTTGTAGTAACCGGGGTAATCCTTGAGATAGGCATCGAAGTGACGCTCGCGCGCATTCCAAAGCGTTGGGAATGTGCCCGGCGGCAGCGGGAGTTTTGCGACCAGCGCGCCGATCTCGTTTGCGCCCACCGGCTTACCGTTATCATCAAGGACCTGCATGTCCCATCCAGGCGCAGGTTTAGTCGGCGAACCTTCCTTGACGGGCAAAACCTCGACCCCAAGCAGGTTGGAGCAAATCGGCCACCCGGTTTCGGTCTGCCACCAGTGATCGACAACGGGGACGCCGAGCTTCTCCTGTGCCCACTTCAGCGTATCGGGATCCAGTCGCTCACCGGCAAGAAACAGAGAACGGTAACCCGACAGGTCATAATTCTTCAGCAGCCTGCCGTCCGGATCTTCTTTGCGAATCGCGCGAAAGGCCGTTGGTGCCGTAAACAGACACTTGACGTCGTGGTCAGCAATCACGCGCCAGAACACACCGGCATCTGGCGTTCCAACCGGCTTGCCCTCAAACAGAACCGTCGTCGACCCGGCAAACAGTGGCGCATAGATAATGTAGGAATGGCCCACTACCCAGCCGACGTCCGACGCGGCCCAGTAAACCTCGCCGGGCTGGACGTCATAGATATTGGCCATCGACCACTTCAGTGCGACAACGTGTCCACCGTTGTCACGAACAACGCCTTTGGGCTCACCCGTTGTGCCAGAGGTATACAGAATATACAGCGGGTCGGTGGCGAGAACAGGCACACACGGGTGCGGTGTTGCCGCAGCAACAACTTCCTGCCAGTCAAAATCCCGGCCGCTAACCATGCTTGCTCGCGACTGCTCACGCTGCAGAATAATTGTCGAAGATGGTTTGTGCCTGGCGAGGTTGATGGCCTCGTCCAGCAAGGGCTTGTAGTCGATGGTACGGCCAGGTTCGAGGCCACACGACGCGGCGACAATCACTTTTGGCGTGGCGTCGTCGATTCGCACCGCAAGCTCATTCGAAGCGAATCCCCCGAACACAACCGAGTGGACGGCACCCAGTCGAGCACATGCAAGAACGGCAATGAGCGCTTCGGGCACCATCGGCATATAGACAATCACCCGATCACCTTTGCCAACTCCTCGATTCGCGAGGGCACCGGCAAAAGTCGCAACCTCGTCTCGCAGCTCAAAGTACGTAAACTTCTTCACCTGCCCCGTCATCGGGCTGTCGTAAATCAGGGCGTCCTGTTCGCCGCGACCGGTGTCACAATGCAGGTCGAGCGCGTTGTAACACGTGTTCAGCTCGCCGCCTGAAAACCAGCGGTAAAAAGGCTTGTCGCTGTCATCGAGCACACGGTCCCAGCGTTTGTACCAGTGAACAGACTCGGCAGCCCGGGACCAGAATTCCTCCGGGTCCGCAAGAGAACTCTGGTGGAGCGCGTTGTAACTCGACATCTCGTGATCCTCAAATCGACAGCATTCCTGAATTGTTCCAAAGTTTACCCAAGAGACGCTCGGAACACACCAGACGACTTTACGGTGTCGGTTTTGACGTTGTGCAGACCGGAATTGACCGCCGGCAACCCCGGCGTGCCTGAGGACAGCGATGTGAAAAATCCGCTAGTCTTGGCGCCTGCAACACAGACCTATCAGCGGAGAACTATCGTGAGCTACGAAACTATCATCGTCGAAACAAAAGAAGGCGTCGGGGTCATCACCCTGAATCGCCCCAAAGCCCTGAACGCTCTGTCTTCGCCGGTGACTCGCGAAATCGCAAGCGCCCTGGAAGCCTTCGAAGCTGACAGTGACGTCGGCGCTATTCTGATCACGGGGAGTGAAAAGGCGTTCGCCGCAGGCGCGGACATCAAGGAAATGCAGTCGAAGACTTTCATGGAGGCGTACATGGAAGACTTCATCACCGCCACCTGGGAACAGGTCGCGAAGACCCGCAAGCCCGTGATCGCAGCGGTAGCCGGTTACGCTCTTGGCGGCGGCTGTGAACTCTCGATGATGTGCGACATCGTTATCGCGGCAGACAACGCGCAGTTTGGACAACCCGAAATCAAGCTTGGCATTATCCCCGGGGCTGGTGGCACCCAGCGCCTGACGCGTGCGATCGGCAAAGCCAAAGCGATGGACCTGTGTCTGACCGGACGCATGATGGACGCCGAAGAGGCCGAGCGCGCCGGCCTTGTCAGCCGCATCGTTCCCGCAAGCGACCTGCTCGACGAGGCCATGAAAGTTGCCAAGTCGGTAGCCAGCATGTCCAGACCCTCAACGCTCATCTGCAAAGAGTCAGTCAACCGTGCGTTTGAGACGACGCTTTCGGAGGGCATAACGTTTGAGCGGCGCATGTTCCACGCGCTGTTCGCCACAGACGACCAGAGCGAAGGCATGGCGGCATTTGCCGAGAAGCGCAAAGCCGACTGGAAACATTCCTGACGGCGAGCGTCTTATTCGCCAACCAGGGCCGCTGCAGTCGGCTGTATCAAGGACCCGGCGGCCCGGCTACTGATTGCCGAAGTTATCGCTGATCCAGGGCAAAGGAGGCTCGTCCATCATGGCGAGCTGCTCCTGCAGGGCGAGGATGTGCTCGTCCCAGTAGCTGCGCGTGTTGAACCACGGGAACGCGCTTGGAAACGCGGGATCATCCCAACGACGTGCAATCCACGCGGCGTGATACATCAGGCGAAGGGCGCGCAGCGGCTCAAGCAAATGCAGCTCCCGCGGATCGAAGTCGGCAAAGTCCGTGTAGCCGTCCATAACCTGCGCCAGGCACTGGGTCTGGTACGGGCGATCACCTGAAAGCAGCAACCAAAGATCCTGCATCGCGGGTGCCGTTCTCGCATCATCAAGATCAACGATGTGGGGCGATTCACCCCGCCACAGGACGTTGCCGACATGCATGTCTCCGTGGGTGCGAATCATGGGGACATCGCCGGCGTCATCAAACTTGCTTTTAATCGCTGTCAGCAACGCTTCCGCGATGTTCTGATAAGACTGCTCGACTTCCATCGGCACGAGTTTTTCTTCGAGCAGAAAGTTCATGGAGTCGTAGCCAAAGGTATCGATCGTAAGGGAAGGACGATCGGTGAAGGACCGCGACGCCCCAACGGCGTGAATGCGTCCGATAAAGCGACCCAGTATCAGCAGATGTTCGGGATCATCAAGTTCCGGTGCGCGGCCGCCGCGTCGCTCGAACAGTGAGAAACGATACGGGCCGTGCTGATGTAGCGTAACGCCATCACCGTTTACCATCGGCGGCACAACCGGAATCTCGCTGGCGGCGAGTTCAGCCGCGAACTGGTGTTCTTCGAGAATTTGTTCGTCGGTCCATCGCCCGGGTCGATAAAACTTCGCGACTACAGGCTCGGCATCATCCAGGCCGATCTGGTAGACGCGATTCTCGTAGGAGTTCAACGCGAGCATTCGTCCATCAGTGGCGAAACCGTTGTGCTCTACCGCATCGAGAATTGCGTCGGGACCGAGCTCACGAAATGCCTGATTTTGTTCTTCCAGATCCATGGTGGTTACGTCGTCCAGAGGTTAGATAGCGCGCACGAAAAAAATCCGGCACGTCGTTGCGTCACGTGCGTGCGCTGTACTTCCTGACTGCGTCAACCATCAATCCGACCCGTTCCGGATCGGTCAGCGTCTGGATTCCATGCCCCAGATTAAAAATATGTCCCGGCCCTTCTCCGAACTCTTCGATCACACGCTTTACTTCCGCGTCGATTCGATCTGCCGGAGCGTGAAGCACCGCCGGGTCGAGATTGCCCTGCAGGGCAACTCGGTCTTTGGTGGCGACGCGTGCATCACGCAGCGACGTCGTCCAGTCGATGCCAAGACCGTCACAGCCGGTATCAGCCATCTCCGAAAGCCACTGCCCACCACCTTTGGTAAACAGAATTACCGGCACATCGGGACTGCTCTTCTTCAGGTGGCTGACAATCTGCTGCATCCACTTCAGGGAAAACTTCTCGTAATCACGATGCCCAAGCACGCCGCCCCAGGTATCAAAAATCATGGCGATCTCGGCACCGGCACGAATCTGGGCTTCAAGATACACCGCCACCGACCGTGCCAGGGTATCGAGCAGCCTTGCGGTGGCTTCAGGTTCTGCGTTCATCAGCAGTTTGACCTTTCTGAATTCGCGCGTCGCGCGGCCCTCCACCATATACACGGCCAGCGTCCACGGACTGCCGGCAAAGCCTATCAAAGGCACGCGGCCGTCAAGCGTCGACGATATGGTTCGCACCGCGTTCATGACATAACCCAGCTCGTCTTCGGGGTCAGGAACACCGAGAGCGTCTATCGCAGCCGGTGTGTCTACCGGCCGGTCAAAGCAGGGCCCTTCACCTTCGACAAACTGAAGACCCAGACCCATCGCATCGGGAATCGTCAGGATGTCGGAAAACAGGATGGCCGCATCGAGCTCATATCGCGCCAGCGGCTGCATCGTAACCTCACAGGCGAGTTCGTCGTTTCGACACAGATCCATGAAACTTCCGGCAACCGCTCTTGTCTGGCGATATTCAGGCAGATAGCGGCCTGCCTGACGCATCAGCCAGACAGGCGTGCGCTCGACAGGCTCACGTCGCAGCGCTCGGAGAATAAGATCATTTTTGGCCAAGGTGTCAGCACTTCCAGGCTTGAAGGTGGGGACAGTCTAAAGGATAGACAAAAAAAAGCAGCAACCTTCACGGTTGCTGCTTTGAGGGTCAGTTTATCCACCAATCGTGGACTTCTGAACCTTTTCTCGCGGGGTCAGGTATTGGTATTCCCGCTCGCGTAGTACTTCTTGTTCTTTCCCGTAAAGAGACCGGAATCTCCATAGCCGTACTTCGAATGACGTCCCACATCGACGCGAGACAGCACAATGCCGCCAACTCGCGCACCGGCTTCGCCAAGCTTCTTCATGGCCAGTCGAACTACCTCGCGGCGCGTGTTACGCCAGCGACAGGTAAAGATCGTCATGTCCGCCACGGCCGGCAGAACCCGCGCGTCGGATACCGCCAGTATCGGCGCTGAATCGAGAATGATGAGGTCGTAGCGCTCGGACAGGTGATAAATCAGCTCCTGCATCGAATCCAGCGAAAGAATATCCGTGGACATCGGCACGCCAACCGGAATCACGTGCAGACCGGTCTTTTCATCTTCGACGATAACTTCGTCAAGCGTGTGTTTACCGTCGAGAACTTCCACCAGACCCGGCGCGCGTCGCACCGCCAGTCTCTCGTGAACCGCAGGCTTTCGAATGTCGGTATCGACAATCACGACCTTGAGTCCAGCCAGCGCCTGCATGCGCGCCACTGATACTGCCGTGGTGGTCTTGCCTTCGCTTGGCTCCGACGACGTGATCAACACGCTGCGCGGCGGGTTGTCGATATCAAACAGACGAATGCTCGCCGCAATTGTCCTGATGGATTCAGCAAAGGGCGACCTCGGTTCCTGCAATATGTCGGGCTCACCCCCAAGATTCGAAAATCTGTTGGTGGCCGGAATCAGTGTGATCGCGGGCACCCCGAATTCGTTTTCGACCTGCTGGCCACTGATGTAGCCGGGCTCCATCTGCTCGAGCATGAACGCGAGGCCCAGGCCGAACAGCGCAGACGCGACGAGCACCAGCGGCAGGATCACCGCCGGCTTCGGCGACGATGGACGCTCAGGCACGTCGGCGTAGGAAATGATCTTTACGTCGGCCTTGGAAACGTTGCGGTTTTCCTGGGCCTTCGCTTCTCGCAAGCGAGAGAGCAGCTGATTAAGAATATTACGGTCTGCTTCGGTCTCGCGCTCAAGGGCGCGCAGCTTGACCTCTTCGGAACTCGATGCGCCGAGTTTCGCCTCGAGTCGCGTCAGCTCACTCTGAAGGCTGCGTTCCTGGGCCGCGGCGACCTGCACTTCGTTCTCAAGATCACGCACGGTGTTGTTCGCTTCACTTTCGATCTGCGCATCGATGTCACGCGCTTCTGATCGCAGCGTCACCATCTTCGGGTGCTTGTCGCCATACTCGGTCGACAGTTCGGCAATACGACGATCAACTTCAGCCTTCTGCTCGCGCAGGGTCTGAATCAGCGGTGATCCAAGGATCTCGCCCGCCGCTACAACACCGCCAGAGCCTTTGACGACAGACTCAACCTGACGCAGCTTGGCCTCGGCCTGAGCTGTTTCGGTTCGGGCACGAATCAGCTGAGCGTTGACTTCAGAAAGCTGCTGACCTGTGACGGTGCCACCGCCGTTGGACAACAGGCCGGCTTCCTGACGAAATTTTTCGATGTCGGCTTCTTTCGCTTTGACGTTCGTGCGCAGAGCCGCAATTTCATCCTCAAGCCAGTCGGTTGTCCGTCTTGATTCATCAAACTTGGTTTCAGTCTGGTCAGCGATATAAAGCTCTGCCAGCGTGTTCGTGACGTAGGCCGTCAGCTCAGGACTTCGCGCCTTGAAGCCGAGCTCGATAATGCGGGACTGCGGCTTGTGGTCGACTTCGAGGCGACCGAGGTAGGCCTCGACAACCGCGATTGGCACGGTGCTCTTGTTAACGGCGGCCGATGTCACCACACGCTCACTGTCCTTGGCTGCTTCCGGCATCATGCCGCCGCCACCGGCGAGCTCAATAATTTTTGACCACATTCGGTCGCGCCAGGTTTCCTCGCGAACACCCGGATTGAATTCGTCATAGGACGTGAGGTTGAGCTGCGTAATCACGCGCTCTGCAAGGCGACGACTCTCAAGTACATCGATCTGACTTTTAATGGATCGGTCGTCGTAAGGCGTAACCGCAGGTCGCACGATACCGGTCTGTCCGACCAGCGTCGCCTGGGTGTCTTCAATCATGAGAGCGGCTGAACTTTCATAGGTTCGCGGCATCATTGACATGACCACAAACGCCAGAATCAGCCCGAGCACCATGGAACTCAGAATGATCCACTTCTGTCTCCACAGCTTGCGCAGCAGGATGACCAGTTCGTCTTCGTTAGCTGTGCCGGCAGCGCCGCCATAACTGTAAGTGCCACCGTAGCTTGGGTAGTTGTAACCCGCGGCGCCCGTGTCGTACATCTGCCGACCGGGTGCACCGTCTCTGGTCGCCTCGGCGTTTGCCGAGTGTGCGAGCGTGAGGTTGCGCCTGTTCATGGCTGTTACATCTCCAGTACTTTAAGTATTGATATCTAGTTGTCAGGGCGTTCCTGAACCGAATACTTCACCCCACCGGACAGCGGACTATCGCATGCGGCAAGTTCAGGGTGTTCGGTAAACCTTCAAGAACTTTTAATTTGGTTGTCTCTCGGCTACGACAGGCTGTCGCAGTCCGGATCCATTACTTCAACAATGGTGTCCGGTCGAATTGAATTTTCAATTATTCGAGCGCAACACCGCGCTATCACCTGGCGCGCCTCACCCGAACGTCTTACCAGCGACGTTCGGGTATTTCGATAACGTCACCGGGAAGTACCCGTGTTTCCACCGTGGCCGGGATCTTGCGTTTCTCAGGATCCGTAGCGCGAACGATCGTCATCTTCTTCTGCTTGGCTCGATAGGTAAAACCTCCGGCCAGGGCAACCGATTCAAGAATCGTCAAGCCGCTGACATAGTCATAGCTGCCCGGCTCTTCCACCTCACCCAGTATGTAGAACGGCTTTGAGGTCAGGACCTCAACCGTCACCGTTGGATTTTTCAGATAGTCAGGCTGAAGCGCGCCGACGATTTCTGATTCAAATTCCTGCGGCGTCAGGCCCTGCGCCTGTACCGTCTGAATGAGCGGCATCGAAACCTTGCCCTGAGGGTCGACTTCGAACTCCCCGGACAGGTCTTCGTGGCCGAACACCGTGACCTTGACCTTGTCGCCACTGTCGAGCCTGTAGGCCGGGGCACTGCCCTGAGCCTGCGCCGTGGATGAGGTTGCCAACATGGCGAACGACGAAATCGCAAACACGACTGCGGCCGCCAGTGATGCGAACCGACTCGTGTGCGACACCCGTCCAGCCCGGCTCCGGGCCTGATGTGGTGTCGGTTGCGTTGCTGTTGTTGTCGACTCTGATCGGTCGATTGATTCCAACGTGTACATGATTCTTTCCTGGTCCCCCCAATAAGAATGTTTTTTGTATCACAGGGATCTGACTATATCGCCCAAACATGTCACACCCCTGACACACCTCGAACAAAAAAGTGCGAGGTGTGTCGAAATTACACCCGAAAATGCAAACAGGCCGCATAGAGCGGCCTGTTGACGGATATCGACACAACGATTTACGGATGACGTTTCAACCACATACGAATGCCGCTACCTCACGAATTCGACTGTCAGTCGAATCACATCGCGATCATAGGAGTTACTCGCGGTTGAATCGATGCCGTCTGAATCGCGATCGTCATGCGCGTATTCAAGACCGATTCTGGCCCACCGATTCGGCAGGTATGTGGCGCCGATCGACCACTCGGTACCGTCATCATTTCGGTCGATGTTGTCGTAGTCATCCTTGTACCAGCCGAGACTCGCATCGAGGATGACGTTGCGCATCAACTCGTGTTCGACGCTTACGCCATAGCGCGTGCGAAAATACCCGTCGGTATCCGTGTCGACCGCATCCCGAATTCGACCATCAGCCGACAGCCGGATCTTGGTCAGCTGGCTGGGCTCGAACACCATGCTCGCCCCGATTACCGTGCCCGACACATCAGAGCCGCGGTCGTAGTCGCGGCTGCGACGACCCAGGTACACAGAACCATCAAGCCGGTCTTCGAGCTTGACGTTCACACCGAGCAGCAGGCTTTCACCGCTGGAGTCGCGATTGATACCACGATCGTCTGTGTCCTGATCATAGTCCGTGTCTTCCAGCTCAAGTCGAGCGAATGCCCAGTAGTCCGACTGGAACTCGTAGCCCACCTCGCCATGGATGGTCTTGCGATCGAAATCTCGATCGTCGTTGTTAAAGACAACGTCGTTGACGGTGACGTCCTTGTAATTCTCGTCGAATATCTGGGCGCCGAGACGATAGTAAACACGGTTGAACTGGTGGTACCAGCCGGCACGAAGATCCGTGAAATCTGAACTCGTGGGCTCGCCGAGACCGGGGTCAGAAGGATCTCCTCGATCTTCCACCTCTTCGCCAAACTCAAGAGACAGCGTGATGAAACGGCTTCGATCCATATCGATTCGACCGCTCGCACCCAGACGCCAGTCGTCGAAATCTTCGCTGTCGAGATCGTCGTAGCGACCAACAAATATGTCGCCCCACGCTTCAACCTCGTGGGTGTTCCACAGAGACTGGGTGTAGAAACCCGGGTTAAAGGTCAGCACGTTGTCGCTGACCACGTCAGTGTTGTCGGCCAGCACGTTGTCGTCATCCTCATAGCTGATGCGAACGTGCGGCAAAATAAGGAAGGATCCGCGGCGCCATCCGAGCGCTTCATATAGATCGCCATCCTTGCGGCCAGGTAGTTCCACGGGCTTGCGCTCTCCCGCCACACCCTGAACACCGGCGTCACCGGTTGTCTGGGCATGGCCGTCTGGCGCCCAGAGTGCCGTTCCCAGCATGAGGCTGACGCCTGCGCAGAGAGACAGCGATACGCAGGACGTGCCTTTGCGCGAATGGGGAATGCGGTTTCGGGGAGTCGTCATAGTCAGATCCTTCACGTTGAATTCGTCGACGGTAAACTGTCGGCCTGTAATCTGCGTCTCGCAGCACGTTCACCGAGTCGTGGCCCGGTCTTCCAGGCCATGCTTTTTGTCAGGGAGAAATCCGGACGCGCCGGCCCCGCTGCTGCTGCATAAAGAGTCGATACATCCGCCACCATCATCCACCGCCCGGTCACCGCCCCACCGACCGGCGCTTTTCGGCGACAGCCGTCTTGAGTTGTAGACGCCGGGACGCGGCGCAAAGAAAGCCCAGGGTAGCCGCAACGGCTGTGGCGCAAAACCGCCTTACTAATCAATGCTGATACGGTATTTCTCGTCAGCAGATTTTACCCCGATTCCCGCTTTGATACGTGTCTCTTTTTGCCATGCCCGCCGGGTTTGCCCGACCGGCTGCCGAAAACGGACGACAGATATTGTGAAAGTACACTAAATCACCGTTTCTACCCACGCAACTTCCCTCAAAGCCGGCATACAATCGGGCCCGCCCGCACCGCAGCGATTTCGCGCGACGAGGCGGATGTTGAGGTTCGATGTCGCCGGCGGCGCTGACGGTCTCGACGGCCAGACCGTCCGGTGGTGTTGAGGTTGGGCCGGGTGAGCTGGGTGATGTCGAGCTTGAGCGAGTCATTGCAAAACGTGCGTTGGGTGCGAGACGGCCAATCGATCTCACCGTGGCGATCAGGGGCGATGACCCAAAACGCCGTTGGCAAAAGATCACGCGCGGCAACAGCGGCGACGATAGGGATTGTTCACGGGTTTATCGGGCGGGTGGCCTGTTCAACGGTGCCATCGAACCCGAACAAGGCAGTGAGCGGCGCGTTTTAACAGGGTTTATTGGGTGTTGTGATGGAGTTCATCGTATCCACGATTGCGGTAGGACAGACTTCGTACTCGATAGATCAAGCGGTTCAGGTCGTGCAGGCAACGACCGGAAACGACGACTACAAAACTACAAAAAAGAAAATTCAGTGCGTGACGAACGGACGATGACGATTAAGTCTGGCCGTCAGCCGCACACCGGGTAGGGGGAGTAAGCGGACGTGGAAACGACGTCTTTAACCGAAGAACAGCAGCGCGGTCAAAGGCTGCGCCGAACCGAGTCTGGTGACAGCACCAGTCGGGTCGAGCGCACACGCGCCACTGATTCCACGAGCGCGGACAACCGCCGCGCCGCGAACGGCACCGCTCAGGACACCCACGTCGAAAACAACGACACCGTGCAACCCGGCGCCGGCAAGCAGTCCACACCAGCCTCGGATCTGCCAGCCAACTCGGCAACTGCACCACTTTCAGAAACCATCGTCGCCGGGCTTGCGGCGATCGTTGATGTCATGATGATCGTGCTGCCGGGTCTCGTGATCTTTGGTATCTACGTTGGCTGGGACATGCAGCTGATACCGTTTTACCTGGCCGCCATCAGCGTCTATGCCCTGGTGACCGTCCAGTCGTTCTATGTGACGCGCCTTTACAGCTTCAACGCCATCACGGTACCCGTCGAAAGCGCACCCAGGATCGTGACCGTCTGTACGGTGATCTTTCTTCTGATCGTGACACTGCTGTTCGCGCTCAAGATCTCTACCGAGTTTTCAAGGATCTGGGCATTCTCCTGGTTTCTGAGTGCCACTACACTTGTCTGTGTCGGACGCGCAGTGTTCTACGCCGTCCTCATGCGATGGGCGAACAAGGGCCTGCTCAGTCGCAATGTTGTTCTGGTCGGCGGCGGCGAACAGGCGCGACGCCTGCTGGCCCACCTCGACGAATCGAAAAAACCCTGGATCCGCGTCGTTGGCATTTTCGATGATCGTCTCGAACGCATCGGGCCGGCCGTTTCCAAAAGACCCATTCTCGGCAACGTCGACTCGCTCGTATCGTTTGCGCGCAAGAATCGTGTCGACGACATTATTGTCACGCTGCCCTGGAATGCAGAGCACCGGGTTCACAGCGTCATAGAGCGGCTGTCAGCGCTACCGGTGCAGATCCGGCTGGCTTCCGATCTGGTGGGTCTGCGTTTTCACAAACACGATTTCAGTTCGTTTAACGATGTGCCGATGCTGGACGTCGTACATAAACCGGTAGCCGGCTGGAAACGCGTGCTCAAGGTCATCGAAGACTTTGTTCTCGCAATTCTGATTCTGATGTTTCTTGGGCCGATCATGATTGCGATTGCCATCGCGATTAAAATCGACAGCCCGGGTCCTGTGTTCTTCAAGCAGCGTCGATTTGGTTTTAACAATCAGGTCTTTGACGTATTCAAGTTCCGCACGATGTACCACAACCACGAGATTCCGAAACAGGGTGTGAAGGTGCAGCAGGCTACCCGCGATGATCCTCGCGTTACCCGTGTCGGCAAAATCCTGCGCAGCTGGAGTCTTGATGAACTGCCGCAGCTGCTGAACGTGCTTAACGGGACGATGTCAATTGTCGGGCCACGTCCGCACGCGGTAGAACACAACGAGCAGTATTCGAGCATTATCGCGGGCTACTATGCGCGCCATCGCGTAAAGCCCGGGATGACGGGCCTTGCCCAGATTCACGGTTACCGCGGCGAAACGGGTGACAGCGAGATGATGCGCAAGAGGATCGAATTCGACGTTCGCTATATCGAGAACTGGTCGGTAGGACTGGATCTCGAGATTCTGCTTAAAACGCCTCTGGCAGTGCTCTCCAGAGAGAACGCATACTAGGCAACCCAAGCCACCCCCGAACACACTTGTGAGACGACGATTTTCAAACCGTAGGATTCGTTTCGGCAGCACCATCCGTGAACGGTAGAAACTGGTAGACAAACAGCATGAAAGACAATTCCCAGCACGAAAACCTGAGTCGCGATCACAAGGTCGAAACAGGATCTGACCGATCTTTCGGCATCGTCTTTGCCGTGGTGTTCGCAATCATTGGTCTCTGGCCTGTGGTCTTTGGTGATGCCGGCCCACGCTGGTGGGCCATGATCATCGCAGCGATCTTCGCGCTGATAGCGATGTTCAGACCGAGCCTGCTGGCGCGCGCCAACATCCTGTGGGCAGGGCTCGGCATTCTGATTGGAAAATTTGTAACACCCATCGTCATGGTGCTGTTGTATTTCACAACCGTCACCCCGGTCGGGCTGTTAATGCGAATGTTCAAAAAGGATCCTTTGAACATTCAGTTTGATTCCCAGGCAAGCAGCTACTGGATCGAGCGTGATCCGCCGGGACCTGACGCTGAGTCGATGCGTAACCAGTTCTAGACAACCGTGATTCATAGCGGTCGGTCGCAAGAAGATGTTCCCGGTTGAGGGACAAGAGAGGAAAAAATGGGATTTATCAGTGAACTCTGGCGTTTCATGCGCGTGCGCAAGAAATTCTGGCTGGTACCTGTAATGGTGATGATGGCACTTCTCGGGGGCCTCATTGTGTTGACCCAGGGGTCGGCGATCGCGCCATTCATTTACACGCTGTTCTAGCGTGTCCTGATCAACAGGAAATCTCGCCCGGGTGCAGGTGTTGCCCCGGGCGCCAACAGGTACGGGGAAAACAATGAAGATTCTGGGTGTATCAGCCTTTTATCACGACAGCGCCGCGGCGCTGATCGACGATGGAAAAATCGTTGCGGCTGCACAGGAAGAACGCTTTACACGCGTAAAACATGATTCGGCATTTCCGGAAAACGCGGTCCGCTACTGCCTGGAACAGGCGGGGTGCGAGCTGTCTGAAGTCGACAACGTGGTGTTCTACGACAAGCCGTTTCTCAAGTTTGAACGTCTCCTCGAAACCTATCTGTCATTCGCGCCGCGCGGGTTCAAGTCTTTCAAGATGGCGATCCCCCTGTGGTTGAGAGAAAAACTCTTTCAGAAGGATCTCCTGCGCAAGGAGTTCAAGAATTTCTCGGAAGACTTCGACTGGGAAAACAAGCTGCTGTTTGCCGAGCACCACCAGAGTCATGCGGCCAGCGCTTTTTTTGCATCGCCTTTTGAAGAGGCGGTTGTTCTGACCATGGACGGCGTCGGCGAATGGGCGACCACCAGTGTGGGTATCGGTCGTGGCGGCTCTCTCGATATGGTCAAGGAGATTCACTTCCCCCACTCCATCGGGCTGCTTTATTCAGCGTTCACCTACTATACCGGGTTCAAGGTTAACTCCGGCGAATACAAGGTCATGGGCCTGGCACCCTACGGTGAGCCACGTTACGCCGATCTGATATTCGAACATCTCGTAGACCTGAAGCCCGACGGCAGCTTTCGACTGAATCAGGACTACTTCGACTACTGCACCGGTTTGCGCATGACGAACGACAAGTTCGCCGAGCTTTTTGGCGGACCCGCTCGCACACCGGAAGAAGAACTCACACAGCGTCATATGGATCTCGCCGCTTCGGTCCAGGCGGCCGTGGAAAAGATCGTGCTGACGCTCACCGAGTCGCTGGCAAAGGAAACCGGCATCGAAAATCTGTGTCTTGCAGGCGGTGTCGCGCTGAACTGCGTCGCCAACGGCAAGGTCCAGCGTCAGGGCGCCTTCAAGAATCTGTGGGTGCAGCCCGCGGCAGGGGACGCCGGCGGCGCCCTCGGCGCGGCACTTGCCGCCCACCATATCTACAAGCAGCAGCCGCGCCATCTCAATGGCGCCATGGATGCCATGAAAGGGTCGTACCTTGGCCCGGAGTATGAACAGGACGATATCGAGGCGCGCCTGAAGGCCGCCGGTGCCAGGTTCGAGGTGGTTTCCAATGAGGAAATCGCAAAGAAAACCGCCCGGGCGCTGGCCGACGGCGAGGCGGTCGGGTGGTTTCAGGGCCGCATGGAGTTTGGCCCCCGGGCCCTCGGCGGTCGATCAATACTCGGCGATCCGCGTTCACCCGAGATGCAGAGAACGCTCAACCTCAAGGTGAAGTATCGCGAGTCTTTCAGACCCTTCGCACCTTCGGTGCTGCGCGAAGACGTCGAGCAGTGGTTTGAACACAAAGGTGACAGTCCCTACATGCTGATCGTTGCCGACGTTGCCAAGCACATTCGCAAGTCCATGACCGCCGAAGAAGAAGCGCTGTTTGGTATTGAGAAGCTCAACGTGCCGCGTTCAGACATTCCCGCGATCACTCACGTTGACTACTCCGCGCGCATCCAGACCGTGCACGAGGAAACCAACCCGCGCTATCACGCCCTCATCAGCGAATTCAAGGCGCTTACGGGTTGTCCGGTAGTCGTCAACACGAGCTTTAACGTCCGTGGCGAACCGATTGTGTCCACACCTGAAGACGCGTTTCGCTGCTTCATGGGCACCGAGCTGGACGTCCTCAGCATCGGCAACTGCATGCTGCGCAAACCCGACCAGGATCCGGCGCTGAAGCTCGACTACAAAAACGCTTTCGAACTTGACTAAGCCTGAGCTCACGCTCAGGGTCGCGAACTTACGTTCGCTGGCCGGTCTTCGCATTTAACGATCAGGGTCGCGAACTTTCTTTCGCTGGCCAGGCTTTGGGTTTAGCACACAGGTTTGCGTACTGGCGTTCGCTGGCCGGCCTTTGCGTTTGGCGCTCAGGGTCGCGAACTTTCTTTCGCTGGCCGGCCCTCGCTGACCACCGCTGGCAGTTAGCGTGCAGCGTTAGCATTGGGGACTGGTGTTCGGCACCGCGTCGGTGGGACGCGGCGCCCGGGCTTGACGTCTCAAGCGACGTCGAGATATTCCAGGATGCCTTCGGCGGCTTCACGCCCTTCGAACACGGCGGTCACGACCAGATCGGATCCGCGCACCATATCGCCGCCGGCAAAAATCTTGTCGTTGCCCGTCTGAAACTTCAGTCGACCGTTGCTGTTCGACGCAACAACCCGACCACCGTTGTCGGTCTCGATACCAAACTGGTCGAACCACTCGGCAGGGTCCGGCCTGAAACCGAACGCGATGATCACCCGATCTGCGTCGATGATTTCGTCCGAGCCGGCAACGGCCTGGGGGCTGCGCCGACCGCGCTCATCCGCCTCACCGAGCTCTGTCCGCACGACATTTACGCCGGTAGCGCATATCTCGCCGATGACTTCGATGGGTTGCCGATTGAACAGAAAGCGAACGCCTTCCTCTCTGGCATTTTGAACTTCTCGCCTTGAGCCCGGCATGTTTTCTTCGTCACGTCGGTACACACACGTAACCTCGGTTGCGCCCTGACGAATCGCTGTGCGAACACAGTCCATCGCGGTATCGCCGCCACCCAGAACCACCACGCGCTGCCCTTTCATGTCGATGAAGTCGTCTTCGTCTTTCTCCCACCCCATCAGTCGATTGATGTTGGCGATCAGATACGGCAACGCCTCGTCGACGCCAGGCAAAGACTCACCGGAAAAACCGCCGCGCATGTAGGTGTAGGTACCCATGCCGAGAAAAACCGCATCGTAATCGTTGATCAGGACATCGAAGTCGATGTCTTTGCCGATTTCGGTGTTGAGTACAAACTCCACGCCCATCTCTTCGAGTACGGCGCGCCGCTTCAACACAACCTCTTTCTCAAGCTTGAATGGCGGAATGCCGTAGGTAAGCAGTCCGCCGACCTCTTCGTACTTGTCGAAAACGATCGGCTTGACGCCGTTGCGCACCAGCACGTCGGCACACGCAAGACCCGCTGGACCTGCACCTACAATCGCCACACGCTTGTCGGTCTCGACAACGTGGGTCATGTCCGGACGCCAGCCCTGCTTGAACGCTTCGTCGGTGATGTACTTTTCGATCGACCCGATCGTCACCGCACCAAAGCCGTCGTTGAGCGTGCACGCACCCTCGCACAGTCGGTCCTGGGGGCAGATACGACCACAGATTTCCGGTAACGAGTTGGTCTGGTGGGACAGCTCCGCAGCTTCGGTCAGCCTGCCTTCATTGATCAGCTTCAGCCAGTTTGGAATGTAGTTGTGCACCGGGCACTTCCATTCACAGTACGGATTGCCGCACTCAATACATCGGCCAGCCTGATTAGTTGCCGACTCGGCCTGATAGTCGCCGTAAATCTCTTTCCATTCGTGAACGCGCAGCCGGGCGTCAGTCTTCTCCGGATCAAGACGGGGTAGATCTACAAACTGAAAATGCTTACTCATTCTATTTTAGTGATGCCAGTTCATCCGGTGTTATGTCATGCGGCGCAAAAGATCGCCAGAAAACCTGCGGACATTGGGTAAATGACGGGTCAGGCCGCACGCATCAGCGTGTTCAGCAGGGTTTCCAGATCCGCGGCCTTTGGCTTAACCAGCCAGAATCGCCCATACAGGTCCTGAAAGTCTTCCTGCAGAGTCTGTCCCCACTTGCTGCCGGTCTCTGCGACGTATTCATCGATGGAAGCTTTCAGATAATTCAGATGGGCTTCCATGCTTTCCGACGTCAGTCGATGAATGTCGATCAGTTCGTGATTGTAGCAGTCAACAAACACGCGCTCGGTGTCCAGAACGAACGCAATTCCACCCGTCATCCCGGCGCCAAAGTTCAGGCCCGTCTGGCCAAGCACCGTCACGACGCCACCGGTCATGTATTCGCAACCGTGATCACCACAGCCCTCTACAACCGCAGTCGCGCCGGAGTTGCGAACCGCAAACCTCTCCCCCGCACGGCCCGCCGCATAGAGCTTGCCGCCCGTTGCTCCGTAAAGGCACGTGTTGCCGATGATGGCGCTGTCCTCGCTTCGAATTTGCGAATCAGCGGGCGGTGAAATAACGAGCTTGCCGCCCGCCATTCCTTTTGCGACGTAGTCATTCGCGTCGCCCTCGAGGTACATGTTCAGCCCGCCAGCATTCCACACGCCAAAGCTCTGGCCGGCGGTGCCGCGAAGTCGCACCGTTATCGGAGCCTCTTCCATTCCGAGATTGCCGTGCCGACGCGCGATTGCGCCGGAAAGACGCGCGCCGATTGAGCGATCGGTATTGCGAATCGGATAATGAAACTCGCCGCCCGACATCGCCTCGATTGCGGGGCGGGTCTCGTCGACCATTCGCTCCGCAAGCTCCGCTTTATCCCACGGCTCGTTTCGGCTGACCTTGCAGTACTGATCAATCGAAGGGTCGACGCCGGCGTCAGACAGAACAGGTGACAGATCAAGACGCTTCTGACGTGGCGTATTGCCTTCCAGCAGATCGAGCAGATCAACGCGTCCGATCGCTTCCTCCAGCGAGCGCAGCCCGAGAGATGCCAGAAGTTCGCGAACTTCCTCAGCAACGAACCTGAAGTAGTTGACTACGCGTTCCGGTGAACCGGAGAAGTGTCGCTTGCGCAGCGTCGCATGCTGCGTTGCAACACCGGTGGCGCAGTTGTTCAGATGGCAAATTCGCAGATATTTGCAGCCCAGCGCTACCATCGGCAGCGTGCCAAAGCCGAAACTTTCGGCGCCGAGAATTGCAGCCTTGACGACATCCAGACCCGTCTTGAGTCCACCATCCGTCTGAACCCGCACCTTGCCGCGCAGCTTGTTGGCGCGCAACACCTGGTGGGTCTCGCTTAAACCGAGTTCCCACGGACTGCCGGCATACTTCACCGAAGTCAGAGGGCTTGCACCCGTTCCGCCATCGTAGCCGGCAATGGTGATCAAATCGGCATAACACTTGGCGACGCCTGCCGCGATCGTCCCGACACCGGCCTCGGCGACGAGCTTTACGGAAACCAGCGCCTCGGGATTGACCTGCTTCAGGTCGAATATCAGCTGCGCAAGATCTTCAATCGAATAGATATCGTGGTGAGGCGGCGGCGAGATCAGCGCGACGCCGGGCTTGGAGTAGCGCAGACGCGCAATCAGTTCGTTGACCTTGTGGCCGGGAAGCTGCCCACCCTCGCCGGGCTTCGCTCCCTGGGCGACCTTGATCTGCAGCACCTCGGCGTTGACGAGATATTCAGGCGTTACGCCAAACCGACCTGACGCAACCTGCTTGATTTTCGAAGATCGCGACGTGCCGTAGCGCGCCGGATCCTCACCGCCCTCGCCCGAATTTGAACGGCCGCCGATGATATTCATGGCCTCGGCCAGCGCCTCATGAGCCTCGGGCGACAGCGCGCCAAGAGACATGCCCGCGCTGTCAAAGCGCAACATGATCGACTCGGCTGATTCCACCTCTTCAAGCGCGACTGCGCTCTGGTTGCTCTTGATCTGTATCAGGTCGCGCAAGACCGTGACCGGTCGGTTGTTCACCAGGTCAGCGAACTCGCGATATTTCTCCTGATCGCCCGTCTCAACGGCTTCGTGTATCGCCTTGATGATGTCGGGGTTGTACGCGTGGTACTCACCGCCGTGAACAAACTTCAGCAGGCCACCCTGACTGGCTGGCTCGCGTGGATTCCAGGCATCGGCCGCGAGTGATCTCTGGTCTTCGTCCAGATCCTCGAAAGTGGTGCCCTCAATTCGGCACACGGTTCCGGCAAAACACTTGTCGACAACCCGGGAGGACAGTCCAACCGCTTCAAACAGCTGTGCGCCACGGTAGCTGGTTACTGTCGAAATACCCATCTTCGACATGATCTTGTACAGACCCTTGTTAATACCGCGGCGATAGCTGCGCAGGTGCTCTTCCGCCGATTGCCCTGCGTTGATGACCCCGTTTCGGATCATGTCGTAGATGATCTCGTAAACCAGGTACGGATAGACGGCCGTTGCTCCGTAACCGAGCAGAACGGCAAAGGCATGCGGATCCCGAGCGGTTGCGGTTTCAATGACGAGATTGGCGTCACAGCGAATCCCGTCCGTTATCAGACGATGATGCACCGCGCCCGTTGCAAGAGATGCGTGGAGCGGAAGCCGACCCTTTTCTATGTTGCGATCAGAAAGCACGACAATCGAATGGCCCTGACTGACCGCGTCAGCAACGTCATCGCAAATTCGATTCAGCGCCGTCTCCAGCGTCTCGGACTCGGGATAGCTCAGATCAACGGTTGTCGACCTGTACCTCAAATCGTCTTCGCCGACCTGCATCAGCTGGTGAAACTTGTCTGCCGAAAGAATTGGAGAATCTACAACCACTCTTGCGGCGTGCTCCGGTGTTTCCGTGAACACATTGCGCTCTCTACCGAAGCACGTCTCCAGAGACATCACGACCTGCTCACGCAGCGGGTCAATCGGCGGATTGGTGACCTGCGCGAACTGCTGGCGGAAGTAGTCGTAGGGCGAGCGGACCTGCTCGGACAACACGGCGAACGGCGTGTCGTCACCCATCGAGCCCACCGCTTCCTGACCGGATTCTGCAAGCACACGAATAACCTGGTCTCGTTCTTCTCTGGACACCAGGAACATTTTTTCGAACACGGCCAGGGAGGCCGGATTCATCTCGACATCTCGAAACTCGTCTTCCGAGAGTTTTGCGGCGAGACGAATCTGTCCGGCTTTCAGCCACTGCTTGTACGGCTTGCCCTGCTTTAGCCTGTTTTCGATGTCTGCCGGCGCCAGCAGCTGACCGTTGCGGGTGTCGGCTGCCATCATCTGTCCGGGCTTGAGTCGACCCTTTTCAACGATGTCCGACGCCGGGAGGTCAACCACCCCGACCTCTGTCGCAAGAATGATGTGCCGATCGCGCGTTACCGCGTAGCGTGCTGGACGCAGGCCGTTACGATCGAGGGCGCACACGGCGTAGCGTCCGTCGGTCAGTACGATTCCGGCCGGACCGTCCCAGGGCTCCATGTGCATCGAGTTGAACCGGTGAAACGCTCTCAGCTCGGGATCCATCGTCTCGACATTCTGCCAGCCGGGCGGAATCAGGATGTTCATCGCTCGAAAGATATCGACGCCACCGGCAATCAGTACTTCAAGCATGTTGTCCAGGCTCATCGAGTCTGAACCATCCGTTGTAATCAACGGACGTATGTCATCCATGTTCTCAATGAGTGGCGAATCAAACTTGAATCGACGGGCTTTCGCCCAGTTACGATTGCCGTTGATGGTGTTGATCTCGCCATTGTGGGCGAGGTAACGAAAAGGCTGTGCCAGTCGCCACTGCGGCAGCGTGTTGGTTGAGAAGCGCTGATGGAAAACAGCCAGCGACGACTCAAGACGAGGATCCGCCAGGTCGGTAAAAAATGCCGGCAGATTCACGGGCATCATCAGACCCTTGTACAGAATCTTGCGACAGGACAGGCTCGCGATATAGGTATCGAGGCCAGCTTCATCGATTCGTTTTTCGCAGCGGCGCCGGGCAACAAACAACGCACGCTCAAAACTCTGTGCGTCAGCGCCCTGTGCCGCGTTAACGAATATCTGTTCGAAACGCGGCCGCGATGACAGCGCCTCCTCTCCAAGCACCGCATCATCCGTCGGCACCACGCGGTAGCCGGCAACGGTCATGCCATCGCGCTCAAGCTCCTCGTCAAGAATTCGCCGTGACTTTTCTGCGTCAGCGTCATCGAGAGGCAGAAACAGCATGCCGGCCGCAAAAACAGACGCCGGCTCCAGGCCCGCCTCGACAGCAAGCGATCTGAGAAATGATTCAGGAAAGCCGATCAGCAACCCGCACCCGTCTCCCGACTTGCCGTCAGCGGCAACGGCGCCACGGTGAGTGAGGTTGGTCAGTGCGTCGATCGCCTGCTTGATCAGATGGTGACTGGGTCGACCATCCATCTGCGCGATCATTCCCCAACCACAGTTGTCGTGTTCAAACGCAGCGTCATACAGTCCGCCGCAAAGCGGTTGCCGATGACGGGGTTGAGGACGGTCCTGGCCTGCGGCCGTGTCGGCCGGCTGGCGGGTTGATGTGCTGTCACTTGCGCGTTGCATGCGGTTCCCCGGACTTAAGATCAGTTCAACTAGCTTCCCCCCCCTCAGCGCGACTCACTTGCAGTGCGCGGGACTCGAATCGGTCCGCTGCAGCCGCCCCCTCAAATCCGAACCGGATTCGGATTCGGATTCGTATTCGTATTCAATGGTGTTTGGGTGTTTGCATGTGGGTTACGAGGGGTCCCGACCGGTCGGCTGGAGATACGCTGAACCAGCGGTACGACAAGGGTCGACTGATTCAGCAAGCCTGGTGTTTCAGGCGCACTGCGCGCCGGGCGGCCGCGCAGTATACCGTTTGCAAATCTTTGCGTATAGCGGCGCCAGCACCGCGGGGGATGGGACAAAAACCTTCAGAATCGGCAGGCCCCGGTGATTTGCGCGGTAAAAAGTGATGAAAGTAGGATTTGCATTTGCGTGCCTGCGCAAACCCTTCTGACTGCAGGAAACGCCTAGTTGCTGGGCACCAGGCGTGGGTTCCAGAAAATCCGTCCCTTTTCCTTCGACTCCTCCCGAAGCTGGGTCCCTTTGAAAACGCGGGTCTGGTCAAAGAAACCCTCTTTCATCACACGCAACGTCACGGTCGACTTTTTGTCGAGCTCGTCACCCGTGTACTGGCGAGTCGTTACCAGCGGCGTATTGCCGAGGTAGATCCAGTCGGTCTTCGCACCTTCGCGATCTTTCACCTGGAACATGACGTAGGCACCGAGGGGGTCAGACTGAATATTGAACGGCACGTTGCGCTTGGGCGAAGCGCAACCCGTCAACAGGACGCCGGCGAGCACGACCCACAGCGGTGCCAGACTCATGCGCACTGGCTTCGCTGACGGTCGGCTGGAGCCGCGCAGTTTTGCGCCCGCTCGGGGGTTGGATGTTGAAGTCATCGGCACGTTGAACATCGTCTGTCTCTTCAGTCTCACAGGATAACGTTATAAATACGGTAACAGGAAAACGGCTGTTCGCTTATTCGAACGCGGCTGGTCGAACTTACTGATTCTGGTCAAGCGTCACTTCGACGTGCTGGGGCTCATCCAGTGCTTCACTCTTGGAAGAATGTCGCAGCGTCACCCAGAACGAGGTGACCTTGTCGCGAAAGCCTTCTTTCTGGAGGCGAACGTTGATGCGCTTCTTCTCCTGACTGTCCTCGCGCCACCAGACCTTGAAAGGCGTCACGCCAAGCACGGTGTCGTCGTCTACGTTGACGACTTCCGCCCCCGGGGGCTGAGACTGGATAAATGCAGCGCCATGATAGGAACATCCGGTGATCAGCAGCGCCACCGCCAGCAACGGCGCCAGCATAAAGCGACGGATTGAGCGGGCACCGCAGATTTGAAGAATTCGATTCATAGTCGTCTTGGTTGAGTAGTTAGTCACACGCCTTCGGATTCTGAATATGAAGCCATGTCAGGCGTGCTGAATCAGCAGATATTTACCACTTTTGTTGATGCAAGGTGTAACACTGCACCAGACATCGCGCAAGAGACAACTCAAGCCCGGAATCGCCGCCCGCCGGGCAAAAACGCTTTCTTTACGTTCAGGGACGGAATTCAACACCGAGCCAGGCGACATTGGTATCGACCACCTCGTAGTGAGTAAATTCAGCGCGCAAATGAACCTGTTCCGTGAGTCCAAACTTAAGACCGGCTCCGATTGCAACGTCGGCACCAGACTCTGAAGCTGTCTCGGTCACGTCCTCAATCGCCAGGGACTGACCACCGAGGGACAGCGTGCCGCGAGCGGTGGCGGTTGCATCGGCATCCCACGCGAGCACACCGACACGCCCGAAGATCGAGAAGCGTGGAGTGATTGGTGCGTTGAGTACCGCGTCCAGACCGAGACCCTTTATCGACAGCTTGATGTCAGCATCGCCATCGACCCGAACGCCTTCAACGACGGTGCGGCCTGCAAGGTCAGCCCGCACGTCACCGAGATCAGTGATGCTCGCCTCGAGGCTGAACCAGCGACTGAACTGATAGCCCGCAAAAATTCGGATGGCGGTGCCGGTGTCATCGGCCTGGCAGTCACCACCGCCGACCAGCGTTGCGAGCGCCTGGGAAACGCGGGCGTCATCTTCACCGGCTACGGCATCGTTGATCTCGTCGACGATCTCGTCACACTCATCCGTGCTGCCGAAGTAGCGCGCGGCGCCGCCGCTGACACCAAAATAAATGCCGCGATCCGGGGCGCTGTAGCTTTGCGCGCTCGCCACCACCGGCGTCAGCACAATCGTCACAAGAACGAGCAGCACGGCGATGGACACGATGATGATCTGGATGCGTTCGGCAGTGTTAAAGCGGCAGCGGACATCGATTTCCGATTCCGCGCGAACGGGTTCCTGGGACACAGCTGATCCTCAAATACATTTGAATAATCAGCACTTTATGAGGCTTATCTTAAGAGAATTATAAGCATTACAGACCAACGGTCTATTTTAACGGCATCAACGGTAAAGCGTCGCTCACGTCAGCCGCGCGGTCTCAGGCTGACGCGGTGAATTGCGCCAGCGTCTCTGCGAGGGCGTCGACGTCATAGTCGCTGACCAGTTCGGCCAGGCCGAACTCCCTCAGCAACACCAGGCGAATCGCGCCTCGTGCGACCTTCTTGTCCCGCGCCATCAGTCGCATGAAGTCTTCGCTCGCCATTGAAGCCGGGGGAACCACCGGCAGCCCAAAACGCTGGACCAGAGCCTGTACGCGTGCCGAGTCCGTGTCGCTGATCCAGCCCAGTCGGGCGGACATGGAGGCCGCCATCACCATCCCGCAACCCACCGCCTCTCCATGCAGCCATTCACCGTAACCGACGGCGTTCTCGATCGCATGTCCGAACGTGTGTCCAAAATTCAGAATCGCGCGCACATTCTGTTCACGCTCATCGCGCGATACAACATCCGCTTTGTTGCGACAGGACTGTTCGATGATATGAACCAGAGCAGCGGGATCGCGATTGTCGATTGCCGACGCTTCGTCTTCCAGCCATTGGAAAAACTCCGGGTCGTTGATCGCACCGTACTTGATGACCTCGGCCATCCCGGCGGCGAATTCCCGCGCCGGCAGTGTCTTCAGCGTGCCGACGTCGGTGATGACACTTGCAGGCTGGTGGAACACGCCGATCATGTTCTTGCCGGCCGGATGATTGACCGCTGTCTTGCCGCCGACAGAAGAATCCACCTGGGACAGCAACGTGGTCGGAATCTGCACGTAGGTTACGCCGCGCTGATAGCAACCCGCCGCGAAACCCGCCATGTCGCCAACAACACCGCCGCCCAGAGCAACGATTGTCACGCCCCTGTCGCAGGGCACGTCGAGCAGCGTATCGAAGATTCCACTCGCTGTTTCCAGTGTTTTGAACGATTCGCCATCCGGCAGAACGTGAACTACAACTTCCCGGTCACCCAGAGAACGGGTCACGGTATCGAGGTACAGCGGCGCAATCGTTTCGTTGGTAACGATCAGAACCTGAAGCCCGGGAATGTGTTCGCCAAAGACGTTGGCGTCGTCAAGCAGGGAATCGCCGATCAGAATCGGATAGCTGCGCTCTCCGAGATCGACGGTGATTTTTTTCATGCGCCCTGCAGTTCTTTCGCGATGTCGCGCGCGACGCTGGCTGGTGAGCGATCGTCTGTCGGAAAAACGTGATCCGCTTCCTGGCGATAGACCGGGTCTCGCTCTTCCCACAGGGCTCGAAGAATTTGCTCCGGGTCGCCTTTTTCAAGCAGGGGTCGATTGCGGTTGTTGCGAACTCGCTTTACCTGGGTCGCCACGCTTGCGGAGAGATAGATGACCACCCCGTTCTTGCGCAAGGCACGTCGATTGTCTTCGTCCATAACGCTGCCACCACCCGTCGCGAGAACGATGTTGCTGCGCTGGACCAGTTCCGCAATCATCGAAATTTCGCGCGCGCGAAAGCCGTCCTCACCTTCGATGTCGAAGATCAGGGAAATGGTGGCGCCAGTGCGGTCTTCGATCTCGTGATCCGAGTCGACAAAGTCCATGGCGAGATGTCGAGCAAGCGCTTTGCCAATAGTCGACTTGCCGACCCCCATAGGGCCGATTAGATAAACGTTCTTCTTCATTTTTGTTCTGTAGCGTCGCCCGGAATCGGGCGCGGGGGGATTATGCCCGGAGATTGTGCCATCCGCACCTGTTTACTTTGCAGGCAATCCGGTTTTGACCCGGCGACAGGTTTCCGCCCCCTCATGTGATCAGGGCCGCGACAACCGGAAGGTCGTCGCGGCCCTGTTTTCAAGGCAGATTCATTCCTGACCGGCAGCGCTATCGAAGGGCCAGCTGGGAATCCAGAATCTTGGGAGTCAGAAAGACCAGCAGTTCCTTACGCGCAGACTCTTTGGACTTACGCTTGAACAGGTTACCCAGAACCGGAATGTCTCCGAACAGCGGGACCTTGTTGACGTCCTCGGTGCTCGTCTCCTGATAGATACCACCGATCACGACGGTCTCGCCGTTTTCGAGCAATACCTGGGTCTGGACTTCTTTCTTGTCCTTGATGTTGACCGAGGTGTCCACAAAGACATCCTGCTTGATACGCACGTCGAGAACGACGCGATCGTCCGGCGTAATCTGTGGCTTGACCTGCAGCAGCAGTACCGCCTCATCCCGTGTCGGCTTGGTGTTAAAGCCACTCGGTGGGAAGACGCGCTCCTGACCCTGCTTGATGATCGCTTCCTGCTGGTTCGCAGTCATGATCTTCGGGCTGGCGATGACCTTTCCTTTGCCGCTTGCTTCCAGAGCCGAGATCTCAAGTGAGATCAGGTGCAGGAAGCCAGCGCCGTACTTCTGAATGACGGCACCAATCTGTCCTGCCGTCTCTGCGCCAATGCCTCGTGCCGGAAGGTTAACGTTCATACAGTCACCTTCCACACAGATCTCGTTATCGACTCGGATGCTGTGGGCATCCTGGCTGTTGCCGCCGATATAGACGTTACCGATGTTCGAATCACTCGCGCCAGGAAATCTGGCGTTCTCGGTGACGCGACCGTAGCCGAGCCTTGCTCCAAGCACACGAGCAAAGTCATCACTGGCTTCGACGATACGTGTTTCGATAAGAACCTGGCGCACCGGCTTGTCGAGTTTCGCGATGAGCTTACGTACTTCGCGAATTTTCGACGACGTGTCCTGCACAAGGATCGTGTTAGTACGCGCATCGATGGTCACCTGACCACGCGGACTGAGCAGCGTATTCGAGTTGGTTTCGACCTTGTCGATACTCACCGAACCGAAAGCTCCTGTCTCAACACCCGCCTGGACTGGCTCGATGGACTTGAGCAGCTCGGCGATGTCGTCGGCTTTTGCGTAATTGATCTGAATCAGTTCTGAAACCAGGGGCTCAAGTTCAGCAACCTGCTTTGAAGCTTCAAGCTGCTGACGTTCCTTGGCGGCAATTTCCTGAGCCGGCGCGACCCAGATCACGTTGCCTTTCTGGCGCATGGCCAGGCCTTTGGTCTGCAGAATGATGTCCAGCGCCTGATCCCACGGCACGTCCTGAAGACGCAGCGTGAGACTGCCTTTGACGGCGTCACTGGTAACAAAGTTCAAACCGGTGAAGTCGGCGATAACCTGCAGTGCTGCACGAACGCTGATCTTCTGAAAGTTCAGCGACAGCTTTTCGCCCGAGTAGCCGAACTCATCCTTGTTCTCTTCTGCTTCTTCTTCCGGAGAAATCGGCGTGACGTTCAGCGTGAACGTATTGCCCGACTGGTAGGCCAGCTGACGGTACTTGCCAATTGGAGTCACGACGATTCGGCCGTGCTGGCCCTGTGCAAACGCATCAATGCTCTGCACCGGTGTCGCGAAATCTACAACGTCCAGACGACGCTCGAGCTCGGCCGGAATCGCGGTATCGATAAAGTCGATGAGGATCTCGCCGGACTGTTCCTTGACGTCCACACCAATTTTCGGGTCTGAAAGATCAACAATGATCTTGCCGCCACCGCTCTTGTCACGACGGAAGTCGATCTTGGTGATGCTGTGACTGGTTGGGCGTTCGGCACCGCTGGCAAACTGCCGGGTTTTGACGCTCGATGCGCTGACGGCTTCGCCAGTCGCGGACTCAAGAATAATGATGATTCCGTCGTCCTGAATTTCTGTCTTGTATGCAACCGGCTTTACCAGGTTGATGACCAGGCGCGTGCGATCCTGAGTTTCAATCGCAGCAACACTTTCCACCGCACCCGAGCCCACCTTGACGCTGTTCTGAGCGAGTCCGTTACCGGTGTTAAAGAAGTCCAGCGCAAGACGTGCTGGCTGGTTTGTCACGAACGCGCCGGGCTCATCGGGCCGGCCGTTCATTTTGAGATCGATCTGTACACGACCACCTGCCAGAGCGCTGTATTGAACGTCCTGAATTACGAGCGGTCCACCGGCCATGCTGCCGGTCTGTGACATGTAGGGCTGATCCGACGAAATCACCGATGACTCGGAGTACGTCGTCGCCATGTTATTCGATTCGGTTGTCACCACTACGTTCGGATCACTGGTGTAATTCGAGCTGTCGTAGTTTGTGTACGGAATGCTGTCCGCAGACACCGTTGTCGTCTCGTAGGTGTTGTAGGCAACCTGCTGAGCAGTGCCGTTAACGACCTCAGGAGTAACGACCGCGGTCTGACCCACCATCACCTGATCCGGCACGACCTGCTGCGCAGCGTTATAGGTCACCTCGTCGGTACTGATGTGCCCCGAACTGACCTGGGAAACAGCAGCCGGCACGATCGCCGCAGGTGCCGAAGCGGCAGCTGCCTGATATCCGCCCGCAGACATCGGTGGTGAAATGCGAAGACCGAATTCCGTTGGCGTCACCACAACCTGTTCCGGTCGGGCAAGCAGGACGTCGATATGAACTCCTGTGTTGTCTTCGGCCATGTACGGGAAGATTCCCCTGATAGACCCACGACCGGGTATATCAGCGGCTTCTCGCCCAAGCGTCGCGTTATCGAGTGTGACTCGTACGCGGTGCCCGTTGTCGAACACAGTAGTGCGATACGCAGGCGTGCCGTGTATGCGCACTCCTACAGTTGCATTATCGCCGCTGCCTTCCCAATAGACACCATCAAGCTCAGTCGAAGCATTGGCTGCGAGCGACAAACTCAAAGTTACTACGGCAAACGCGCGCGCGATCCATCGCGTCGGTTCAGTCTTCATTTTTTATTTCCAGCGTCAGTTGCATCCCACGCGGCACGACATATTCCTTATGCCAAACCAGCGCACGACTCGCGAGTTAAAACTTTGCTCTTGTAATAATTTGGACCTTCCTAGTCCGTATCAGCAGCAAGTCCCGCATCGCGTTCGATCCAGTTACCGTTGGGTCCCTGAACCAGTTCCCTCACACCGATCTTCTCTTCGCTGATATCAACGATTTCACCGAAGTTCTGACCGAGATGATTACCTTCTTTCGCTCGATGGATAGTTCCATCGGGTGCTCGCAGAATTACCCACGAGGTTTCGTCCTTGAAAAGTGTGCCGACCATCGACAGCGAATCGAGCGGGTATTGCTCAAGAGGCTCTTTGCGTCGATCAAAGTCAGGCGTCGGGCCACCAACGTTGGGGCCAGGCTTGCGCCGCTCCAGATTCACCTTGGCAAAGGGATCGGGCAGGCTCATTGCGTTGTATACGAACGTCTCATGCGGAGGAATCACAGGCAGAGGCTCAACCTCCGGCTTGTGGTTCTTGAACTGAGCATCGGTCCAGCGCTGCAACTCTTTCATGTCGCGGTCAACACAGCCGGTCAGCGCCACCAGGGCGACCAAACCTGCTGCGGCTCTGGCCATCGCTTTTTTCGTATGCATGTACATCGTTCGAGACTCTTAAATATTCGTTTCGCTTAACTTCAAGCTTGCTGCTTCCACGACCCGCAACAGCTGACCACCCCTGAGGTCGTGCCGTGCCAACCGGTCGTGCTCTATCGTTCGTTACTTCTTCTTTTTCTTCTTTTTCTTTTTGCCACGACCCGCGGTTTTTTCTTCCATCGCGCGACGCTTGTCGATCTCATCCTGATCGAGGTAGTGATATGTGTTCGTGATCGCCGTCATGCCGAGAACAGATTCGTTGTCCTTTTCCGGCAGGATGTCGATGTTGCCGAGGGTCACGATCCTCGGCAGCGCCGCAAGATCACTGACAAACTCAGCCAGCTGGTGATAGTCCCCAACCACTTTCAGGTTGATGGGCAGCTCGGCATAAAAATCCTTGTAGACCTTGTCCTGGGGCTTGAACAGAACAAACTCGAGGCCACGCTGCAGTCCCGCCTGGGTGATATCCACCAGCAGTTCGGGAACCTCCGTCTTGTTTGGAAGCTGACGAAGCATCACGTCAAAACTTTCACGCATTTCTTCCATCTGCTTTCTGTAAGCGGGAAGGTTCACGGCGAGCCGCTTCTTCTGCTTGAACGTTTCTTTGAGCTCGGCTTCCTTTCGCTCAAGCCGCTCGAGGTCTTCGGTTTGTTTCTTGATCAGAAAAAACCAGCCGGCTACTGCAATACATACGCAAATGACAAACGCTCCAAAGAACTTGAGCCCGGCGGGCCAGGTTTTCAGATCCTTCGCGTCAACATTGCTTAAATCAGGCGTTCGCATTCGTACTTACCGTAATAATCCTTGTAAGGCTCCGCTGAGCCGTATCAACCCTGGGTGCCGCGCTTCTTGCGCTTGGGCTTTTTGCCCTTGGCTTCGGTTGTTTCCTGTTTTTCGTCCTTAATCGACGTCTGCTTCACCTTGAGATTGAACTTGCTGACACGCGCACCGCTCTCGTTACCGTCAGTCACGTTAATGACATCCAGGTTGGCCGCGGTGAACCATTCAGACGATTCAAGATTGCGCATCAAGGAGGAAACACGCGCGTTCGACTGTGCGTACCCCTCGATAGTCATGTCGCGGTTGAGTTTCTTCAGCTTGGTGAAATAGACGCCTTTGGGGAGCTTTCTCACCATGTCATCAAAAACATGGACAACCTGTGTTCGGTCACGCTGCAGCTGCTGAATGATTTCCATTCGTGCAATCAGGTGATCCTTCTGCTTTCGAATTTCGTTGATCTCTTTGATCTCGTCTTCGACTTCGGCAATCTTTTTCTGAAGGAACGTGTTGCGCTCGTTTTGATAATCGATGCGGCCACTCATCCAGAGAAAGGAAAGACCTACGGCAAGAGCAGTCAGCACCCACAGTGCTGCGCTGACGCCGAGAATTTTCTTGTCCTGCTCACGTCGCGCAATGTCGCGCCATGGCAGCAGGTTAATGCGAGTAGACATCAGTCAAAACTCCTCAGTGCCAGACCGCAGGCAACCATCAGTGAGGGCGCGTCTCCGGTGAGCATCTTTGGCTTGATACGCGATGCGAGCGACATGCTGGCAAAAGGGTTCGCGATTGCTGTCGCGACACCCACGCGGTTTGCGATAGTTTCTTCAACGCCCGCGATCTGCGCGCAGCCGCCCGCCAGCATGACGTGGTCAACGCTGTTGAACGGTGACGAGGAATAGAAAAACTGCAGAGCCCGGGTCGTTTCCTGGCACATCGCCTCAATGAAAGGCTGCAGAATGTCGGACTGATAGTTGTCGGGAAGCCCGCCAACTTTCTTCGCGAGACCGGCTTCCTCATACGAGAGGCCGTAACGTCGCTGAATTTCTTCGGTGAGCTGCTTGCCGCCAAACGCGTGGTCGCGTGTGTAAACAGATCGATTGTTGTGCATCACGTTCATGTGTGTGGTGGTTGCACCAAAATCGAGAACGGCAACGGTCTTGTCCATCCCGCCGCCGATGGCGTCCGCGACAATTGCATACGCTGCCTCGACCGCAAACGCGTCAACATCGACAACCGTGGCATCAAGACCAGGTCGTTCAATAACGGCGACATAGTCATCGACGATCTCTTTACGGCATGCCGCGATGAGTACTTCGTCATCGTTCGGATTCGCTTCAGACGGACCGAGTACCTCGAAGTCGAGGTTAACTTCCTCGAGGGGATACGGAATGTAGTGGTCGGCCTCCATCTCGATCTGGGACTCGAGCTCCTGCTCTTTCATGCCGCCCGGCATCGTGATGGTTTTGGTGATGACATGAGATGACGACACCGCGACCGCCGCATGCCTGCACTTGCTGCCGGAGCGCTTGAGCGCGCGATCAACCGCGCGACCTACCTGCTCAACGTCGGCGATGGCGTTCTCCACAACCGCGTTCTGCGGCAGTGGCTCAACGGTGTACCGTTCAACCCGGTAGTGGTCTCCGCTCTTGGAAAGCTCGAGCAACTTCACCGCGGACGCGCTGATGTCGATACCAACCAGATCAGACTTCTTGCTGCTGAAAAGCCCCACTCGGACCCCCGTTTTGGCAGTAGCGTCAGCGCCACTGCGACAATAAAATTCGATGTTCAGACCGGGTCCCGGCAGCACCTTATCCAGCACCTGACCAGGACCACAATTTATTCTTTTAAATCAGATGCTTAGAGACCAAAAATACGGTTCACGCGCACCTGAAATCAAATATAGTTGAAGGTCAACGATATTGACAGGATTCTGTCCGGCCACTCGTCGGCCCTATAAAACAAGGGGTTCTGGCACTTTCGAGGCTCTCGGCATGCGTGCGCGTCACGGCTGCATCGTCCTCGTCAGACGATCGACCCTGTCCCACGGTCACACAGTCGCAGGCCCTTGCAGAATTCATCCAGACCTTCCCCATACCTGCCCCACACCTGCCCCATGCCGTGACTGCAATATCCGCCAGCGGACCCGGATACCGGGTCAGCCACCGACTGAACGTCTCCTGCCGACAACTAAGTCGAACATTTGTTACGGACCCGGACACACCTTGCCCGGACCGGATAACATGGGCATCAGGTTAAAACTGACGCCCGGCAGACGCTGATCAGCCAGCATCAGACAGCCCTTTCGCTAACGATTCAACAGACGATTCCTGTGACCGCTTTGCCTTCTCAAGCTTTCCTTCCCCCGACTGAACATCGCGCCGCCTCCAATTCAGCGTCAACGATCGTTTCAGTCGTGTATTCAGTGTTGACGGGGCTTGGACCGCTGTCGAGTCTGTTCGTCGACAGGCCCGTCTGTGCGCCGGCCGTCGTGCCCTGCCACATTACCGCCAAAAGTGAAGGACAATAAGCGCACTATGGGTTTTCTCACTCGTTTTCTGTCGCGCCTGACCTTACGGATTATCGGGTTTATTGCGGCCATTGCGATCGCGCTGGGTGTCGGCGTGACGCTGTTCGCCCTGACCCTGATGCCGGATCTGCCGTCGATAGAATCCCTCGATGACATTGAGCTGAAAGTCCCCCTGCGAGTGTATTCCGCCAAAGGCGATCTGCTGGCCGAATACGGCGACGAAAGACGCGTTCCCGTCACCGTAGATCAGGTGCCGCGGGACGTCGTCAATGCGATTCTCGCCGCCGAGGATGATGGCTTTTACGAGCACCCGGGAATCGACATCAAGGGCGTGGTGCGGGCCGCACTCGCCAACGTCAAACAGGGTGGCTCGGCCCAGGGCGCCAGTACCATTACCATGCAGGTCGCGCGCAACTACTTCCTGACTCGCGAAAAAACCTACACCCGCAAGCTGCGTGAAGTGCTGCTGTCGTTGCGACTTGAGCGGGCGCTCAGCAAAGACCAGATTCTTGAGCTGTACATGAACAAGATTTTTCTCGGTCACCGGGCGTACGGTTTCGCGGCCGCTGCGGGCGTCTACTACGACCGGGGTTTACAGGAACTCGACCTGTCACAGATCGCGATGCTGGCGGGACTGCCGAAAGCGCCCTCGCGTACCAACCCGATCAGCAACCCCAAACGAGCGGTCGCCCGTCGCAACTACGTTCTCGACCGCATGCATTCAAAGGGCTGGATCAACGACGAGCAGTATCAGATCGCACGGGAGAAACCTGTGTCGGCCAAGAAGTACGTGGCCAAAGTCGACGTTGATTCCCCGTACGTCGCCGAGATGGTTCGCCAGTACATGATCGAGAAGTACGGCGAGAACGTCTACGAATCCGGCTACAACGTCTACACCACGATCGTGCCCGAATATCAGCGGGCCGCCGACGCGGCGGTTCGCAAAGGTGTCATCGCCTATGAGAAGCGACACGGATGGCGCGGCCCCGCCGGCACGGTGGATCTTGCCGTAATCGATGACCAGTACGAACTGTCCAAAGCGCTGTCCGAACACCCGACGAGTCATGAAGTCGTACCCGGCGTAGTCGTTCGGGTAGACGGCAGCAACGCACACGTGATGCTTGAGTCGCTGGACGAAATTGCCGTGCCCTTCGAAGGCATGAAGTGGGCGCGCAAATTCAAGAACACCCGACTTCGCGGTCCCGCCCCGAAAAAGCCCAGCGACGTACTCGAAGTTGGAATGATCGTGTATGTGATCCCGACGGTGAAAGGAAGCTGGGAACTTACGCAGCTCCCTGAAGCGTCTTCCGCGCTGGTGTCGATAGACCCCAACAACGGCGCGATCAAGGCAATCAGCGGCGGGTTCGACTACTACCTGTCCAAATTCAACCGCGCGACCCAGGCCGAACGTCAGCCCGGATCAAATATCAAACCGTTTATTTACGCCGCCGCGATCGACAAGGGCTTCACTCCCGCCTCGCTCGTCAGTGGCGCGCCGATTGTGATCGAAGATTCCGAGGTCGAGCAGGTATGGCGACCCGAAAACTACAGCGGCAAATTTTTTGGCCCGACACGCATCCGCAAAGCGCTGAGCCTGTCGCTCAATCTCGTGTCCGTCCGACTGCTGCGCGCAATCGGGCCGGGGTATGCGCGCACCTACCTTGAAAGATTCGGTTTCGATCGCGACAAGCTTCCCAAAGGACTTGCGCTGTCTCTTGGCAGCGCATCGGTAACGCCTCTGGAACTGGCCACGGCATACACGGTTCTCGCTAACGGCGGCTACCGCGTCGAGCCTTACTTCATCAGCCGTATCGAAGACCGGGCGGGCCAGGTTATCGAGGAGTTCAGTCCACTGACGGTTTGCAGCACCTGTCCCGACCCGGACCCTGCAACACTGGCGGTTGGTGACGACGAGAATCTGCAACAGCCCGGTGCGGCGCCGGCCTCCGCCGACGACGGTAAACCCCGCGTTGCGCCGCGTGTACTTGATCGCAAGACCGCGTTTTTGATGCAGAGTCTGCTGCAGCAGGTTGTCAAAAGCGGCACCGCGCAAAAAGCCAAAGCCCTCGGTCGCAGCGACCTGGCAGGCAAGACCGGCACGACCAACAACTTTGTTGACGCGTGGTTCTCGGGATTCACGCCACAGCTGCACACAACCGTGTGGTTCGGTTTTGACCAGCCTGGCGACCTTGGCAAGTCAGAGTCGGGCTCTCGCGCGGCGCTGCCGGTCTGGATCGACTACATGAAAGTCGCGCTGAAGGACTACCCCGAAAAATCACAGCCGATCCCCGACGGTATCGTTACCGCGTATGTCGACAAGGACAGCGGCGAAGCCACGAGTCCGTCGAATCCCAACGGCTACAAAGAATACTTTGCGGCCGGCACTGAACCGACATACGCCGGCGGGTTTACGTCGGGTCCGTCTGCGCCAACCGTGTCTGGCGGAGTCAGCACAATCAACGGCCGCGTCATCAATCCCCAGCCCGGTGCTGCGGGTCAACCCGGCGCGGTCTCCACACCGGATCTCCCCGCGACCGGCACGAATCAGGGCGGCTCGGAACAACTGTTCTGATTTGAGCGCCCCGACTTAACCCAATAAAAAATGTCCGGCGCGGTGCCGGACTTTTTTTTGCTGCCAGAGCCATGACCCGCTTGCGCCGGTTCAGTCGTCGGCTTTCTTCGCGGTCTTCTTTGCGACCTTTTTCGTGGTCTTCTTTTTGGCTGCTTTCTTTTTGCTGGCCTTTTTCTTGGAAGCCTTTTTCTTCGACGCCTTTTTGGTCGCATTTTTCTTTGCAGCTTTCTTGGTCGCCTTTTTGGTCTCGGTCTTTTTCGACGTCTTTTTCTTCGCGCCCTTCTTGCCGCGACGTACCGGCGCTTTCTCCAGCATCTCGATGCACTGTTCCAGCGTCAGCGATTTGGGCTCTACGTCCTTTGGAATCTTGGCGTTCTTTTCGCCATTGGTCACGTAGGGACCGTAGTGTCCGTTCAGAACCTCGATCTCGTGCTCGGGGAAAGTGTTGATCACACGATTTCGATCAAACTCTTTCTTTCCTTCAATGAGCTCACGCGCTTCTTCAAGCGTCACGTACCTCGGGTCGCCGTCCTTCAGAGAGACGAACTTGTATTTTTTCTCGTCTTTGCAGCGCCATCTCACATAGGGGCCAAAGCGTCCAAAGTTCGCGGCAATCGGCTCACCTTCAGGCGTTTCGCCAACTTCACGAGGCAGCTTGAACAGCTCCATGCCTTCTTTGAAGTCGAGCTCGTCCATCCGCTGGCCCGGTATCAGACCGGCAAACTTGGGTTTGATTTCATCGCCGTTTTCGTCGACATCGTCCTTGGTCCCGATCTGAACGATCGGACCATAGCGCCCCATGCGCACGGTAACCGGCCGGCCGCTTTCAGGGTCATCGCCCAGATAACGCGACTGCACCGCTTCTTCACGCGAGACGCTGACTTCCTTGTCGTCAACCAGTTCCTTGAATGGAGTCCAGAAATCACGCAGCAAAGGCACCCATTCTTTCTCGCCGCGCGAGATAGCGTCGAGGTCATCCTCGAGTCCTTCTGTGAATTCGTAGTCCACGTATTTCGTAAAGTGATTGGTGAGGAATGCACTCACCACCTTGCCCACGTCGGTGGGCCTGAATCTTCGGTTCTCGAGCTCGGCATATTCTCGTGCTATCAGAACCGAGATGATGCTTGCATACGTTGAGGGTCGACCGATGCCCAGCTCTTCCAGCGTCTTGACCAGGGTCGCCTCGGTGTAGCGCGGCGGTGGCTGGGTGAAATGCTGCTCGGGCCTGATTTCGTGAAGATCAACAATGTCGCCTTCGCTCAGATCAGGAAGCATCATTTCCTTTTTTTCTTCTGCCTTGGTCTTGGCTTTCTCGTCCTTGGCCTCGTCGCCGTCCTTGCCTTCCTTATCGTCGGCTTTCGTCTCGGCATCGTCCTCGGGTTTGTCGTCAGTCCCTTCCTGATACACCGCCATGAATCCCGGGTGCACGATGCTTGAACCTGTCGCCCTGAAGATGTTGCCTTTGCCCGCCTCCATCTCTACCGCGACGTTGTTCAGGGTTGCGTTGATCATCTGGCACGCCATCGTGCGCTTCCAGATCAGCTCATAGAGCTTGTTCTGATCAGCCGAAAGACTCTTCTTCACGACTTCAGGCGTACGCTCGACGCTGGTTGGACGAACCGCTTCGTGTGCTTCCTGAGCGTTTCGCGACCGGCTCTTGTACGTGTTCGGCTCTGCCGGCACGTTGTCTTTGCCGTAGCGCTTTTCGATCACGCCTCGAATTTCTTCCACCGCCTCGGCGGCAAGGTTGACGGAGTCGGTACGCATGTAGGAAATCAAACCCACGGTTTCACCGCCGTCGATCGCCATGCCTTCGTAGAGTTGCTGAGCAATGCGCATCGTGCGCTGGGCACCAAATCCCAGTTTGCGCGAAGCCTCCTGCTGCAGAGTCGACGTCGTAAACGGCGGTGCGGGCTTGCGCGTCGTCTGACGTTTTTCAACGTTAATGACGTTGAGCTTGCCGTTCGCTTTTTCCAGAAGCTCCGCCACCATCTCTGATGCCTGCTTCTCGTTGGTAATGCTGAACTTGGTGTTCTCGTCGGCCGTGCTGCCGGTGACCGTCTGCTCTTCTTTCGGCTTTCTGCGGACGCTTGTGATCAGCTTCTCGCCGTGAAAGTGAGTCAGCTTGCCGAGAAACGGCTGCTGCTTTGCTTCAACATCGGCCTCGACCGTCCAGTATTCCTGAGGATTGAACTTGTGTATCTCTTCCTCGCGCTCGCAGATCAGTCGCAAAGCCGGGCTTTGCACGCGACCTGCCGAGAGACCGGGTCTGACTTTTTTCCAGAGCAGCGGTGACAGGTTGAAACCGACAAGGTAGTCCAGCGCACGTCGTGCCTGCTGGGCGTCGACCATCGCGCCGTTAAGCTTCTGCGGGTTGTCGACCGCCTTTTGAATTGCGTCTTTTGTAATTTCGTAAAACGCGACACGATGAACGTCCTTGCCCTCGAGCAGGTTGCGTTCCTTGAGCAGTTCCTGAAGGTGCCAGGAAATTGCTTCGCCCTCGCGATCCGGGTCAGTCGCCAGGTACAGCGTGTCCGACTTCTCGATCGCTTTGCAGATTGCGTCGACGTGCTTTTCGTTCTTCTCGATAATCGAATATTTCATCGCGAAGTCTTCATCCGGATTGACCGCCCCTGTCTTGGGCAGCAGATCCCGGACGTGGCCATATGAGGCCAGCGCCTTGAAGTCCTTACCGAGGTATTTCGTAATGGTCTTCGCCTTCGCGGGCGACTCCACGACGATTAAATTCTTTGCCATGAGGCGTTTATGCTCCTGATGACCGAGTGAGAACCACCCGGTCAGATTCCACTTACCCTTAAGTCAAAAGCCGGCGTCAAGCCGGCGCATTAATAAGAGTGATCGTTACGTTCTCCTACTAGGGTATTCGCCAATACCGGCCTCCTGTCAACACCGCGTTGTTCCACCGGTACCTCCTAATGCCGGATTGACGCTACGCACATGGGGCTAAACCAGTTCAAAAACAAGCTGTTTTGACTCCGGTAAACGTTGTGAAAATTCATTTTCGGACCGTAGTCGAATGACAACGAGGGCGACCGATAGTTCGCCGAACGGTGCCCGAGCAGCCGGTAGCCGGCGACCGATCGGCGATCTGACTGCGGACTTGCGTGCGCAGGGCCGCGCGGGCTTAAGGTCGACCTTGAGCCCGTCAGCGGTCAGGATTCATCAACGAAAGATGATGAAGATGCCCGGAGACTCAGTGAGGATTGACGCTGTCCATGACCAGTTCTTCGGCCCACAACGCAATACGTTCGTCTTCGGATGGGCAGCTCGAAAGCACCATCATGACCACCCAGCGAACGTGATCGACATCAATCTCGTCGGACTCCAGTGCCATGACCCGATCGATCACAAGCTCACGCGTATCGGGATCAAGCACACCCGCTGACTGAAGCATGGTGATCAATCCGTAACCTTCCGGCCCAAGACGATTGGCCTCGGCTTTGGAGAGATGGCGAATACTGTCTGCAGAGCCGCCACGCAAAAGGCCCTTGGGCAGACTGTTATCGTTGTCGTCGCACAGGGTAGAAAGATCTTCGAGCCAGTCGAACGCCTTGACGATTTCGCCTTCCGCGAAACCGGCACTGACAAGTTCTGCGTTCAGCAAGTCCTGATCAGGGCGATTTTCAGCCCCTTCCACCATATAGTTTTCAAACAGATACAGCAGGACTTCGAGAACGTCTTCTTTGGCGTTAGCGGTCATTCTTCTTATGCGATGTTTTGTGCGATGTGGCGTAGTAGCTTGAACAGCAGCGATTTCGGTCAGGCCTGAAGGGTCATGTGGGTCTCGGGCACGGTCGTCCATGACGTGCAAAAGCATTACCACCGGGCCTTGAAACTGAAAACTGCCTTCTTCTTGACGGGTCTGAGTTTCGATATCGATTACGGCAGCTTGTTCGGTGGGCGTGAACTGCGAACCACGAACCCGCCGGGCAAGGTATTAACGAGGCCCTGAACCTCCAGTGTGATCACCTCGGCGCTCAGTTGCGCGATGGTAAATCCGCTGGTGGTGGCCAGGACATCGACCGATACCGGACTGTACCCAATGTGCGCAAGGAGTGCATGCGGGCTTTGGCAGTTTTCCTCAAAGTCCAGCGGTCGGACTGTCTCGTTTCGGGCAGACGCGTGCGCGGGGTCGTGACCTTGCGGCAAGGCTGAGGGTCGGGCGCAGATTCCGGTTTGGTCCTTGACTGAATCGCGCCATCCGAGATCGGCAATCAGCTGGGACGGATCGTCGACCAGCATCGCACCCTCGCGGATCAGGCGATGGCAGCCGGTATATTGCGACACCCCAACCGGGCCCGGCACCGCGAACACGTCCCGGCCCTGGGTCCCCGCGAGCCTCGCGGTGATCATGCTGCCGCTTTTTTCCGCACCTTCGACGACGAGCGTTCCCAGACTCAGTCCACTGATCAGTCGGTTACGTCTGGCAAAGTGCGAGGGGCGCGCCCGTGTGTCACATCTGAACTCGGTAACGAGCACGCCGTTTCGGGCGATTGCGTCGGCCAGCTTGTGATGCTGGCGCGGGTAGATGAGATTCGGTCCGGTGGCCATGACCGCCGCCGTGGTGCCACCCGCCGCAAGCGCCGCTGCGTGGGCGGCGCCATCGATGCCAACCGCAAGTCCACTGGTGATCCCGAGACCGGCCGCGGCGAGTTCTCCCGCGAACCGCTGCGCGTTGCTCATGCCGTCACGGGTAGCGTTACGACTGCCGACAATCGCGAGCTGTGGTCGATCAAGCGTCGCCAGGTCTCCGGTCACATACAGCACCAGCGGTGGATCCGCGATCTCCCTGAGCAACGTCGGATAACGCGAATCGGCAAGTGTCAGCAGCGTGTTTCGTTCGTCGTCCAGCCAGCGAAGATCTGCACTGGTGTCTAGACCCGGCGCATCGTCGATCCACTTCGCCAGCTTTGCCGACAACGGGGGCACGGCGTCGAGCCGCTGTTGCGCGACCGAAGAATCGAACAGTCGCTCTGGCACAAAGTCCAGTGCCTTGAGAATCTGAAGGCGGTCGGTGTAGCGCAGACCGCGGGCGTGGGCAACACGTATCCAGGCGTTTACGCACGCGGTCGAGGCTGGCTGATTGTTTATGATTTCGGACGGTTGCATGACTATCGCCCCGTGCCGCTGCCCAAACGCAAAAAACCCGGCGCTTGCGCACCGGGTCTTCAGGGTACTGCCTCGAGGGTCGGTGTAGCGACCTACGGTGTAGACACAAAATCGTTGATATGCACGGACCGTGTGGCTTTCATCACCAGCGCGTAGCTGACTCGGTCAAAAGTTCGAAACACCATGAGCAGACCGGTGTCCTCACGCGGAAGGTCGTAGAGTTCCCGGGTTACCGGGTCACGATGCTTGCGCTCGCCTCTTTCGATCCGCAACACCGTGCCGGTCTTGATGCCGTCGGTTTCGCCAAGATTTATCGCCACTACGGCGTAGGGTCCAAACTCGCGGATGCCGTTATGCGCGTGAATGATCTTGCCTTCGATGTCGGTCTCCGGAGGAGCCGGAAAGTAGTAAGGCAGCGCCGATGTGTCCGGTGCCGGAATCAGTCGATCCCCGGGCGTGATTTCTTCGGGCGAACGGGTCGCCTCCAGTTTTGATACGTCATCCGTACGGCGCAGCATGCGGGCGTCGCCAACGTAGATCGCCTCGTGGCCAAGTACTTCTTTGGTGTCCGGATCCTTAAGCGCGCGGCCGGGACGAAAAATCTGATACACGTCGGTATCACTTGCCGGCAGGTTGCGTGCATAAAACTGCTGATGCTTGCCAACGATAATGTGGTCGTCGACGCCGACGGTGACGTAACCGGCCGTGTCGAGCTCATCTTTCCCGACAAGCAACGGCTGAGTCAGAAAAGGCTGAATGATGTTGGGTGGAATCGTTGTGATCGCCTTGGCGTTCGGGTCAACGTAGATGCCGGGCGAGAGCTTCATGGTCTTGCCGGTAAATCGCTGGTTGCGCAACACCTTCAGTGACGGGTTTCCGTTGGCGTCATAGGCCACCACAATCACGTCACCGGCGTAGATCAGATGCGGGTTGGCAATCTGCTCGTTCACCTTCCAGATTGCCGGCCAGCGCCAGGGGTCTGACATGAACCGCTCGGCAATACCCCACAGGGTGTCGCCTTCCTGCACGGTGTAACGGTTGGGGGCGTCATCGCGCAGCGTTACGGAGTCGGCAACAGCCGGCGCCGGAGTCAGTGCGAGTGACGTCAGAATTGAAAAAGCCACGGCCACTGCCGCGGCCCGTCTTGCGAGCGAGATATGCATGGTCAAATCAGTCCTTCGATGCCATGATTATTGTCGTGTCGGCCCGTTCCCCCAGACGCTCTTAAGCGCTTGAATTTGCAAAGCTTGCGCCCCATCTATCCCGACAGTGACGATAGCCTTCCGAGCCCGTTTCAATTAAAGTATAGGCAGGATTTGAGAACCGCCAATTGATAGTGGGACCAGTGGTTCGGAGAAGCCTAATACACTGAAAATAAAGTCTTTTTCGCCAAATTGATGCCTTCGACCGGCGGCCCGAAACAAAGCCGATGCGCGTCCTGCAAGACGCGGACCCGCCTTTAACCTGCAACCACACCACCTCACACAGACCTCGCACTCAACAAAACCCGGACGCTCATGGCCCTGCTCGACATTCTCGTTTATCCCGATCCCAGGCTGCGCAACAAAGCCGCTGCCGTAGAGGAATTTGATGAGTCGGTCACCACACTGGTCGCCGACATGACGGAGACGATGTATGCAGCCCCCGGTATTGGTCTCGCGGCGATTCAGGTCAACGTGCCCCGCCGGATCATCGTCATAGACACGTCTGAAGACCGATCGGACCTCAGGGTCTTTGTGAACCCGCAGATCATCGAGAAGGATGGCGAACAGCAGATCGACGAAGGCTGTCTGTCCCTGCCGGGGATCTACGCGCCGGTAGACCGAGCCGAGAGTATCGTTGTTCGCGCGTGCGACCAGCACGGCGAGCCTTTTGAGCTTCGTGCAGAGGGTCTGCTCGCGGTCTGTATTCAGCACGAGATCGATCATCTCGACGGCAAGGTTTTCGTCGACTACCTGTCACGCATGAAACGCGACCGCATCAGGCGAAGGCTGGAAAAAGAAGCGCGCAAACGCGACGTCGCGTGAACCCGGGCAGTGGCTCTGAACAACCGCGCAATCCTGTCGACGCCGACACGACCATGCGAATAATTTTCGCCGGTACACCGGATTTTGCCGCGATGGCGCTGGCGGGACTCATCAGTCACGGCGCCGATGTTATTGCGGTTTACTCGCAACCCGATCGACGCGCCGGTCGTGGCAAGAAGCTCAAGCCGGGTCCGGTCAAGCTGCTCGCCGAAGAACACAATATCGACGTTTACCAACCCGAACGATTTGACGAACAGGCGATCCGGGAGTGGCGCAGCCACGAGGCCGATCTTGCAGTGGTCGCGGCCTACGGTCTGCTGTTGCCGCCGGACGTTCTGGACGCGCCGCGACTCGGCTGCGTGAACATTCATGCGTCGCTGCTGCCTCGATGGCGCGGCGCCGCTCCGATAAACCGCGCAATCGAAGCGGGCGATCGCGAGACCGGCATAACGCTCATGCAGATGGATGAAGGACTCGACACCGGCGCGATGCTGGCCAAAGCCACGGTGCCCGTGACCGAAACGACAACCGCCGCTGAACTCCACGACACTCTTGCCGCGCTGGGCGCCCGACTGCTGGTGGAAAATCTCGCCGCCCTTGAGCGACGTGAACTGAAGCCTGTACCGCAGTCCGAGGATGGAACCACCTACGCCCGCAAATTGTCCAAAGCAGAGTCACCCGTCAACTGGACGCTTGATGCGGCGGACATCGCACGACGGATCAGAGCCTTCGTGCCCTGGCCTGTCGCGACGTCCGTACATCAGGAAACCGTGCTTAAACTGTGGGATGCGAGTCATTCAGAAGATCCAGTCAATGCGCCGCCCGGTACCGTGGTCAGCGCTGATCGCAACGGCATTGAGGTCGCCGCGGGCCGTGGCGTCGTGAGTCTGCAACGTCTGCAGCGTCCGGGCGCAAAACCGGTTGACGTGCGCGACTTTCTCAACGGTTATCCGATCAAACCGGGTGAACGTTTCGACACCCCGCAGGACGGAAGTTGACCCGTGAGTGTTGACCTATGAATCGACCCTCAGGCGACAACCCGTGGCGAAATTCCACAAGCCGCAAATCGGGTTCCGCGAAAGCGGGCCGTGGCAAAGCACGCCGTGCTCAGTTTGGTCCTCGCGCCTTCGCTGCCCGCGCCGTATCTGCGGTCGTCGATGAGGGCAAATCACTGAACGAAGCGCTGGGCGACAGACAGTCCCTTGATCCACGCGACAGCGCGCTCGTTCAGGAACTCACCTACGGCACACTGCGCGAATACTGGTCGCTGCGGGCAATCGCTGACGAAAAAATGACGCGGTCGCTCAAGTCAAAGGACGGCGACGTCCTGGCGTTGCTGCTCGTAGGTCTGTATCAGCTGCGATCAACGCGGGTTAAAACCCATGCGGCAGTCAGCGAGACGGTCGACGGAGCCAACGATCTTGGAAAGACCTGGGCGCGCGGATTCATCAACGCGATCCTGCGAGGCGAACTGCGTGATCCAACTCCCGCCCCGGACAGGGAGTGCGACGCCGAAAGTTACTGGAATCACCCGCAGTGGCTGATCGAGAGTCTTGAAGCGGATTGGCCCCGGCAGAGCGATTCGATCATGCAGGCGGCGAACACCCAGTCGCCGATGGTGCTGCGAGTCAACAGCGCTCGCACAACCGCTGCTGAATATCTGCAGGAGCTTCACACGGCCGACATCAAAGCCGACACGGTCGATGACGCCGCTGACGCGATCGAGCTTGAGCAGCCCGTTGCAGTCCAGCGACTGCCCGGCTTTGAAAACGGGGTGGTGTCCGTGCAGGACGTGTGCGCCCAGATGGCCGTCGACGCGCTCGGCCCTCTGCCAGGCGAACGCATCCTCGATGCGTGCGCGGCGCCCGGCGGCAAGACCGGACATATTCTCGAGCGCTGCGCCGGCAACGTCGAGGTCACGGCAATCGACTCCGATGAGCGACGACTGGTTCGTGTACACGAAAACCTCGATCGTCTCGGGTTTTCGGCGAATCTTGCCGTCGCCGATGCCGCAAGCCCCGGCGAATGGTGGGATGAAACCGGCTTTGACCGCATTCTGATCGATGCACCCTGCAGCGGTACCGGCGTAATATCCAGACATCCCGATATCAAACACCTGCGCCGTCCATCAGACTTCGAAGGCTATGCAACCGCACAGAACGCTATCCTCGATTCATTGTGGAGGACCCTCAAGCCCGGTGGCACGATGGTGTACGCGACCTGCTCTGTTTTTCCTGAAGAAAACAGCCAGCGGATGCAGGCGTTCTTTGAACGAACCGAAGACGCAACCGAAATCGACCCCGGTGAGCGTTTCGGGCTGCGCTGCGAGGCCGGCCGTCAGCGACTGCCCGGCATTCACCGTGGCGACGGCTTTTATTTCTGTGTGGCCAGGCGAGCGGCCTGACACAATATGATTTCGGCCCACGGGGTCTGCTGCAGGCGGAGCATGAAAAGACAACACACGAGATTGGTTCGAGGGATCGCATTGGCGACATCGATGCTGTTGATGTTGTGGGTTGGTCATGTACGCGCGGACTTCTCGGTTGAGTCGGTCGAGGCAACCATCAAGAACGAGCAGGTGCTCGTTGATCTTGATCTCGACCTGACCCTGTCGGACGAAGCCGAAGAAGCGCTCCAGCGCGGCATCCCTCTGATCATTTCCATCGAGATGGTACTCGGCAGAAACAGGCCTCTTATCTGGGACAGTCCGGTCGCGACGTGGAAGCGTGATGTTGAAATTTCCTATCATGCTCTTTCAGAACATTATCTGGTTCAGGAAACCGGTCGTGGGGAGATTCAGAATTTCCTCAACCTGTCCCAGGTCATGAGCGTCATCGGCAACCAGCGCGGGCTGAAAATTCCGGTGCCCAAGCTGCCGACCAATTCCGAACTGAACTACGGCCTGAAAGTCCGGGCACGTCTTGACGCCGAAGCGCTGCCGACCCCACTGCGCCTCATGGCGTATCTGTCGCCAAGCTGGCGCCTGTCAACAGGATGGAGCAAATGGCCCGTCCAGCACTGATTCGCAGTATCACCGGTCCAGCCGCCGGACTCGCTCTGTCCGTGGCGCTGCTGGTCGGCCTGTTCCTGCTGACCGAAGCCGCGCAGCACAGTACGGCACTCGGGGACATGTACTCCACGCTGCTGATGGTCAACGTGATCGGCATCGTCGCGTTGCTCGCTCTGATTCTGGCCAACGTCTGGCGCCTGATTCGCCAGCTCAAGAGTCAGGAACTCGGCAGCCGACTCACGCTGCGCCTGCTTGTGACCTTTTCCCTGCTGGCGGTTCTGCCGTTGTCCATCGTCTATTACTTTTCGGTGCAGTTTCTCAGCAAAGGTATCGACAGCTGGTTTGACGTTCGTATCGAGCAGGCGCTTGACGACGCCATGCTGGTTGGACGCACGTCACTCGAAGCGGTAAAGCAGGATCTCGTGGATGACGTTCGCGAAAAAATTGGCGAACTTTCAGACACCACTGATTCAACGGACACTATTCGCCTGCTCGACGATATCCGTGAGTCCGGCGACTTTGGCGAGATGAGCCTGTTCACGGCCCAGGGCCGAATCATCGCATCGAGCAATGACGACGCGACATCGCTGGTACCCGACACGCCCGACGAAAACATACTCGCCAACATAAGAAAGGGTCAGGAGTACACCAGCCTTGAACCGCTCTCCGACGGCGGACTCCAGTTGCGCGCCGTGCTGCCCGTCAACACGCGCGAGGTTTCAGAACCCGTACGGGTGCTGCAGGTGATTCAGGTCCTCCCTCTGCGCTACACCAAACTCGGTGACAGCGTGCTCACGGCATCCAACGAGTACAAGAAACTTGTTTTTCTGCGCGGCCCGCTGAAATTCAGCTTTGTCCTGACGCTTTCGCTGGTCACGCTCATGACAACCCTGATCGCCTTGTGGATCGCCATATTCATGTCACGGCGACTGATGGCCCCGCTGCGAGACCTCGCCGAGGGCACCAAGGCCGTCGCCGAAGGTAACTATCTCAAGCAGCTGCCTGTCACCAGCAGTGACGAACTCGGCACGCTGGTGCAGTCCTTTAATGACATGACCCGCCAGATCAGTCACGCGCAGAATCAGGTTCGCCGCAGCCAGCTTGAAACAGAAACCCAGCGCACGTGGCTCGAAACGATCCTGGCGCACCTGTCGTCCGGCGTTCTGGTGTTTGATCGATCCCTCAACCTCCTTGACGTTAACGCCGCCGCCAGTCAGATCCTCGGAACGACGCTGGAAGAGTTCGAGGGCGAGAGCATCGAACAGATCGTGCGTGAACGACCGGAGATCATTCCGCTGACAGAGGCTATCGAGAACGGCATGGCCGAAGATGTGCCGGAGTGGCAGGCGGAGGTCGCCACAACCGGACTGCGCGGCCGACGTGTGCTGATGTGTCGCGGTACCAGACTTGCGACTACGGTTGCGCGAAGTGGCGGTATCGTTGTTGTTTTCGACGACGTCACCGACATGATTCAGGCCCAGCGCGACGCCGCATGGGGCGATGTCGCGAGGCGACTCGCTCACGAAATCAAAAACCCTCTCACACCCATCCAGCTGTCCGCCGAGCGCATCAGACGCAAGTATCTGGACCGGGTCGACGAGGACGAACGCGACACACTCGACCGGGCGACACGCACCATCTCGCAGCAGGTGTCTTCCATGAAAGAAATGGTCGATGCCTTTGCAACCTATGCCCAGCCGATGGTGATGAATCCAAACGAGCTGGATCTGAATCGCCTGGTTCAGGACGTGGCTGAACTACACCGATCGGATGATCGACCGCTGAATCTTGTTCTGGAACTCGATCAGCAGGCGCAGAGAATCGTTGCGGACGCCGACCGAATACGCCAGGTGCTGAATAACCTGATCCTCAACGCCCGGGACGCCATGGCGAATACGCCCAACGCGACCATCACGATAACAACCACGTGGGAGTCCGACGACACCGAGGGTGCCATCGAGATTCAGGTCAGCGACAACGGACCGGGGTTTCCGGACGACATGATGGAACGGATCTATGAGCCGTACGTCACAACCAAAGAAAAAGGCACCGGCCTCGGTCTTGCGATTGTTAAACGAATTGTTGAAGAACATGGCGGACAGATCTGGGCCAAGAATCTGCGATCCGGCGGAGCATCGATTAACATTCGATTGCCTAAACTGGTTGTCCGAAATGCCGCATTGACCGATCCTTCGGTTAAGATCACCCGACTACGAACCGGAAGCTGAGTTATCCTCGGGCCATGAGTGCTGAACATATTCTTGTTGTCGACGACGAACCCGATATTCGGGAGATCGTCCGCGAGATCCTCACGGATGAGGATTACTCGGTTGTTGTTGCCGACAACGCCGAGTCCGCGCGTGAAATGCGCGCCAAGCGTGACCCGGATCTGGTGCTGCTGGACATATGGATGCCGGGCACGGACGGCATTTCGCTGCTGAAGGAATGGCACGAAGAAGGACTTGAGGTTCCGGTCATCATGATCTCCGGTCACGGCAACGTCGAAACCGCCGTTGAGGCAGTTCGACACGGCGCCTACGACTTCCTCGAAAAACCGCTCTCAACCGCGAAGCTGCTAGTCACCATTGAGCGCGCGTTGCTGACACGCAACCTCAAGCGCGAAAATAAACAGCTCCGAAGTCAGCTTGAGCCGGCGACAACGCTGGTTGGCAGCAGCAGCGATCTGTCCTCGCTTCGCGCCACCATAGAACGTGTTGGCCCGACCGAAAGCTGGGCACTGATAACGGGTGAACCCGGCAGCGGCAAAGGCGTCGTCGCGAGCTGTCTGCACCTCGCGAGCAATCGCAGAGACAATCCGTTTATCCATGTCAGCCTTGGCGCTGTGCCCGCTGACAGTCTGGCCGTCCAGCTTTTTGGCAGCGAAGAAAACGGTGTGGTTAACCCCGGCTACTTTGATACGGCGCGTGGCGGCACGCTGTTTCTCGACGCCATTGGTGATACGGATCTCGCGATTCAGGGCAAGCTGCTGTCAGCCCTGGAAGACGGCAGCTACATCCGGGTGGGTGGACAGGAACGGGTTGATATCGACGTTCGGGTCCTGTGCGCGACCAATCAGAATCTCGCCGAAGCCGTCGCGGCCGGAGACTTTCGAGAAGATCTCTATTACCGGATCAACGCACTGACGGTGCACGTCACGCCACTTCGCGAACATGTCGAGGACATACCGGAACTCGTCAGATTCTATGTCGATCTTCTTGTGGAAACGGACAGCCTGACCTATCGTCAATTCAGCACCGGCGCGTTGAACGCGCTTCGAAACCACGACTGGCCGGGTAATGTGAGAGAACTTCGCAACATCGTACAGCGACTTCTGATCAGCAACAGGAGTGACGACGTCGACGCCATGGAAGTCGCCGACGCGCTGGGTGCCGTTGCGAGAACCGACACCCGAAGCTTTCCCAAAGCCGTATTCGAAATGCCGCTGCGGGACGCGCGGGACGAATTTGAAAAATCCTACCTCGAGCATCATCTGGACAAGACGAGCGGCAACATGACCGAACTCGCAAGCGCGGTCGGCCTTGAGCGCACGCATCTTTACCGAAAGCTCAAGGGACTCGGCATTGACCCGAAGTCCCGCAAAGCTGACTGATCATCGCCTGCGTACGTCGAGCTATATCCTGACATCATGACTCGAGATCCGGTAACCAGATGAAAATTGTCATCCTCGGAGCCGGACAGGTCGGTTCATCCACCGCAGAGATTCTGGCTGCAGAAAACCACGACGTGTCTCTGGTCGATGTAGACAGCGACACCCTGGTCAGACCCGGCGAGAAATCCGACATTCAGACCGTCACCGGAAACTGCATGTTCCCCGAAGTACTTGCCGAAGCCGGAGCCGAAGACGCTGAACTGGTGATGGCCGTGACGACGTCGGACGAAGTCAACATGGTCGCGTGCCAGATCGCGCACACGCTGTTCAGCACGCCGAACAAGGTAGCCCGCATCCGTGCGCCGTCTTTTCTCGCCAATCGCGAAATCTTCAACGACAAGTCGATCCCCATCGACAACATCATCAGCCCCGAGGAAATCGTAACGCGGCAGGTGGTTAGACTTATCGAACACCCGGGCGCACTCCAGGTCCTCGATTTTGCCGACGGCAAGATTCAGCTTGTCGCGATTCGCGCCGAGGCGAACAGTCCGATTGTCAATCACCAGATCAAGGATCTGAAAGACCATCTCCCCGGCGTCGATTCACGCGTCGCGGCGATCTACCGCGGTGACCGCTCGGTGCCGGCCGACGGCGACACGGTGGTGCAGCCCGACGACGAAGTTTTCTTTGTCGCGGCGCGCGAACACATCAAGGCGGTAATGCGCGAGCTGCATTCGGAAGTGAAACCGACCAGAAGGGTAATGATCGCCGGCGCCGGCAACATTGGCCTGCGACTTGCCAAGGCGGTCGTAAAGCGCAAATACAACTGCAAGATCATCGAGCGCGACAAAAAGCGAGGAGAAGAGGTAACAACAATCCTCGATGGCATGCTGGTATTGAAAGGCGATGCCGCCGATGAAGAAATGCTGCGGGAAGAAAACATCGAATCTTTCGATGTCTTCTGCTCGGTCACCAACGATGACGAAGCCAACATCCTGTCTGCCATGCTGGCCAAACGTCTCGGTGTCAGAACCGTGATCGCACTGGTCAATCGACCATCGTATACAGAACTCATCGAGGGAACCGGCGTAGACATAGCGATCGCTCCACGCACGGCGACGGTGGGCACCCTGCTGACGACGATTCGTCGCGGTGACATGGTTGCCGTTCACTCGCTGCGAAACGGCGCTGCCGAGGCGATCGAGGTTATCGCCCACGGAGACCCCACCACGTCAAAAGTCGTGGGTCGCCGCGTGGGGGAAATGGATCTTCCGAGCGGCACCAAAATTGGTGCGCTGCTTCGGGGCGAGGAGGTCGTTATCGCCCACGACAACGTGGAAATTCAGGAAAACGACCATCTGATTCTGTTTGTAACCGATAAACAGCACATTCCAGAGGTGGAGCAGCTGTTTTCAGTGTCACCTCTGTCGATCTAGACTGACCCTCCCCGCAACCTCCCGAACCCGCTCATGCACCTGAAAGTCGTTCTGCGTATTGTCGGGTTTCTGCTCATGATGTTTTCGAGCACGCTGGCCGTGCCCGCACTGCTCTCAAGCTTCGTCAATGACGGGGTTCTGCAGCCGTTTCTGATTGCGTTTGTCGTCACCCTGATCACGGGACTCGTATGCTGGGTCCCCGTGCGCAACGACAAACAGGAGCTGCGCTTTCGCGACGGTTTTCTGATCGTTGTGCTGTTCTGGACGGTGCTTGCGCTGTTTGGCGCTTTGCCGTTCGTGCTTCTCGACAAGCCGGACATTTCGATCACCGAAGCATTCTTTGAATCGATGTCGGGCCTCACCACAACCGGTGCCACCACGCTTACCGGTATCGACGACCTGCCAATGTCGATTCGCTACTACCGCCAGCAGCTGCAGTGGCTTGGCGGCATGGGCATCATCGTGCTCGCGGTCGCCGTGATGCCGATGCTCGGGGTTGGCGGCATGCAGCTCTACCGCGCCGAAACGCCCGGGCCCGTTAAAAATTCAAAGCTGACACCCCGGATTGCCGAGACAGCCAAAGCGCTGTGGATGATTTATCTCGGGCTTACGATCGCGTGCATGCTCGGTTATCTGGTTGCCGGAATGTCGCTGTTCGATGCGATTACCCACAGCTTTTCCACCGTGGCGATCGGCGGATTTTCAACCCACGACGCAAGCCTCGGTCACTTTGACAACGTGGCCGTATACCTCGTTGCCATGGTTTTCATGTTGATTGCGGCGATGAATTTCGGAATGCACTTCATCGCGTTCAGAAGCAAACGCGTCAGCCACTATCTCCAGGATTCTGAAAGCCGCGTCTATCTCATGACGATCGGCATCGCCTGCGTCGTCGTTGTCGCAACTCTCATCTACACCAAGACGATGGACTCTACGTCGGACGCCGTTCTGCACGGTGCGTTTCAGGTTGTCAGCATTGCCACCACTACCGGGTTTACCACGGCGCAGTTCAGCACGTGGCCGGTGTTTCTGCCGGCGCTGCTCATCGTGCTCAGCGTTGTCGGCGGCTGTGGCGGATCTACGGCAGGCGGCATGAAGGTTATTCGCATGCTGCTGCTGTTCAAACAGGGCAAGCGAGAGATCGAAAAGCTGGTTCACCCCAACGCCCTGATAACGATCAAACTCAACGGCAAGCGAATCGACGACAACGTGATCAGCGCCGTATGGGGATTTTTCTCGCTATACGTTTTCAGCTTTACGCTGCTGGCGCTTGCGATGGTCGGCACCGGCGTCGATATCATCACCGGGTTCTCTGCCGTCACCGCCTGTCTTAACAACCTTGGACCGGGGCTGGGGTTTGTCGCCGAAAACTACCAGGGACTTCCCTCTTCGGCCAAATGGATTCTGTCTGTGGCGATGCTGATGGGTCGCCTCGAACTGTTTACGCTGCTGGTGCTCCTTACCCGCACGTACTGGCGAGACTGAGCGCGAACCCGCAGGTGTGTTCAGCGTCGTCTGGTTTTGAGAATGCGAATCGCCTGACTGGTCACCGTGTCGGGGCTGATACCTTCAAGACAGCGGAACTCGCAACCTCGGCGCGAATCACACCGATTGCAGTCGTCGGCTCTGAGAATTACCGACTCCGCGATTCCTCTGGGACCGACGCGATGCTCATCGGTGGGACCAAACAAAGACACGAGAGGCGTGCCGACAGCGGCGGACAGGTGCATTGGAAAGCTGTCACCGGATATCAACAGTCGGGCACGCCGAATGAGTTCAACAAACTGAAGTAACGAAAGTTCGCCGGCCACCGCCAGCGTCTGTGGGCGCTTGGTGGAGACAACGAGCTCTTCAATTTCCCTGGCTCGATCCGGGGAGCCGGTAACAAGAACCCAGATGTCGCCCGGCAGTTGCGCAATCATTTCCCGATAGCGAGCGACGCTCCAGTCCTTGGATTCACGGCGACTGAAAGGACTGACCACGACCATGGCATCGGCAGATCCGATACCGTTTTCGACGAGGTAGGTTTCCACCGCCCGGCGCTCGTCGTCGCTGACCTGAATTTCCATGTTCGTCTCACCTACGGTGAGACCCGCCAGGGCAAGGACGCTGTCCATTTCCTCGATCGCATGCTGCTCTCGATCGCGATGCCCTTTCAGTCCGGGCCAGTTGCCTTTGACAAATTTTTGTTTCGCCTGCGCGCCGTACAGAAACAGAACACTCTTGGCCAGACCCTGCAAATCGAACGCAATTTCGTACTGTCGCCGACGAACGCTGCGCAAAGTCTCGCGAATATGCCTGATGCAGGCGACGGGATGCCGGTACCACTCACGCTTTATGCGGTAGCGATCAAATTCTATGATTTCATCAACGTTTGGATTGTGACGATACAGGTCCACAGATGGCGTCGCCGTCAGCAACGTGATGTGCGCGTCGGGGAAATTCCTGCGGATGGACCTGACATGCCCCGTTGAGTGAAGCACATCACCCAGCGACGTCTGTTTGATCACAAGAATATTCATGTTCAGGTTTTGCTCGCAGCGACACCGGGGCAGAGGTGGAAGACTAAAGACCTTTGGGGTAAAAGCGAGCCTCGCCTTGCGGACGGCTCTTGAATCGCTTGTGCAGCCAAAAATACTGATCCGGGCGCTCGCGCACCAGCCTTTCGATTCGACGGTTCATCATCGTTGCATCTTCAATATCGTCTGCGGACGGATAGTTATCCACCGGCTCATCGAATTTCAGCACATAACCCTGGCCACGCGGCTTCTGCCAGATGGCCATTGGCACGACGACCGCGTCGGTCAGGGCGGTAAATCTGGATCCCGCTGCGACGGTTGATGTTGCGATGCCGAAAAACGGCGCAAACACGGTCTGACGACGGCCGAGGTCCTGATCCGGCAGATAGTAAAAATGACGACCGCTGCGCAGGTTGCGTATGACCGGCTTGAGCCCGGACCGATGCTCTGCGAGACCGAGCGGCGACGCCTCGCGACCGTTGGCCGTTATCCAGTCGAGCAGCGCGACGCCCGTGGGCTGTGTTGTGCAAACGTGATGATAGGCCGCATGAAACACAGGATTGCGCGGCGCCTTGTACATCGCAAAGACCGGCATGAGCTGACTGACGAAGAGCCCGCCCAGGCCACAGCTTACAAAATGTGGTGACAGCAGAATCACCGGGCGCCCGTTGCGTATGATTTCGTCGACATGGTCTCGTCCTTGCACTTCAACCAGCCTTTCGAGGCGAGCGAACGATGACCACGACGCAACGCCCGTATCAAACACGCTCTGCCCCACACTTCTGAAACTGTCTTTGAGCAAACGGGCGCGCGCGGTCGCATCGAGTTCAGGGAAGCAGGCCCTGATGTTGATATCGGCCACCTCCACGCGACGCTTTATCGTGAAGCGCAGAATATCTCCGATCACCGCACCCAGTGCCGACAGCATCGGCAGCGGCAGCTTGCAGACCAGCCGCCATGAGACGAGTCCCACCCACGTCAGCCAGTAGCGCGGCGAATACGCATTGATGTCGCTTAAGATCGGTGACGGCAGCCTGGCATCAGATTCAGCCATAGGGCGAAGCCTCGCCATCCGGACGCGTCTTGAACCAGCGCAGGGTCCACATGTACTGGGCCGGGGCGCGACTGATTCCGCGCTCAAGAGCGGCGTTCATTGCTGTGGTGTCAGCAACGTCATCACCGGACGGAAAGTTCGCGAGCGGCGGATCAACATCAACGGTGTAGCCTTTGCCGTCCGGTCGAATTCGAGCGAAACACGGAATCACATCGACTCCGGCGATTTTTGCCATGCGACCCACGGTCGTGAGAGTTGATGTCGGTACGCCAAAGAAAGGAGCGAATACCGAGTTGCGTGTGCCGAAGTCTTCGTCGGGCATGTAAAACACAACGCGGTTACTCCTGAGCGACTTTATCAGCGGACGTAATCCGGCGTCGCGCAGCCAGATATCAGCGTTGAATCGCCTGCGTCCGCTTGTGATCAACCAGTCGATGATGGGATTTGGCAGCGCTTTCATCATGGAAACGCACGGAACGTAGTGGGAAACCATAATTCCACCCAGATCAAGGCCCGCTGCGTGGGGCGTGATGATCAACACGCTCTCACCCCGGTCAATGCGTTCGCGCAGGCGTTCAAGTCCGTTGATGCTGATCAGGCTTTCCAGACGTTTCTCCGAGGCCCACCAGATCAGACCAAGATCCAGCACGCTGCGACCGAAGGATCGAAAGTGTTCGCGGACCATCTCCTCACGCTCGGACTCTGACAGGTCGCGAAAGCACATATCAATGTTGGTGCGAGCAATCGCCCTTCGTTTGGCGTTCATGTTGTGAAAGCGAATGCCCAGCCACCCACCGAGCCCGTAGCGCCATCGGTTTGGCAGCATAAAGCCGATAGCAACAAGACCCACAATCAGCCACGTCCCGATGTATTTTGGATGCAGGAATGCCCACGAGAATTCAGGCTCATGGGGCGCTGTAAGCTGTGCAGGTTTGTTGGCGGATTCGTCTGACATCTAAAAACGGCCGATTACTTCTCAGGCGCGCCCAAGAATACGCTCAATGAGTTCCGGATACTCACGTTCCAGACGACTGTATTCGTCAATCGTATCGATATCGAAAAGAGTCTGGAGTGTTACCTTAAATTCAACAGAAATTGACGCTGCGCTGGCCAGCGTTCGGGCGCCGGTCTGCGGTGCGTCCCAGTCGATGCCGGCAAACAGACCCGGGGCCACTCGGGTCAGCCCGAGCAACCAGAACCCTCCGTCCTGCGCCGGCCCGAAGACGTTGTCGCCATTTTTCAGGGACTCGGCGGCGATGACGAGCTGCTCACCCGGACACTGGGGCGCATCACAGCCCATCACCGCGGTTGCGGCCCCTTCTGCAAGCCCCTCATGCAACGCCGTGAGCATTTTGTCGCCAAGGTTACCCTCGGACTGAACCGACACGGCAATACCGTATTGATCACTGAGTTCATCGAACACCTCGTGATGCGTATCCGGCCACACCTCCAGCCGAACCTCTCCCGGCCAGTGTTCGACCGCAAGAGACGTTGTTGTACGAATCAGTCCAGCCGCAACGCGTGCAGTCTTTTGCAGCCCCAGCGATTTTGCCAGACGTGTCTTCGCCTCGCCGGGCCTTGGCGCCCGCGCAAACAGCTTCAGGATCGGCGCTTTGTTCATAAGCGTTGGACGATCGACTGACTGATCTATTGGAACTGGATCATCGTTCATGTTGAACGCCGTCGTCTTTCCCGGCGGCCTTCGCCCGGGCGTTACCGTAAAGGGACGCGAGTTTTTGCGGCGACACACCGAAAAAGTACATCAGCCGCAGCTTCCACATCAGCGCCATCGTTTTATAGACCCCGTTGACCTGCCAGCGTCGAGCAGAGGTGGTCACTCGCGGACCGGGGACTGCCGGCAGTCCAAATTTCCGTTTGAGTCTTTTTGAAATTTCGATGTCTTCCATCAACGGTTGTTCCGGAAAGCCGCCCACGGCTTCAAAGGCGCGTCGGCTCATAAACTGGCACTGATCACCCGTCGTCATGCCGGTTATTCTCGAGCGATGATTCATCATAAATTCGATCATGCGATAGGGAAAACCGGCGGCGTCGAGACGAACGTCAAAGCGTCCCCATTCACCGCCGCGCCCGAGACTGTGTTCGATGGCCTGTCCCGATCCGGGCGGCAGCGCGGTATCGGCGTGAACGAACAGCAAAATATCCCCCGTCGCGGCCGCCGCCCCTGCGTTCATTTGACGTGCCCGTCCGCGGGGCGCATCGACCATGATCTCGACACAGGGCTTCGATGCAAACCGTTTGACCGCTGATTGCGCAACAAGACGACCGTCACCGCGACTCGCGTCGACGACGATCACCTGCCGAAAGTCGCCCAGGTCGACAAGAGACTCGATGTGGGACAGGAGCGCTTCGCTCTCTTCGTAAGCAGGAACGATAACCGAAATCTGTGGTGCCACAACGGGTTCTGCGACGTTATCGTGCCCACCGTTCATCGTTGTTCCTCAAACGAAGCCTTTACTCAGGCGCCTCAACCGGGCGACCCATATAATCACGTGAACCACCTGAATCACGTGAACGACCTGAACCACCGGCGACCGCGTACACGATGAGCAGGACGCCTGAAGGTGCGAGTGTGTTGTTATACTCGCGCGCCATAGGCTTTCAAAGTCACATCATCGGACCCGAATCCGGCCTTCGGTCGGGCTTTCGCACAGGCATCAATGTCAGAATCTAACAGGGCAACCCGGTTACCCTCTAACGCTAAAGCGGCGCCGGAACCCCAGACGCCAGCCGCCCCGAAACGCTCCGGTATTGTTACAGCCGCGGTGGGCTGGGCCCTGTTTATCGCTTTTCTGACCTACTTTAACCTGACGTCAAGCGCGCTCCCCCACGGCGCCGGCCCCGACTACGCCGCACACGACGACGCTTCGCGATTCATCTTTGAAAACCATCGTCTCGCGCAGCTTCCCGAAGATGAGGCAGAGCTCAATTTCACGCCTTACGGCGGCACCCGGGCGCTGCGCCCTCCGCTGTCCTACATCGTCTCGGCCGCGGTGGCCAAGGCGCTGCAGAGCAGTCAGAAAAAACTGGAAATTCTGTTTCGCAAAGGATCGGCACTGTTCTGTGCCCTGACGGTGCTCGTGCTGTTTCAGACTCTGGTCGTCTTTTTTAACAGCTATAAGCTCGCGACCTTTGGCGCAATCGCAATCGGCCTGCTGCCGCAATTTACCTTTATCGCGTCCTATAACAACGACGATGCGGGAGCGATCTTCTCGGCGTCGATGATGATCCTCGCAATGACGGTTGTCTTCAGAAACGGCGTCTCTGTCAAATCCCTTGCCCTGATGGGGCTCGCGGCCGGACTGGTCATCATTACAAAACCCAGTGCCTGGATCATCGCGCCGTCGGTGCTGCTGTTCGCGGCATTGTTTATCTTTACCAAACTGCCGAAGGCCCTGGGTCCGATGCTGATCGGATTGCTGGTTATGGCCGTCACCGGTGGATGGTGGATCGCCATGAACGTCCATCACTACGGGATAAACGATCCACTTCTGCAGAAAGTCATCAAAACGACCGCAGAAAAGCATTCGAGATTCGATGACGACAAGAAGTTCGGTTACGCCGCACACGGCGTGACGATGGTGCAGCTGCTGAAAAACCATGGCGGATTTCTGGAGGGAACCGGACTGTCCACCATCGGCAACCTCGACTGGCTACGACTGCGCGTCGGCAAGCACGTGTACTGGTTCTACTACGCCCTTGGTGCGCTTGGGGTGATCTACTGGCTGCTCAGGGTCCTCAGCATCGTGCGTCCGGGTTCTCTGCCACGACCTTCAGATCTGATCTTTGAAACCATACTGATACTGACTATCGGATTTCAGTTCTACATGTACATGTGGGCCAACATGTACAACGACATACAGATTCAGGGCAAATATCTGCTGCCAGTTGTTGGCGCCCTGCTGATTCTGAGTCTCTGCGCACTGCGGGCCGCCGGCAGCATCGCGTGGTCGATCGCCGATCGCGCTGGCGCAGGCAGAATTTCGTTCACCCAGGGTGGTGTCGGCATATTTGCGATTCTGGCTCTGATCGCTGCCGCGTTTGCGCTGCATCGTGATTCCCTCGTCAACCACGTGCTGCCCTTTTATCAGCCCGCCTTCTATCAGGAGCCACTGCGTCCTGTTGCCGTCAAACCGTTCAAGCGAATCACCATCAACCCTGGTCGATTCAAGGCGGCAAACCAGATCGACAACGCCAGACTGGACGGCAAGAAACTCGTGTTTGAATCGACTGGCTCTGATCCCTGGTTCGTACCGTCGTTGAAAAACTGCGGTGGCGCCAGCGACAATACGCTGGTGCGTATCGTCATGACCGCGCCGGACAAAGGCCGTTTCAGCATTTACTGGGACGACGGCAACGGGTTTTCTGACCAGGCTCGAACGACGGTACGCTACAACAGCGGGCGCCAGGAACTGCACATCTGGATCGCGCCCCGCTCGTGCCAGCAGTTGCGATTTGACCCCGGAGTCGCACCGGGCGATTTTGTTATCCACCGAGTCAGCATCGCGCAGATCGACATCGGCCCCCGCGCTGATTGACCGATCCATCAACGCTGCCCTGACAACAGACAAAGGTTTTGATCCGTGAACATTCTCGCGCTCAACTACGAGTATCCACCCCTTGGCGGCGGCGGCGGCGTTCTGTCAGAACATGTGCTGGAGCATCTTGCCGCGGCCGGCCATACGACAACACTGATCACTTCGGGTGGCCAGAATCTCGATCAGCTCGAAACACGACGCGGTGTTCGCATCGAACGGGTTCCTGTGCTCATGCGCAACGCCAAAAACACAGCTTCCATGGCGTCAATGCTGAGCTATCACCCGCTCGCCTGCAAAGCGGGCATGAAAGCCGCGCAGGCCAGCAAGTTCGACTGCCTGCTGACGTTCTTCGCTATTCCGACCGGCCCGGCGGGCGCGCACATCGCGAAAAAGACAGGCATCCCCAACGTGCTGTTTCTGCTCGGTGGTGACGTCTATGACCCCAGCAAAAAGCTCTCACCGCACAAGACACCCCTGCTTCGGGGTACCGTTGGCCGCGTGATTCGCGAAGCCGACCATGTGTTCGCCGGTTCCAGGGATGTTCGTGCCAGCGCCCTGAAATACTTCTCGCTCGGCGACAAGCCGGTCGAGGTTGTCCCACTCAGTATCGCGCCGTTCGATATCCCCCGGGTGAACCGAAGCGATCTGGGGTTTGCCGAGGACGACGTTGTAATCACCACCATCGGTCGCCTCGTCAGTCGCAAGAATGTCGAGGCGCTGATAGAGGCCGTTTTGCGCGTCAACGCCGAGGGCTCCGCCTGTCGACTCACGGTAATGGGTGACGGCCCGTCTCGCGAGGGACTGCAGTCGATGATTGATGAAAAGAACGCTGCCGACCGGATAACGCTGCTTGGCAACGTCAGCGAAGAGGACAAACATCGACACCTCGCCGCCGCCGACATTTATGCATCGACATCGATCCACGAAGGGTTTGGCCTGGTGTTTCTCGAAGGCATGCACGCTGGACTACCGGTGGTCTGTTACGACAACGGAGGCCAGACTGATTTCGTCATCGAAGACAAAAACGGCTACGTCATCAAGCTCAACGAGCTTGATGATTTCAGCAAAGCGCTGAAGCGACTGGTGGACGATCGATCTTTGCGAGAACGCATGAAAGCGCGCAACATCGAGGACGTCAAAGGCTATTACGTCGAAACCGCGTGCCAACGCTATCTCGAGGTCATCGAACAGCTCGCGCAACGCTGACGCGAAGGCACCTACTCTCCAGGATTTCTTCCGCGCAGCGCTGCGATTCTCATACGCAACGCGTTGAGCTTGATAAAGCCCGTTGCGTCACCCTGATCGTATGCGCCCTGATCTTCCTCAAACGTTGCAATTTTTTCATCGAACAGCGAGTCCTGAGAAGACTTGCGACCCACAACGTCAACGTTGCCTTTATAAAGTCGAAGCGCGACTACACCGTTAACCCAGACCTGGGACTGGTCGATCATTGTCTGCAGCATCTCTCGCTCCGGACTCCACCAGTATCCGTTATAGATAAGCTTGGCATACCTGGGCATCAGCTCATCCTTGAGGTGGGCAACTTCTCTGTCGAGCGTTATCGACTCAATCGCCCGATGCCCCTTGAGCATGATGGTACCGGCCGGGGTTTCATAGCAGCCTCGTGACTTCATGCCAACGTAACGGTTCTCGACCAGATCCGCGCGGCCAATGCCATGCTTGCCACCGAGCGCGTTCAACATCTCCATGCAGGTCGCAGGCGAAACGGTCTGCCCGTTGATCGCAACCGGATCACCTCGGCGATATTCGATTTCGATGACCTCAGGTTCATCCGGTGCGGCCATCGGCGATACCGACCAGCGCCACATGTCCTCCGGGGGCGCTGACCACGGATCTTCGAGCATTCCTCCTTCGTAAGAGATGTGCAGAAGGTTCGCGTCCATCGAATAGTCCGCACCACCGTCGGCTTTCTTCTCGACGGCGATGCCGTGATCCTGTGCGTACTGAAGCAGACGCTGGCGGGACGTCAGATCCCACTCGCGCCAGGGTGCGACGATCACGATGTCCGGGTTGAGCGCATACGCGCCGAGCTCGAATCGAACCTGATCGTTGCCTTTTCCGGTTGCCCCGTGGGACACCGCGTCGGCCTCCGTTTCAAGAGCAATGCCGACAAGACGCTTGGCTATCAGCGGACGCGCGATTGAAGTCCCCAGCAGATACTCGCCTTCATAGACGGTATTTGCCCTGAACATCGGAAAGACGAAATCCCGGGCAAACTCCTCGCGCAGATCTTCGATATAGATCTCTTTAACGCCCATGGCCTCGGCCTTGGCGCGCGCCGGTTCAACCTCCTCGCCCTGTCCAATATCGGCTGTGAAGGTGACGACCTCGCATTCGTAGACTTCCTGCAGCCACTTGAGAATGATGGAAGTATCGAGTCCGCCCGAATAGGCGAGGACAGCTTTGTTGATCGAAGGGCGAGACATGGTTCAACTCTCAGCGATGGTCGGTGGTCAGGGCCGGGGCCGGCCGCGGGCCCGGTAGTTTCGGCCGCACGCCCCACCCGGTCAACCCACAGCTGTTTCGCAATCGGTAATCCGCATCTTCGCTCCACAATCCCACCGAGAACCGCCATTAAGTAGAGTGGTCGAGTTCGCGCTGCTACAATGATCGATTCAGGCAAATGGTCCTTCGCACCAATCGCGAACACCGGCTGCACAACTCGAAACAGCTGGTTCATGGCTCGCCACTTTCTGACAATCAGTGATCTTCAACCCGCTGAGCTCGTACAGCTCATCGAGCGCGCGATCACGCTCAAAAACCGCCACAAAGCGGGCCTGCGCGATGAATTCATGCGCGGCAAAACACTTGGGATGATCTTTACCAAGTCGTCAACGCGTACCCGAACGTCCTTTGAAGCCGCCGTCACCCAGGCCGGTGGCAACTCGTTGTTTCTTGCACCCCAGGATTCGCAACTCGCTCGAGGCGAACCGGTGGAGGATACGGCGCGGGTGATGTCACGGATGGTCGACGCCATCGTGATCAGAACAGACAAACACTCGATGATTCAGAACTTCGCCGCCGAGTCGCTGGTTCCCGTCATCAACGGTCTCACAGATGACTTTCATCCGTGCCAGATTCTTGCCGATATCCAGACGTGGTTCGAACACCGCGGCAACATACAGGGCGAAACAATCAGCTGGATCGGGGACGGCTGCAACGTCTGTCATTCCTGGATGAAGGCTGCCGTCGCCTTTGATTTCACCCTCAAGGTCGCGACACCCAAAGGCTATGAGCCGGACGAAGCCCTCGCCGCCGCGTGTGGCGACCACGTCGTGATCGGCAACGACCCCTATGCGGCTGCGGCCGGCGCCAGTGGTGTCATCACCGACACCTGGGCAGGCATGGGGCAGGAATTTGAAAAGGAGCAGCGTCTCGCTGACTTCGCCGGGTTCCAGGTCGATCAGCAGTTGATGGACGCGGCCAGCAACACCGCGATTTTCATGCACTGCCTGCCTGCGTATCGAGGTGTTGAAGTTGCTGCGGACGTGATTGACGGACCACGCAGCGTCGTCTGGGACGAAGCCGAAAACCGGCTCCACGCCCAGAAAGCCCTGCTTGAGTTTCTGCTGGCCTGAGCCGGCGGTGCGATGACGCTCCGACCATGTCGACCATAAACCCCGTTCTCAGTATCAAGCAGATGGAGTGTCGTTACGACGGTCTGCCTGTCGTGCATGCGCTCAACATGAACGTCACCCAGGGGTCGCTGGTATGCCTGCTTGGCCCGAGCGGCTGCGGCAAAACAACCGTCCTTCGAACGATCGCGGGTTTTGTGGAGCCCACCAGCGGCAGTATTGAAATCAACAACGAGGTGGTGTCGAAACCCGGCTACTCCCTTGCTCCCGAAAAACGCAAGCTCGGCATGGTGTTTCAGGACCATGCACTGTTTCCGCATTTTACCGTCGAGCAGAATATCGCTGCAGGACTGACCGCGATATCGAACGCGGAAAAGAATCGCATTGTCGGTGAGCTTCTGGAACGCGTCGGTCTTGAAAAAATGGGCTCACGCTACCCGCACGAGCTGTCCGGTGGACAACAGCAACGCGTCGCCATTGCCCGGGCTCTTGCACCGAATCCGTCTCTTGTCCTCATGGACGAACCTTTCTCGAATCTCGACCTGGACCTGCGTGAACGACTTGGCAACGAGGTCAAGGACTTGCTTCATGACCGGGGAGCGACCTGTGTGATCGTGACCCACGATCAGTACGATGCCTTCAGCCTCGGGGATCTGGTTGGGGTCATGAACGACGGTGAGATTGTGCAGTGGGATACCCCGTACAACCTGTACCACGAGCCGAGCTGTCGATTCGTCGCAGAGTTTGTGGGTGACGGCGTTCTGATCCCGGCCAACCTCAAATCCCACGACACCGTTGAAACAGAACTGGGGACTCACGTCAGCGACAAGGTGTGGCCGTACGCACCCGGGACCGCACTCGATATTCTCGTTCGACCCGATGACATCGCACGCAGCGATGACACAGGGTACTCGGCAACCGTTCGTCGAAAAGCTTTTAAAGGAGCTCAGATTCTTTATACCCTGAGACTCGCAAGCGGCAGGGATGTGCTCGCGCTGATGCCAAGCCATGACAATTTCAGTCTTGGTGAGACACTCACTATTCGTCTGGAGGCAGACCACCTGGTCGCATTTCAGAAATAGCAGCCTCGCTTGCGTCACAGCAATTCTTCAAGAGGCTTCCATGGACGGACAACTCCTCGCAAAGCGCCGGGCGCCACGCCCCGCGATTTTGATTACAGCGCTGCTGATGGCCACGGGCGTTGCGCAATCAGCTCTTGCCGATCAGCTTGAGATCCCGCCGGCTCTGATCATCGGGTCCACTGTGGCCGGTGCCGGGTCGGGCACCATCTCCGAGCCATCACCGCCGACACCCACGGCAGCGCAAATGCCGCGTGCGAATGTAGTGCACGGACTGCCTATTTCGCTGAAACGACCGCTGAAACGAACTTCGCCAGTGATTGACGTCATACCCGAAGTACCGGAAGGCAACATCATCCGACCACGCCGCCCGGCACCCGCACAGCCTGTTGATTCAACACGCGTGGATACCCAGGCAGAACAGCCAGCGCTTTCGCCGACGCCAGACATCAACACGCTGCCGCAAACCGTGTCTGATGACGATACGGTACCGAATCCTGAACCACCGCGTCCTACGGCAACAGAGGCCACGCGAACGGTGCAGGACAATCCGATGCTCACCATCGCGAGCCGAGCTCTGGAGAAAATTCCTGGCGGGGTCAGAGAAAAAGTGGTGTACGCCAGGTCGGTGGCCAACGCCGGAGACCTGGACGGTGCGCGTGCGATGTGTCAGGCCCTGATGAACGATTCCGCCGGCGAACCCGAGAATGTTGCGCTGGCTCGCGGCTGTCTTCAGTTCGACGTCCCGCTGGTGAAACTGCGTCAGCTGATGAAGGAGTCGCGCATGACCGAAGCCAACCAGCTCGTTGCGCAAATGCTGGGGTGGGTCGGCAATATCCCCGAATACCGGGACTATCTCCTGTCAATCCGCGAAATCACCGCCAGGCGCGCCGCCAGCGAGGACCCAAAGGCGCGAGAGCAGACTATTCTGGGAGTGGTGCAGGGAATTCTTGAGCAGTATCGCGAACAGCAGGGGCGTTTCCCGCTGTCCTACGATGAACTCAACGGGGCGCTGCCAGCAGACACACCGCCGCTCACCGAATATGACATTGTGAGCTACTACGCGACCGAAGATGCTTTCTCGGTAAAGCTCAAGGCTCGCGCGAATCCGCTGGAAGTTCTGTCCCTGCACAAAACCGGACTGATCAAATAACGGACCTTGAAACATGCTGCCTAACATCAAGCAGAATTTGAAAATCGCGATCAACAATCGCTGTCGAATTCTCGTGATCAAGGATTCCGAGACAGAGTCTCGTCTCATCGAGCCCTGTGTGCTGTACACCAGCAAACGGCAGGGTCTCATGCTTATCGCACGACAGATCAAGGGCTACTCGCCCGGGGGGGTCGATATGCCCTTCTGGGAGTCCTTCGCCGCATCGGAGTTCAAGAATCTGACCATGCTCGATGAACGTTTTGCGCTCGATTCTCTCGAAGGCTTCGAGGAAGCACGCGCAAAGGTCAAGCGAACACCCAACGCCGAGATCAGACTGGATACGCCTTACACCGTCTTTGACACCGAGAAGGTTGGTCCCAGGTTTTCGACTTACGCGGACGATACGGTGCGTAAGCTCAAGCCGCTGTCGAAATAATCCAGAAGCCATCGAGCAAAAAAAAAGCCGGCCCTGAGGCCGGCTTTTTCGATGGCTCAAATTTTCAGGCAGCGATGCTGTCTTTCATCTTGCCCATCGCGCGCTTTTCGATCTGACGGATACGTTCAGCTGAAACTCCGTACTTGTCGGCGAGCTCGTGCAGTGTGCTCTTGTTGTCCTGATCGAGCCACCGACTTTCGATGATGTCGCGACTGCGATCGTCCAGGCCTTCCAGCGCAATTCGAAGATTCTCGTTGCGATAGTCAGACTCGTTAGCGGCTTCAACCATCTTCTCGGGGCTGTAGCGATCGTCAGCAAGCCACATCTCCGGAGACGGAGCCGAATCTTCGTCATCAGTCTCTCGTGTATCGAAAGCGACGTCCGGAAAACTCATTCGACCTTCCATTTCGCGGACAGACTCCACCGACACATCGAGTTTTTTCGCCAGTGCGCTGACCTCGTCATCGTTCATCCAGCCGAGTCGTGTGCGGTTCTTGCGCAGGTTGAAGAACAGCTTGCGCTGGGCCTTGGTCGTAGCGACTTTGGCAATGCGCCAGTTGCGCAGCACGTAGTCGTAGATCTCCGAGCGCACCCAGTGCACGGCAAAAGAGACCAGACGAACATCGCGAGCGGGGTCATAGCGCTTGACCGCCTTCATCAGGCCGATGTTGCCTTCCTGAATAAGATCAGCCAGCGGCAGGCCATAGCCCGCAAACTTCCGGGCTATATGTACAACATGACGAAGGTTGCCGAGCACCAGCTCACGGGCGGCATCGAGATCTTCGTCCTCTCGATAGCGGATGGCGAGCGCACGCTCGTCTTCGGCGGACAGTACAGGCAGGTTGTTGACCGATCGGATATAACCGGACAGGTCACCGGAAAAGGCGTCTACAGAAATAGGCAGGGTCTGGGTCATAAATTAGTCGTTCTCCATCAACGAGTTGCGACTAGTTTAGCACTCTTGGGGCTGGAGTGCCAATTTTTTGGCACCCAGAGAGTCAGAGTGCTAATTTGATATAAATCAATGACTTAGCGAGGCATTCGACAAACCGGTCTCGCGGGGCTTCTCACGTCGGGGGCGGCTCAGCGCGGTCGCAGACGCCGCAAATGCCCGGTGACGGCCACCCAGGACGCGAGCCAGCCGAGCAATGCCCCCGTGGCAACCGTCGCCAGCGCCGCCACTGGCCCTGTGCCGAGCAGACTTAGACCCCCCTGGTAACTCGACACCAGCGCTTCAATCCGCGAGGACAGCGCGTACTGGGCTGCCCCGGCGACACCCAGCGCGACCAGCCCGCCCAGAAGCCCCTGGACGAGACCGGTCCACAGAAACGGTCGCCGAATAAAAGCCGGCGTGCCACCCACTCTGTCGATCACCAGGATTTCCTGGGCCCGTCCCAGCACCATCAGCCGAATGGTATTGCCCACCGTCAGCAGCACGGCGAGGCCGAGTACCGCAGCCAGAATCAGCGCAGCCCGCTTGATCAGAGCCGACAGCGCCTCCAGACGCTTGAGCCAGACGACGTCGAGAATAACCTCCCCTACCTCCGGGAGATTTTTCAGCGCCTCGGCAAGCTCGGTCACTCTGTCGATCGAAGACCAATCAGGAGTCGGTTGTGCAATCAGCGTTACGGGTATTGGATTTGAGTCGAGCCCCGCGGTGACGTCGGAGACGCCCAGTAGCTCTCGCAACTCGTCAGCGGCAGCGTCTCTGGACACAAGCTCGAGTCGTTCGATGTCGGGGCGCTGTTCCAGTCTTGCCAGAATGTCAAAAGCCGCCGCCTCGTCGTATTCGGGTTTGAGCAAAATCGAGACCTGACGGCCGCCATCATAATTCGCGCGCAGGGAGTCGAGATTCTTCACAACAATCAAAAGCCCAAGCGGCAGCGCCAGAGAGATCGCAATCACCAGTACCGTCAACACCGACGCAGCCGGGGCTCTGACCATCTGGCCAATGCTCGAGATCAGCGCCTGGGCGTGTTGTGAAAACCAGGCTTTCACAGCGGCGCGCCCTCTGGCTGCGCAGCACCGCTCACCAACAGACCTTCGCGCAGTTCCAGCACCCGCACATCGCTCTGGGCGAAGTGACGCGGATCGTGTGTTGCGATCAACACCGTGACGTTGAGCTGGTTGAGTCTGGTAAAGAGCGCCATGATCTCATCCGCAAGTTCAGGATCCAGGTTGCCCGTTGGCTCGTCCGCAAGCAGCAGTTCAGGTCGATTGATGACCGCACGCGCAATTCCAACGCGCTGCTGCTCGCCACCGGACAGCGCCAGCGGCCTCGAGTTTTCCTTGTCCAGCAACCCAACGGTGTCGAGAGCCGCTCTGACGCGCCGTCCGACTTCACGATAAGGCATGCCGGCGACGATCAGAGGCAGCGCCACGTTGTCGAATACCGTTTTGTCGATCAGCAGTTTGTGGTCCTGATAGACAACGCCGATACGGCGTCGGTGGGCGGCAATTTGCCGACCGTGCAGCTCGCCAAGATCCTGATCGGCAAAGACCACGCTACCCCGGGTCGCGCGTTCGACGAGCGTTATCAACTTCAGCAGCGTGCTTTTGCCTGCTCCGGAATGTCCAGTGAGATAGGCCAGCTCGCCACGTGCGAGTTCGAAACTGACGCCACGCAACGCATCGCCACCATCGGGATAGCGCTTGTAAACATTCTGGAACCGGATCATCGCTTAGGCTGAATCATCACCAAGTTCGTCGGCCCCGGGGAGCAGCGCATCGACAAAGGCCTCAACGTCAAACGGACGCAGGTCATCAACGCCTTCTCCCACGCCGATGTAGCGGATCGGCAGACCAAACTTGCGCGCGATTGCAAAAACGACACCGCCCTTGGCAGTCCCGTCCAGCTTGCTCACCACGACACCCGTTATCGGAGCCTGCGTACTGAACTGCTCGATCTGTACCAGCACGTTCTGGCCGTTACCGGCATCGAGGGTAATCAATGTCTCGTGAGGCGTGTCCGGATCGTTACGTTTGAGAACCCGGTCAATCTTGCCGAGCTGCTCCATCAGATCGTCATGGGTGTGCTGACGACCTGCCGTATCGATTATCAGCGCGTCCATCGATCGCGCCTTTGCCGCGCTTAACGCATCAAACGCGACAGCCGCTGCGTCAGAACCGTGGGACTGAGCGACCACGGGAATATCGAGTCGTTGCCCCCACTCCTGGAGCTGTTCAATAGCGGCGGCCCTGAAGGTATCGGCGGCGGCGAGCATCACCTGTTGCCCGTTCGATTTGGCCGCAGCCGCAAGCTTAGCCGTAGTGGTTGTCTTGCCCACCCCGTTGACACCCACCATCAGCGTCACGCGAGGCTGGCCAGGGGACGGCTCCGTCATCCGGTTCGTTGTGTCATTGAGTATCGCGATCATTTCCTTGCGAAGGAGCTCCAGCAGACCGGCCGCATCTTCGATTTTTTCCTTGCGGGCGCCGGTGCGCAACGCGTCAACCAGATGAGTCGTCGCGTCAACGCCCACGTCGGCCATGAGCAGCTCGTCTTCAAGCGCATCAAACAGCGCATCATCGACCTTTCGTCCACCCCCGAACAGACCGACTACGCCGGATGTCAGCGCCTCTCGAGTCTTTGCCAGACGTGCAAACAATCCACCAGAACTTTTCTTCGGCTTGTCGCCGGCGTCAGGCTGCTGCTGGCCGGCGGGCGCGCTTGCTGCCCCGGCTGCGTCCTGCGCAGCCGTATCGTCCGGTTGTTTTCTGTCTTTTTTCTTGCGACCAAATAGCACTTGAGATTCCGCAGATTTAAAAGCTGTTGAGGAGGCGTTATCGTATCATCGGACTCAGGCCCGCGGACCACCGCAGTACTTCTCGACGGCAACTTTGCGATATCGCACATGGCATCTGGCAAACGACAACACCACTCCAACCGCCTGCGCATCATCGGCGGCACCTGGCGTGGTCGTCAGTTCTCTTTCAGGAGCGGCAGCCAGCTGCGCCCGACGCCGGACAATGTTCGTGAAACGCTCTTTAACTGGCTTGCCCCGCATGTACATCAGGCGCGCTGCCTGGATCTGTACTCCGGCAGCGGCGCCATAGGCCTGGAGGCGCTTTCGAGGGGAGCCGATCAGGTAACCTTTGTCGAAAACGATCGTCGCCACGGGAACATGATCCGCGATCACCTGGAAACGCTGTCGGCCGACGAACGCGCCACCGTAAAAGTGATGAACGCAATTCAATGCCTCGCAACACTGCGCGACACCGTACCGCGACCCGAATTCGATCTGGTTTTCATGGATCCGCCATTCGGACAGGATCTTGTTCATCCCACGCTTGACGCACTCGCAGACGGGCAAATCCTGTCATCCTCGGCCCTCATATACGTCGAACACGAGAAATCTCTCGATATCGAACCGCCGACACACTGGAATGTGTGGCGCGAGAAAACCCACGGCGGTTCGACGTCGCTGCTGCTGACTCCGGACGACAGGACCGACATTCAGACATCGATCGACGCGTGAGACTGACGGATCCTGATCGCGTTGACTCCAGCACGATCAAGCCAGTAGCCTCCTTTTAACGAATCACCTGCCCAACCCAAGATGAGCTGATCCATGACCGTAAAGGCGCTTTACCCCGGCACATTTGACCCCATAACCAACGGTCACAGCGATCTGGTGGCCCGCGCGGCCAGGATGTTTGACCATGTCGTTGTGGCGGTAGCCGAAAGCCCTGGCAAGAACCCGATGTTTGACGTCGAAGAACGAGTCGATCTCGCTACTCGCGTTCTGGCCCCGCTGAAAAACGTCAACGTGGTCGGGTTCAGCAATCTCCTCGTGCATTGCCTCAGGGACAACGATGCACACGTTATCGTTCGCGGACTGCGAGCCGTCTCCGACTTTGAGTATGAGTTTCAGCTCGCTGCGATGAATCGTCGGCTCGATCCGGACGTTGAAACCGTATTTCTGACCCCTGGCGAAGACTACACTTTTGTCTCCGCTTCGCTCATTCGCGAAATCGCCAAGCTTGATGGTGATGTGTCACCTTTTGTCGATTCGCTGGTGCTGGACGCCATCTCGGCCAAGATTTGATAGCGGCAGGCTCGACTGGGAAAACTTAACCGGTGACAGCGACCGGAATCGGCGACAATACGGCATGGCCCTTTTAATAACAGACGAATGCATCAACTGTGATGTGTGTGAGCCCGAGTGTCCGAACGAGGCAATTTTTCAGGGCGAAGAGATCTATGTCATCGAACCCCGGCTATGCACCGAATGCGTTGGTCACTTCGAAACCCAGCAATGCGTCGACGTGTGCCCGGTCGACTGCATTTTTGTCGATCCGAAGCACACTGAATCAGACGATCAGCTCAGACTGAAATACGAACACCTGATGCAAAGCGCCGAAACAACAAACCCAGACTGATCGTCACGTCAGCCAGCGCAAACGAAAAAACCCGAGGTCGGCCTCGGGTTTTTTTAAAGGTAAAGATTTTCGGTCGCGGTCTAGTCGCGGTCTACGAGGCCTCCGCCCGGGCGTCATCTTCAATCATCTTTTCCTGGTCGTCTGTCAGATGACTTTCAACATCACCGACCAGTGCGTTCAGTGCGCCCTGCTGTTCCATGATGCCGCCTCGAACATGCTGGATCTCGGCAACCCGATCCTCGAGCGTGTCGCTGGCCTTGTGGATACGCTTGATACTCTCAAGACGTCGACGCAATTGAATCTGGTGTTCGCGCACCTGTGATTCCATCGGTGACATGATTGTCTTCAGCCAGGTGTCCGCATCACGATTGGCTTTTTCGAATACCTGGCGAACGCGCACAACCACGGTCTCGAAGAACTTCGACACGAGGGTCGTCTGTTCTGTCATTACCATCGACATGCCGCGAACAAAGTGATCGTGCTTTTCTTCCAGACGCTTCAGTTCGCGAATGTACTTGGCTGTGGAGAAAGACCTTGGCTTGATATTGGCGAGGCCGTGTTCTTCCTGAAATTTCTTGTAGACGCCGGCCATGAGATCTTCGATCTCGGCAGCCTGATTGGTTCCGGAATCCAGAGACGCACTGACTTCATCAAAGAAAGTCACCATCCGCGACCGCAACCCGCTCGTTGTGAGACTGAGTTCCATGTCGCGTTTGGTTTCTGCGATCACCCGCTCCAGATTTGCCAGGCTCAGGTGTGAATACAGCTTGCTGGTCTGTTGCGAGAATATTGATCGAGTCGCCTGGAAACGCTGCAAATTCTTTTCGAGGTGCTCCTTGTCGGATCGCACCTTTTCCATCATGTCCTCGATCACCTGAAGATTCTTGGTATTCAGTTGATCAAGTTCGGCCATGTGGTCATTAACGTCCTTGAGACGCTGGCCCACCATCGCGTTAACGGCCGTCGTAACGTCGGTCATCTCGCCACGAACATTCTCGCGCACGATGTCGATCTTCGCCGGGATCAGCAGATTGGTCAGAGCATCCTCGAGTTTGCTGATGCCGCTTTGATCCACCAGGTCGGAGTCGTCCTTTATCTTGCCGAGCAGTGCCTTCTGGGCAGACAGCGGAAAGATGTTGTCCAGGTCGACTTCAAGCGTTTCAGCCGTCTCCTGCACCTGACGATCAATCTCCGCCTGTACTTCACTTCGGTCACGAAGTTCGTCCCACAGTACATCGACCTTGTTCAGAACAACGAGCTTGCCCTTGTCCGAGGATCGCTCCTTGACCATGATGTGATCGCGCCAGACCGACATGTCGGACTTGGTCACACCGGCATCGGCGGCCAGGATGAAGATCACCGCGTGGGCCATGCCGAGCATGTTCAGCGTGAGCTCCGGCTCCGCGCCAAGCGCGTTCAGACCGGGGGTATCGAGGATGACCAGACCCTGTTCCAGCAGCGGGTGCGGGAAATTGATAATCGCGTGACGCCACTTGGGCACTTCAACGCGCCCGTTCTCGTCCGGTCGAATACCTTCCGGATCATCGGTGTCTTCGGCAACCGGCAGACCCATCGACTTGGCCTGATCTACCCGAACGTCGATCGTGTCGGTGACCAGCGCCAGCACATCGCGAACATCATCAGGATTCTCGGGATCAAAGGTTTTGGTCTCCCACTCTTCAGCGAAGCCCTTGTATTCTGAAATCGTAGTCGTGTTCTCGCGCGTCTCGATCGGCAACAGCTTGATGCTGGGTACTTCATCTTTGTTGTACAGCAGCTCGGTCGGACACATCGTGGTGCGACCGGCACTTGATGGCAGCACTCGCTTGCCCAGCTGACCAAAGAAGGTTGCGTTGATCAGCTCAGACTTACCGCGGGAAAATTCAGCGACGAACGCGACGTGAAGTTTGTCGTCGTTGATTGTCGCCAGAACATGATCGAGTCGTTCATCAGTCTGAACGTCTGACAGCTTCTGTTCCTTGAGCCATTCTCTGAACGCCTCGATAGACGTGAACATCTTCTGACGCCATTCGCTGTATGCGTCAAAGCCCTTTTCTATTCTGTTCGGTAACATCAGCCTGTTCTTTTTATCCTGGCGGGCCGTATCAACAGCGCGCCTTACATCCTTGTCAGTCGTTGAGTATCAACCACGCGACATATGTCTCATATGAAGATTCACCATTCGCACGGTCCAGCCGAAGCCAGCGTTGTTGGAACAACTGTCGTGTCAGAAAAAGACAGAGATTTCAGTCCCTTTGCGCCTTACCGCGGCTGCGCGAACGGTCTCCATCCGTGAAGATCGCACACGCGCTTCTTATTACAAGTGTAGTCGAGCCAGACGCATTCGCTTGGGTGAAATGCCCGCAATTGTCGATAATGGTGATCGGCTCCGTGATCGACTCCTTTGAACCGGCCACCGAGGTCCTCCCGGACGCCTGCCGGTCGACAACGATACTGGATTTTTTCTATCTGAATCAATATGTTCCGTAAAAGCGACAGAGGCCCAAACCGCAACGATTGTGGCCGCTAGCGCTGACAGGTCGGGCAGAAAAAACTGGATCTCTGTCCAATGACCCGTTTTCTGATCGCGCGACCACATTCGACGCAGGCCTCGCCATCACGGCCATAAACCTTGAGTTTCTGGCTGAAATACCCCGGAGCACCGTTGGCGTCTACAAAATCCCGCAGCGTCGTCCCGCCGACCTCGATCGCCTGGGACAGCGTCAGTTTTATGGCGTCCACCAGCCTGGCATAGCGTTCTCTGGAAACCCGGCCGGCTGGCCGGTTCGGATGAATACCGGAGATAAACAGGGCCTCGCTCGCGTAGATGTTGCCGACTCCAACCACCACGGACTGCTGCATGATGAAATTCTTCACCGGCCCTTTGCGGCGCCTCGCAAGATCATGCAGCCAGCTCGCGTTAAAAGCCTCGGACAGTGGCTCGGGGCCGAGTTCGGCGAGAAGCCAGTGCTCGGCCGGATTACCGTCGACCCAATGCATTGACCCGAATCGTCGAGGATCGTTGTAACGCATTGCCGTCCCGTTCTCGAAAATCACATCAACGTGATCATGGGCCTCGGGTTCGATCAGTGTCGGCAGGATACGAAGACTGCCGGACATTCCAAGGTGGATCAGAAAATGACCCTCTCCCACATCCACAATCAGATATTTTGCGCGGCGATCAACACTGACTATCGTGTTGCCCACAATGGAAGGTTCAAAGCTCTCCGGGACCGGCCAGCGCAGTCGACGATCGCGCACCACAACTTTGGTCACCCGCTGGCCGACCACGTGGGGCTCAATACCACGTCGTGTTGTCTCAACTTCTGGAAGCTCTGGCATGGCGTGCGGGATCGATCAACCGGGGTGGCGCAAACTGTACACCACAGCACCGGAAAATTCGGATGCCTGTTTTCAGTCGACCTGTAGCGAACATTCAGGCCGGCGTGGGACAATGAGCAGATCAGCCCAAGCGATGTAACCCCTATGCCCGAAGTCGTAAATCAGACCACCGAAACCAGCTTCAGCTGCGATGGCGGCGAAACCATTCTCGAAGCCGCTCTGCGTCAGGGTCACATCCTGCCTTACAGCTGCCGCAACGGCACCTGTTCCTCGTGCAAGGCCGTGCTGGTTTCCGGTGAGGTCGATGAGGGCGACGTCGATCCCGGGGCGTTAACCGATACCGAACGCGCCGCGGGAAAGGTACTGCTCTGTCAGGCCCGGCCCAAAACCGACGTCGTGATTCGCGCACGCGAAGCCGCCGCCGCCTCGGGCATTGCCATCAAGCTGATGCCGTGTCGTGTGACCGCGATGGACAAGGTGGCTCACGACGTAATGGTCCTGAAGCTCGCGCTGCCAAAAGTTCAGACGCTGGAATTTCTTGCTGGCCAGTACATCGATATCCTGATGCGCGACGGGCGACGTCGCAGCTTTTCGATTGCGTCACGTCCGGAGCCAGGCACAGATCTGGAACTTCACATTCGTCATGTACCGGGCGGCCGATTCTCAAATCAGGTTTTTGAATCCATGAAGCCGCGAGACCTGCTGCGCTTCGAGGGACCCCTTGGGACGTTTTTTCTTCGCGAAGAAAATCCGTCGGACGTTATTCTGGTCGCCGGCGGCACCGGCTTCGCGCCGATCAAGAGCATTGTTGAAGACGCGCTTGCCAAAGACATCAAGCGACCGATGCATATTTTCTGGGGCGTGCGTGCCAAACGGGACCTTTACATGGCGGACCTGTGCCTGTCGTGGGCAGCTGAACACGAACACATCAAGTTTACGCCGGTCCTGTCCGAACCCGGGGAAGACGACGACTGGAGTGGAGCAACGGGCTTTGTGCACGAAGCGGTTGTGAACACCTATCAGGACCTTGCGTCCGTAGAAGTCTATGCCAGTGGTCCACCACCGATGATCGATGCCGCGCGCGCCAGCTTCAGCGAACACGGTCTGGGGGACGACAGCCTGTACTTTGATTCCTTTGAGTACGCCCCTGACGGGGCATAAAAAACCCGGACGATTTTCTCGAAAGCCCGAATGGGTAGCTCAGGAGAAAATGTCCGGGCAGTGGGCGACGTGACGTCGCCGCGGTCAGGTCTTGTCTGTTCTGTCGACCAGTTCGCCACCCACCACCGGCGGGTTCTCAAGCTCCTCTTCGACGGCAGCGACAGCCGAGTCGAGAGCGTCAGGGTCGTCTTCAGGCGCTATCAAACGCTCCAGTCCGTCCTTGTAGGTGCCCAGCGCGGCGCTCGTCTCTCCAAGCTGCTCGAGCAGTCGACCGAGTTCACGGTGAGCTTCGTTTCGCCCGCCGCTGGCAATGCTTGCTTCGAGATAGCTGCGCGCCTTGCCCCAGATCTTGTTCTGCATGGCAAGTCGGCCAAGGGTCAGTAACAGATCGGGATCTTCACCGTGGTTCTTGGTCCAGCCTTCCGCAGTTTTCAAAGCCGCTTCGGGCTTGGATGTTCTGGCGAGGCCGTACAGGTAAACGAGATCACCGTCCCACGTTCGCTTGATACCGGTACGCAATACCTGTTCGGCTTTGTCGTGGGAACCGTTGTCGATCAGTCTGCGTGCATAACGTTCCAGAATACGAGGATCTTTTCGACGCTGAGCCTTCAGGGATTCAAACCGGCGATCAACTTCAGCGGCCTCTTCTCCCGGCGCGGCAGCCGGCAGCGCCAGCACCTGTCGATTGGCTTCGACTTCCAGTTCTTCGAGTTCGTCGACGGTCAGCGCCTTCGCGCGCTTTGCTGCAGGTAACGCACCAAGCACGGTTTCCCAGTCACCGGATTCACGCCCGACTTCCGTGAGCAGTCGCAGCACGCGGGAGTTTTTCGGAGCGAACTTCTGAACTTTCTTCAGGGTAGTCATCGACTCGTCAAGCTGTCCGGCCTGGTACTGCAGACGTGCCTTGGTCAGACCAATAGACAGTCGCTGCTTGGGCTCGGCTTCAAGCGCCTGACGAATGTAGTTGTCGCGCGAGTCAATGTCGTCGCGCTGCTGGGCGGCGTTGGCAGCGGCAAGGTAGTTGAGCATCGGCGACGGATTGTGGTCGATGTTGTTCATCAACTGCTTTTCAGCCTTGTTCCAGTTGCCCTCGATCAGCGAGGCGTAGCCCGCAGAGGTCGATGCATGCGCTTTGGCGATGGCACGGGTCTTGTTGGCTTTTTTCAGATTCTTCGGCGCGCGTCGCAGCATGCCCAGCCATCTGAACAGCCAGTAAACCACCAGGAACAGCAGGATCAGGATGCCGATCGCCATCACGACCGAAATCTCGACGTTATAACCGAACTGGTTGATCAGCACGTAGCCGGAATCGTGCCCACCCATCCACAGGAGGCCGATCGCAGCCGCGATTAGAAACAGCGTTATATAGAGTAATGTTTTCACTTGGACGCTCGCTGCTTGATGACCTTGCGCAGAGCGCGCAGTGAACCCGAAATGTCGGGCAGTTCCTGAGCGACCTCGGCTGCAGCCAGGTCCTGAATCTCCTTGGCTGCGGTCTGAACCGGTGCGGCGTCCGCCACAAAGTATTCACCCAGCCATTCGCCCGCGCGCTCCAGGTTGCCCCGGTAACCATCCTGGTCGGCCTGGAGAAGTGATACCTGGGAGCTGTTGAGCAGCAGCTTCAGATTCTGGAACAGAAAAAAGCGCTGATCAGGCGACATCAACGGTGCTCGCGCTTCCTGATTACGCTGAATCTTGATGTGCGATCCGAGATCCCTGGCAACTTCGTTGCCGACGGCCTTCCACTTGTCCGCCTTGAGCCAGCCTTTGATTCCGCTGTCGTCTGCACCGTCTGCACCGTCTGCATCAGCGGGCTTGTCATCATCGGATGCCGACTTGATTCCTGCTTCCTCTTCCGGCGAACCCATCAGTCTCGGTTCCTCCTTCAGCGGCAACGAGTCCACCACGTCGTGCAGCGCTCGAACCCGTGATGCCAGCCCGGTCACGTCGATCTTCGGCAGCGCACCGAGGGCCGCCGCTTCTTTGGCAATCATTGCGCGAATGTCCGCGAGCGCGGGATCATCCATCGCGCCAACGCGTTCATCAGCCAGACCCAGAGCGGTCGAGGCCACGTCGACGTTACCGCTCAGTCGCAGCCGCGAGTTGGCGGTAGCCAGCAGATCCTCTACTTCCTTCAGCTCCATACCGCCACGGCTTTCGTCGATCTCTTCGAAGACTTTGTTGACGGATCCGGAAAGCGTTTCCATGCTGGCTTTCATTTCGCCCATCTGGCTGACGCCGTCGGCCTGCGCTTTCTGCAGCGCTGCCAGGTCCTCTGATCGGATCTTGTTGAACCCTTCGGACACTTCAGTCTTGAAGCCCGTCAGGTCTTCGCCGACCTTTTCGATCTTTGCTTCGACCTTGCCGAAATCTTCCTTTACGTCGGTAAAACTTTTCTCGACGCTTGCAACCTGACTCGAGACCCCGGCAGCTTCAACCTGCTGTGTCATCTGACTCTGCTGCGCAACATCGGTTCGGTAGAACAGATAGCCGGCTGCGGCGAGCGAAAGCAGACTGAGAATCAGGGCCAGCGGAGCAAGAAGACCACCACTGCTTTTGGCGGCCGGCGCAGCGCTGGCATATACGGGTTCGGTTTGAACGCTTGTTTCACTCACTGTGTTGGTTCCGGCCGATGTCTGTCGGCTGTCAGTCGTTGTCGAAGAAGTTGAGGATGATGTTCGGGATGTTGACTCAATCCGCTGTCCGGCGTCTTGATGTTTACTGTCTGTTTCGGTGGCGGTCGCTTGCGCACTCGGCGAAGTTTCGACGGCGCCAGATCCTGTCTGTGCTGCCGGTTTCGGTGCCGACGTCGTTTTCGTCTTCGCTGACGCTTTGCCGTCCCGCCCGCCTGCAGCAGAGGCGACCGCAGCGGCCCCCGCTACCGCGGCCCCGGCCGCGCCTGCACCGGTTGCGACACGGCGCACCGACGAAGATGAAGACCTGGATGCAGAATCACTGCGGGTTTGCGTCGTCGCTTTCGATTTTGATTTCGACTTTGCCGACGACGAAGCCGTCGAGTTCGAAGTCAGGTCACCGTCAGATTTCGCCGCGGCGGTAGAACCTCCGGCCCAGCCGTCGA
>CALHMG010000055.1 GCA_938034705.1 uncultured Gammaproteobacteria bacterium
GGGTTTTTGCCCGGACGCGTGCAGAAGATATTTCCCATATCGTCAATGGACACATCACAACCTGCGTCTTTCGACCACTGCACGAACAGATCACGACCTTCCCGATCCTCGTCGGTCAGAGCAACCCGACAGGATCCACCCTTTGCGGTGGCGCCGATTGCAGCCATATCCATCAGACTCTTCCAGAGCCTGTCACCATCTACTCTAATTTCTGCCGTCATCACTCGTGTGCTCTTTAAATTTAAATCGTGGAGGTTACAGCCAGTGGTCGCCAGCTATTGACTGGAGCGCGTTATCCGGGGTCTCGCTTTAATGCCTGACAAAGACAATGTACGCCCCCGCCACCGAGAGTAAACTGCGACATGTCAGGTGCAAATACCTCATAGCCAAGTTTGCGCATTTTCTCGTTAAGTTTGACGCTACCCGCCATGGACAGAACCTTTTTGTTGCCCAGCGCGACCAGATTTACGCCAAGATCCTTGGCCTCGCCAAAATCGACATCGACAAACTGAAAGCCTTTCTTTTTCAACCAGTCGATAACCCAGCCTTCGAGCGCGTCGAGACAGGTGACGACAAGTTTTCTGTCCAGAGGAACTACTAAACCGTCCATGTGCACAAACAGGGCCGGGATCGGTGCAACCTCGACGTCCCATCCTTTTTCGCGCACCCAGGCCGCCACCTGTTCAGACCCCGCTTTTTCTGATCGCTCGCCGCAATGCCCTATGAGCACCGTGCCGGGTTCAAGGATTACAAAGTCACCGCCTTCGAAGTGGCCGGCGGTCGCAAATTTCCAGATCGGGATATTGTTGTCCTGATAAAACTTGATGACTGATACGTAATCGGCGCGTCTGCATTTAAGCTGCATGTGGCAGATCAAAGCGCCCCATGGCGTCATCACACTGGAGTCACGCGCAAAGAAGTTGCGATGAAGCACTTCATCGGACTCGATGTAGTGACACACCACGCCAGCTTCCTGCTCGTAAATTCGCACCATTTCCCGGTGCTGACGCTGGGCGAGATCGAAATCAAACTTGATTCCGGTCTTGTGTGCGTTGTTCAGCGTGCGGGCGATCAGCGGCCCGGCTTCGACCCATCGATAGTAGTCGGGCTTGCCCAGCAGAACGTCTTTGAGCGGGGCGTAGTCATTGTCTATTCCCCAGTAATCCGGATTTCTCTCTTTTGCCGACATCAGATGTTCTCCACTTGCAGGTCACACGGGTGCCATTCTGACACAGGTACCCACAATGAGATCACCGTAACGCCGCGGATGGCGCGAGTATTGAAATGCGTGCCGGTACACCGACACCAGGGTTACGCAGACTGGTTTGCGTTGTCTTCGACTTTCTTGGGTGCCTTGCGCAACCGCGAAGTCCGCAACTCGCCAGCACGTGCAAGTATTGGATATGACACAGACGTGAGATGAGAGTTGATCCGTTTGAAATCGCGAATCATATCCAGATGCAGCGCGCTGGTCTGAATACTGTCCGACTGTCCCGAGCGTAAACGCTCCAGGTGATGCTCGGTACCCGAAAGCTCCAGTTCCCGAAACTGGTCTTTGCGTGCAATAAGCTCCCTGGCACCGTCAATGTCCTGGGACATGAAAACGCTCAGCGCGAGTTTTACCGTTTCCATGAGCATGTTATGCAGCTCACGCAGCTCCTCCATGCCCTCGTCGGAGAAATTCAGCTGATCACGTGACTTCTTTTCTGCCAGCACCATGAGATTTTTCTCGACGATGTCACCGACGTGTTCGAGATTGGTCGTGAAGGTAATGATGTCGATGCATCTCTGACTGTCGTGATTATCAAGCTCCTGACGCGAGAGCTTGGTCAGATAGATTTTTATAGCTTCATGCAGCCGATCAACATGGTCATCGGATTCAATAATGTGATGGCGCATTGCTACATCATCAGTCTCGAACACGACCATCGACTTGGTCAGCATGTCTTCAACTACATCGCCCATTCGCAGCGTTTCCCGCGAGGCCATGCCGAGCGCCACCGACGGAGTTTCCAGCGAACTGTCCTCGAGATTGCGCGGCGCCCACTCTTCGCCCTCCCCCGGCCTGTCCGGCAACAGTGACGTTACGAGGGATGCGACCGGTTTGATCGCCCAGATCAACACCAGACACAAAAACACATTGAAGAACATGTGAAGGTTAACGATTTGATGCAGCGGGTCTGATGAAATCTGACTGATCCATGGCGCGGCCAGATGCACAAAAGGCGCGACCAGCAAAACCGCCAGCAGTCTGAAGACGAGATTTCCGAGCGGCACCCGCCGTGCGATCACCGTCTCTCCAAGCGTTGCCGTAAAGGCCGGAAGCGCGGCACCAAGGTTAATGCCGAGAACCAGACCAAAAAATGTCTCCGGCGGTGCGATGCCGGTCGCAGCAAGTGAAGCAATCAGGAGAATCGCGGCGAGACTCGAATACATGATCCACACAAGCAGTGCGCCAACCAGAATGGACAGCACCGGTTGACTGGACGCGGAAACGATAATGGTCTGCAGAATCTCGCTGTCACGAATCTGACCCGCGCTGATTCCAATCAGCTTGAGCGCGAGGAGCGCCATACCCAGTCCGACCAGAATTCGCCCGAGGTAACGCCACGCGTTGGGCCGTGACTCAAAAGCCATGAAAAGGATGTAGCCCACGACAACCAGGACGCCCCAGATCGCGGATATCCCGGCGGTAAATACCTGGGCTGCAATACTGGCCCCAAGATCGGCTCCGAGCATGACGGCGAGAGCCGGAACGAGCGCCAGCGCACCGCGACTGACAAAGGAACAGATAATGAGGGCTGTTGCGGTGGAACTCTGCAACACGGTGCCGACAAAAGTGCCGAGCGCCGTTGCCTTGAACCGATTGTTGGTTGTGGTGGCAAGAACTGCGCGAAGCTCGCCACCAAATCCGCGCATGACCCCGGTGCGAATCATGCGCGCACCCCAGAGCAGTAAAACGATTGCTCCGACAAGATTGATAAGGGTCTGGTTACCGGTCACTCAAGTCTCCACCAGACCCTGCCTGTACGGCTAGCGTTCAGGATTCATCCCAGGGTAGTGAGTAGGTTTTGACGTTGCTGAAGCTCTTCATGGCCTCGATAACGCCTTCTTTATAGCCTAGACCCGAATCCTTGATCCCGCCAAACGGCGACATCTCAATTCGATAGCCGGGCACTTCCCAGATATTGACCGTGCCGACGTTCAGACCATTGACATATTTGGTCATTCGGTCGATTCGGTTGGTGCAGACACCGGAAGAAAGCCCGAAGCTCGTTGAGTTTGAAATTTCCATGGTTTTTTCGTCGTCGTTGGGCACTCGGACGATCGGTACGATCGGACCAAACGTTTCCTCCATCACGAGCTCGCTCTCGTGGGGAACGTTGTCCACCACGATCGGCGGCAACACGGCTCCCTGACGGCCCGGATCGTAGAGCACGTTCGCGCCGGCATCAGCTGCTGCGTACACACGTCTTTCAAATTCTGCGGCGGCCTTGTCGTGCACGACGGTACCGAGATCGGTGTCGGGACTCATCGGATCGCCAAACCGAATTTTCTTGGCGCGCTCAAGGATCATGGGCACGAATCGATCGGCGACCGCCTCCTGACACAGAATGCGCTTCACCGCCGTGCAGCGCTGACCCGAGTTTTTGGTCGCGCCTGCGATCGCCAGATCTGCGGCTTTGCCGAGATCATCGTCATCCAGATCGTCACAGATTATCAGCGGGTCGTTACCGCCAAGTTCCAGCACCGTGCGCCTGTAGCCGGCCGTCTCGGCAATCATCTTGCCCACAGGCACACCGCCGGTAAACGTAATCAGCTCTGCGTGCTCGTTAGAAATCATCTCCGGACCGATGTCCTGAGGGTTGCCCGTGACGACTGAGAACATTTCAGGCGGCAACCCGGCGTCGTACAGAACGTCCGCAAGCAGCAACGCCGTCATCGGGGTGAGCTCGGTAGGTTTACACACCACGCAGTTGTTGGTGGCGACGGCGGGCGCGATCTTGTGCGCCACCATGTTCAGGGGGTGATTAAAAGGCGTAATCGCTGAAATCGCCGTCAGCGGTTCACGCTTGGTGAAGATTTTTCGCGCTTTGCCCTGTGGTGTGAGATCGCATGAAAACACCTCGCCGTCGTCAACGATGCACAGATGCCCCGCGAGCGTGAACACGTCATAGGCCCGGCCGACTTCATAAGCAGAGTCGGATTTCGATATGCCGAGCTCAAGCGTGATCACATCAGAGATCATTTCCTTGCGCTCGATCAACAGATCAGCGGCTCGAAAAAGAATCTGCTGTCGATCGTATCTGGAAAGTTTCGACTTGAAGTTGGCGGCCGCCGTAAAGGCCTCTCGCGCGTGGGCGCCCGTGCCGGCGGGCACGGTACCGATCACTTCGTTTGTGTACGGGTACAACACTTCGACAACGCCATCGGCATCGACCTTGCGGCCGGCGATGCGCATGGGCTCGTGGCGAGCTTTTGGGATCTGCGACTGTGTGGCACTCATGGTAGGTCTTCCTTATTTAAAATAGTTCGTTAGCGGGTTCGGCGATCGTTTTCGGCGGCCGCTGCAGTGCGGCCAGTGGCTTAGCCCTGTACGTGATTCAGGGCGAGATCGAACGCATCAAAATTTCTCAATCCGGTTTGCGGCGCAGCGCTGCTGACAGGCCTGCTGACGATCAGCGGAACAACCTGTTCAGAGATGCCACCGTGAGACCGAAGCGGCACTTCAAGCCCGGACAGGTCGTGATTTTTCTCGCTGGTCCCGATCACCTTGTTGCGCGTACTGACAACAACAATGTCCCCCAGCCGAGCTTCCGGCAGCTCGAAACGCTTGCACGCGTTGGCGCAGTTTTCGGCGTACTCCACTCCCGGCAGCGCCCGAATCCTGTCCAGCAATGCCGACACGTCAGTGCCCTCGGGCAAATAGGCGGTTGCGAAGGACCCGAGCGCGCCATGATGAACAACGTAAGGGTCCGTAATCGGCAAGATGACGCGCGCCGCGTCTACGCCGAGCCACTCGTCAAGCTCGTCCTGAAGATAAATGACATCAGGCGCGCCACTCGCGTCATGTTTTGCGTTCATGCCGTGATCCGCCGTCAGCGCAAGCACTGCACCTTCGGCGTCGAGCTGTTGCCAGTAGCTGTCCATCATCGCGTAAAACGCGTTTGCGCCATCAGAACCCGGCGCGAACTTGTGCTGGATATAGTCGGTCGTGGACAGATACATCAGGTCCGGTCGCACGCTCTTCATCAACTTCACGCCAGCCGCAAAAATAAACTCGGACAACTCTGCCGAGTAAACGTCCGGCACCGGCTTGCCAACCATTTCGACAACACCCTCTATGCCGTTATCGGCAATCGTAGCCTGATCGGCTTTCTCCGACGAAAAACAGATCGCTCCGTCCTTTCCGTAGTCGAGACCGTGACCGAGAAGTCCACGCAACTTGTCCTTCGCCGTGATGATGCAGATCTTCGCGCCTTCGCTCTGAAAGGCTTTGAAGATCGTCGGCACGCCAAGAAAGCGCGGCTCGTTCATCATGACTTCCTGCCCGCTGTCGGGATCAAGAAAGTAGTTACCGGAAATGCCATGAACCTTTGGCGGCTGGCCTGTCACAATCGACAGGTTGTTTGGATTGGTAAAGCTTGGAACCACGCAGTCGACACGAAGGTCGGCGCCGCGCTCGAGCATTCCCTTGGTAAAAGGCATGACCCCGTCCGCCACGGCCTGCTCAATGTAGTCTGGCTCGGAGCCGTCTATACAGACGACAACGGTAGGGGCCGAGGGCCAGTTGTAGGTACGGCCATTAACTTCGATAGTCTTCACAATTTGTCGTCCTGAAATAGGTTGCGTCGAATTCACGCCGGTTAAAATTCGTTCGTCAGTCTGCCATCAAGTCGCGGTGCATTCACGCCGCCATTGACCCACACTGCTTGACGCCCATCGCTGCGATCGTCTCCTCGATCACAACCAGCGCATTCTTTATGTCCTGCTGATCGATCTGCCCGATGCATCCAATACGAAAAGACGGGGCGACGGTCAGTTTGCCGGGATAGATCACGTATCCACGCGCCGCCAGATGATCGTAGAAGACCTCGAAGTCAAACGCAGGATCCGCCGGCATCTTGAAGGTAATGATAATTGGCGCCTGCAGAGCATCCGGCAAAAGTGTTTCAAATCCAAGCGCGCGCATGCCGTCGATCAGCACACGGCAGTTTTCGCTGTAACGCGCCCCTCGCCCGGCGACCCCGCCCTGGGCCTTGTGCTCGCTAACCGCCTGATCAAAAGCCGCAAGAACATGCGTTGGCGGAGTAAATCGCCACTGACCGTTCGCCTCCATTGCCTTCCACTGGTCGTGCAGATCCAGAGACAGCGCATGTGCGTTACCCGCGCATTGTTCGAGGGCATCCTTGCGCACAATTGCGTAACCCATGCCGGGCACACCCTCGATGCACTTGTTAGACGATGCCACAAGCGCGTCGCAGCCAATCTCGTCAACGCTGATCTCGAGCGCACCGAACGCACTCATTGAATCGACAATGAGGCGTCTGTTGTGCTTTGAAACAACTGCCGCAAGTTCAGCGACAGGATTGAGAATTCCGCTGGTCGTTTCGCAGTGCACCACCGCAACATGAGTCACGTCAGCGTTGCTCGCAAGATACCGGTCGAGTTCATTCACATCCGGAACTTCGTTCTCGGGTGTCTCAATCGAAACCGCAGCGCGTCCGGCATACTGGGCGATTTTCATCATCCTCGCCCCGTAGGCACCGTTGACGAGCACCAGCAGTTTCCCGTCCGCGGGGACGAACGTTCCTATCGTCGCTTCAATCGCAAACGTTCCAGAGCCCTGCACCGGCACGCAGTCGTGCGCATCGGTCCCGCCGGCCATGGCCACCAGCTCCCGACGGATTCGCGCGTTGAGCTCGATGAACTGACCGTCACGACTACCCCAGTCACGAAGCATTGCCTGCTTTGTGGCGAGCGAGGTCGTCAACGGACCCGGCGTGAGAAGAAATTCACTGTTGCCGGTAGCGACGGCGCTTGCCGGCGGATGGGTAACCTCGGACATGTTTCTCTCCTTTGACATTCACTGTGGACATTCACTGTGGACATTCACTGTGGACATTCACTGTGGACATTCACTGTGGACATTGACGGGTAACAGGAGTCGGGTCGATCTCTCACCGCGGAATCAAGTGATCAGACGGGCCCACAGTCGCTGATGTTACGAAGTTGCCGGTATTCAAGGGAAATCATTAGTTTTACCAGATCTATAAATTTAATTTATAGTTACGAATCGAGACTGAAACCGGAAACAACAGCGCCTGTGAATCATGCTCAGCTTCGCGCATTTCATGCGGTCGCCGAACTCGGTGGCTTTTCAACGGCCGCCAGAAAGATTGGTCTGACCCAACCCGCCCTCACGGTACAGGTCAAAGCACTGGAAAAAGACTTTCAGGTGCAGCTGTTCGATCGCGTAAACCGCGGCATCAAGCTGACCGACGCCGGCGAAACCCTGCACGCACTGACCCGTCGATATTTCGCAATCGAGACCGAGGCCGAAGAGTTTCTGAAATCCGTCGGGGCGTTTCGAAGCGGGCAGATCCGGATCGCGGCCGATGGGCCGTATCACGTGATTCCCCTCCTCGCTCGCATACGAGAAGAAATGCCGGAGATGGACGTTAACGTCTCTTTCGGCAATTCGAACATGGTGCTCGAGGCTCTCGTCAACTACGACGCTCATATCGGCGTCTCAAGCAGCGAAGAGTTTGATGACCGGTTTACCGTCCTCAGTGAGAGCCAGCACCCGATCATTCTTATCGTCCCGCAAACTCATGAGTGGGCGTCGGTCAAATCGCTGTCGATAAAGTCGTTGCACAAAGCACCGCTGATCATGCGCGAAGCCGGTTCATCAACGCGAACCGTATTTCTGAAGGCGCTTACCGACGCCGGAGTTCAGCCCGACATCGTGCTTGAACTCGGCAGCCGCGAGGCCGTCCGCGAAGCGGTAGCCGCGGGTCTGGGGCTTGGCGTGGTGCAGGAGGCGGAGTTTGGCAACGACTCCCGACTCGCAGCGGTTTCGTTTACTCGCAATCGACCTGTCGCCGACGAACGCCTCATCTGCCTCGAAGAACGCGCGGCAACACCGCTCATGCGAGAGCTCGCGCGAATCACAGAAAGCTGATCAGGTTCACCTCCATCGCCTGCGGGTCGATCTGCGACGCGTGCGAGTGCCCGCGCGCGGAACCCAACTGCAGGTAAAGCGCCAGGCTGTGTTTCACGCTGCCAGACTTCGGCATACTCTGGGCAATGCCGATCAGGAGGAAAATCGCGTGAACGTACACAATCTGACCAGTCGATTCATGGCCATCACCGACTCGCCAAAGCCAATGACCGCGGCGCGCGATGTGCTGCATGAGCTTAAGGACGAGCTTGATTCAGTCGAAAACGCGCTGTCTTACCTTGAAGGCGTTGGCGGCAACGCTCGACAGTCGTTCTATCGAACCCCGGATCTGAGCATGCTGAAAGTCTGCTTTCCGAACGGACGACGTACACCGCCACACAATCACGGCACCTGGGCCGCGATACTGGTGCTGTCCGGCAAAGAAAAGAACACGCTGTATAAACGCGATGACGCGGGTGAACTGGTCAAGGTGGGCGAAAAAATTCTCGAACGTGGTTCAATTCTGCCGATGCCGGAAGACGTCATCCACGTTGTTGAGTGCCTCACCGATGAACCCGCGGTTGGTCTGCACGTATACGGCGCTGACGTCCTCGGCGTCGAACGACACATGTGGGACCCGGACACGCTGATTGCTCAACCGCTGGACTGGGACCACTATGAATCACTGGCCCAGCGCGCCTCAAAGGCGGCCTGCGCGCCGCTATCCTGAAGCAAAGCGCCGGTTTCTGTCAGCCAACGCCCGCCACGTTGCAGCGACGGGCGTTGCGCTTAAGCCTTATTGCGGCACCCACACACCACCGGTGCACAGACCCGCCTGATGCGAACCTGTCGCATCAAAATACGTGCTCGCACACGTTGCGCCTTCGGTCTGACACGCGTTGTAGCCGTAGTTTACTTCCCAGTCATACATGAAGCCGTCTGAGAAAACCGTGTTCGGACAATTGTCAGTGAGGGGCAGGTCGTAATCGTTGCCGCCGGTGTTACCGGTATTGCCCGTGTTGCCGCCGTTGGAAGCCGTCGTGTCAGTCCCGTCGACCGGGCCGACTTCAACGCCGTTGCTGTCGACGACATACATGCCGGTATTGGTCGGTGCATGGAAGGTACTGAAAGGCGTGTAGACAGGCGCCTCCATTTTCCAGGTGCCGCCGTTGCAGTACGCCGTCGTGTTGATGTCCTGGTCGCTGAACCAGATCGAAGAACACGACGTGCCTTCGGTGACACAGCGGTTTTCCATGATGACGGGCACAAAGTTCCACATGCGGTCTTCACTCAGCACGGTATTCGGACAGGCATCGGGATCCCATGTCCATACACCAAAGGTGTATGACCAGCCGGTTTCGTTACCGGCCCCGTCACGGGCCTTGACGCGAAGTTCGTAATATTCGTCCGCGGTGAGACCGTTAATGTTGTATTCACGCGAGCTCTGCCAGCTGCTGGAAACACAGCCAGGACCGGTCAGACACTCGAAGTAGTACTCCACTCCGCTGACATCGAATGCCTTGCTCGCAGACATTGTCAGCGATGTGGTGCTCATCGGACGCGGAGTCACGTCCCATCCACCCGGGTTCGGCGCTGGTGGAGTCACGTCGTCGACGCTCGCGCCAAACGCGATTGAGCCGGTCAGATAATACTGACCCAGGCTGCCGTACGCCGGAAACGGTGCCGCTGTATTTTCTACTCCGGTCACCAGCACGTAGTACTGACCCGCAGGCAGCCAGGCTTTCACATTGCCGAACGTCAGCTGCTCGATATTCGATCCAACTATTTGAGCACCGGTTGTGTTGAGCAAACGCAATTCAAGATCGACGTTGGCTCCACCGACGCCCGCCTCGTTCATCGTGGTCACCAGGAACTCGACGCGTCCACCGGTGTGATCGAAGCCAAAAATATCTACGTCGGACTCCTGCTCAATGACGCCCTTGTTGTCGGGAAACTGGTTGTTGGGATCGTTGAAAGCATTGGTTACGTTGACGATACCGGCCGCGTCAAACACCAGTGGTGTTGCCGTCTGCAGCGTGTTGCCATGATCGTCCGGTGCGAAGCCCATGCGTGCAGCGATCTCGGCAATGTCATCCTGAATCTCACGCCCGACCGTGCCGGACTTGAGATCGGAACCAGGGTATTCGCCGCGGCTCCACTGCGAAAAATGCAGGTCGCCGCCGCCGCCCATGATCGGCGCCCATGAATCGGCGCCCTCGCCATGACCGTCATAGTAAGACAGGGTCTCGGTGCCCCAGTGCTCAAGGCTCAACTGGTGGCCAACCTCGTGGGAGACCGTAGACGCGGTGCGCGAATCAGAACCGATGTGATAGATAAGCGCCGGACTCAGGAATTCATGACTGGCGTTCCCAAAGTGTCCGCCATATGCGACTCCACCTGCGAAGTGAAACGGCATCAGAACGTTGTTTTCGTCCCTGTTATAAGTCACCACCGCATGGGCGACGTTGTCGGTGAAGATCACGGGAGGCTCAGTCGTCACGTTGACGTTAAACGGCGCGTAGTCCTCGGCGACCTGACGCCAGATTGCGAAAATGCTGACCTTGTCTTCATAACTGAACGTAGATGGATCCTCATCAACGCCATAAGCCACGGTATCCAGCGGGAGCATGTCGTCTTCGCCGATCTCGTGCCAGTCGGCCGTATTCCACACTCTGTTCTCGATGATTGGCCCGGTAAAATCGATGTAGATTGTGTTGGGCGCGCCGACGCGACTGTTCAGTTTAAAAACATCGCCATTGGGCACCCCGGCGAGAAGGTCGTTGTTGCTCGCAGCCGCTACCGAGGCCGCAGCGAAATATTCTGATGTGCCGGTTGTCGATTCGACGTGCTCACGCCCGAGGTCCATCGGCGTGACGGTTTTTTCCTGAACAACCGAGATCGGCTCCATCACCGGGTCCACGAAAAGAATATCGCCGCGACTGTCTACCCGGATGACGCTTTCTCTGACTTCCGATGCGCGAAAACGCATGGTGTGCAGCGTCGTCATGGCTTTTTGTCGCAGCGGATCTGACAGCGACTCCAGTCCTGCCCGAAGCTGTCCCAGGGGCAGGTCGGATACATCAAACGCGTTTCCGCGACCAAAGACACTGCCATCGGTTCGCCCGGACTGCTCGGCCTCGGCGAGCGTTTCGTCTGATACGGCCTTTTCTGCTGGATCAACCACCGGCGACGTTACGGCCGGGGCTTTGCCTTGCGTCTTCTTCGCGGCATCGAGAATCGCATCACCAAACGATCGTCGCGGTTTTGCGGGTCGAGCACTCGACTCGCCAGATTGTTCCACCACAGGTTTCGCAACAGTCGGTTTTGCAGTCTGGATGGCCGATCGTGTTGTCTGCACGTTGCCCGGCAACATGGCCTCGGACAACTGCACTTTCCCGGTCGGCTGCAGATCTGGCACCTGCGCATCGTCGAACAGAACGGGGATAGCTGCGGCGCCAACGATCAGTACGATCGATGCGGCAATGGCTGTTGACTGAAGTGGCGACATGGTCGATCTGCCCTTGATTTTCTGATTGGATCTCTCTGCTCCAAGACTAGGTGGGTGATTGCACATTGCACGCGAAACACCGATGATTTGAATCAAACCGAGCGACGCGCCCAAAGTTATTCATGTGCATTTGCACGGAGAAACATTCGCGCGCCGATGCCCCAAACAGTCCAAGCCAATTACCCAGAAATCACTAACGAATGTTTCTTGATTTTTGTCCCTTCAGACCAGCAAAGACGGAACCAAGATGGCCACAATTTCAAAGCCCGATAACCCGGAATCCAATCCAAGGGTCAAAGCCGTGTTCGACGATATTCGCGCGACACGCGGAAGCGACTTCATCAACAACATCTGGCGATATCTCGCCTTTGATCCACCACTGCTCGAACAGATGTGGCAGGAGGTCAAAGACGTCATGGCAACCCCGAGTGAGCTTGATCCACTGACCAAGGAAATGATCTATATCGCAGTCTCGGTGGCAAACAGCTGCACGTACTGCACTCACTCGCACACGGCTTCGGCAAAAGCGAAAGGAATGACCGATGCCCAGCACGCAGATCTGATGCGTGTCATCACGGCCGCAGCCAAGACCAATCACCTGGTCACCTCAATGCAGGTTCCGGTGGATCCGGAATTTGACACCGACGCCTGAGGCAGGCGATACCACTACGAGAAAGGTACGAAACACCTGATGACGCATAGAGCACAGGTGACTTGCGCAGAGCCTGTGGTACGGTTGCGCGGAACACTTCAGATTAACGCCGATCGATCCTCGTTGATGCGATCGTTACTATCAGGATTGAGGAACAAAAATGTCATTGCTTAAACGTGGCCTGAGTGGCGAACCGGTTCGTCGACTGCAGGAAGCTCTTGGAATCACTGCTGATGGTGCCTTCGGCCCCGGCACCGAGCAGGCTGTGCGCGACTACCAGGCCGCCAACGGACTGGTCGTTGACGGAATAGCGGGCCCGGATACGTTTACGTCTCTCGGATTACATGAGCTGGTGCTGCTTCGAATCGGATCTCGTGGCGACGCAGTCAGGCGCATGCAGGAATCCCTTGGCATTGATGCCGACGGCATCTTTGGTAGCGGCACGGCTGCGGCAGTCAAAGCCTTCCAGGAAGCTAACGGGCTCACTGGTGATGGCATGGCAGGACCGGTAACGCTCGCGGAGCTTGCGCCGTTCCAGCAAACCCATACTGTCGAAACAATCGCCGCAGCGGAACTCCCCCCGGAAATGGTCGTACCAGATCCCGAGCCGCTGCCGGAACTGAAAGGCACAGAATTTGTAAAGTCCAAGGCTGCATCGGTGCTTGCGCCGGCAAAATCAGTCTGGAACACCGTCAAGGGATGGTTCTCCTGATCTGCTGCTAGCGGTGCCGGTCTCGCGACCGGCACCCAGGAACTAATATCCCATGACTCATTTCGTTGCGTTCGACGACCGGGAAATCCCCACAGACGAAAACGGATACCTGCTTGATCCCGATAACTGGTCTGAAGAGCTGGCGCGGTTTCTTGCCGCCGCCGACGGCATTGAGCTGTCCGAAGATCACTGGGACATCATTCGGATTTATCGTCGTTACTTTCTCGACCTGGCCGTCACACCGCCGGTACGCGTGATGATTCGGGAACTGCGCGAAAAGCAAGGACGCGAAGAAATCGACAGCCAATGGCTGCACCAGCTCTTTACCGAACCACCTGCACGCCAGGCCAGTCGCTACGGCGGCCTGCCCAAGCCCGTCAGATGTATCTAGTGCGCGGGACAAACCGAGAAGCACCGAATCATCAACGACGCCTCACGATCAACGATCGTGTCGATCGCCACCGAATTCGGTCAACCCATCAGAATACGTCACGCGACCTGTTTGGCATCGTTCGGTGAGTACTGATGCGGAACCGGTCTACCACTCGCGTCAACGGCAACGAACACCATTCTTTCGATTGTGATGATCGATTCCTGACTGCCTTTCTTGCGCACCTGACATTTAACCGTCAGGGATGTACGGCCAGCATCTGTAACCTCCAGACCAAACTCAACAACGTCACCCGTTTTGGCAGGCGCCATGAAATCGATTTCTGAAATGTATTTCGTAACGAGTGTCTGATGTTTCATCTGGCAGGCGGCATAGATCGCTGCCTCTTCATCGATCCAGCACAGGAGCTGTCCACCGAAAAGACGATTGGCAGCGTTGAGGTCATTCGGTCTGATCCAGCGACGCGTGTAGTATTTCATCAAAGCTTCTCCATACGGTTTGTCGACGGTGTGCCATGGGGAATACTAGTCAGTTTGATTAACGGTCTGAGTGACTTACGCGTACTAACACTGGTGAAGCATTTTCCAAACTCTCCCCAGAGGAAGGCACCAATTTGACGCGGCGATCAACGACTCGGGTTTTATCGGAACAATCGTGCACCGTCGAAGCACACCAAGCCTGACTGACAAAATCTCTTCGCTTCACCTGTATGCGTAAAGTCGACCCTGTCCGCGCTGGCCACTGCCATAGACTCGCGGACGACGGCAGATCGCTTCAAACCGGCGGTCGTCGCACGACCGGGTGCATAAGGGAAAAGGCGCATGTTTGTGCGGGCCCTGCGCGTCAACAGGCACCCGTCGGCGCATCTTTAGTCGAATATTGCATCCCATTTTGGCGTTTTCGCTAGGCGTAACACGCAGGGCTTGCAAGAATCGAAGCACGAGCCCATATATATACCTGTATATATGAGTGTCACTGCCATGGAGGAACAACATGTTTCATATCCCTAACATACGCACACTGGCCGCCGCGTCTTTTTCGGCGGCTATTCTTGCAACGGGTATCAGTGCGCCCGCGCACGCCAAGGACGCGATCAAGATTGCTGTTCCGGCTTTCCTGTCCGGCGCCGCGGCTGGACCCTTTGGTGTGCCCGCCCGCAATGGCGCCGAAATGGTTATCGACGCGATCAACGCCGGAAAATTGCCGGAGCCTTACAGCGCGGCGGGCTTTGCGGGCGCCAAAGCCGAAGCAATATTCATCGATGAAGCCGGCGGCAATGCCAAACAGGTGCCCGAGTACAGGAATCTCGTGCAAAAGCGTGATGTCGATGTCATCGCAGGATATATCTCATCGGGTACGTGTGCTGCCCTCGCGCCGGTGATTGAAGAACTGCAACGCCTGACGATTTTCTCTACCTGCGGCACACCCCGCATTTTTGAAGAAGCGCCGCGTAAGTACATTTTTCGATCCATGGCTCACGCCACCGCAGACAGCGTGGCCGCCGCCCACTATGTTCGGACCATGTTCCCGGACAGCCACAGCTATACCGGCATCAATCAGAACTACGCGTGGGGCCAGGACTCATGGCGTGATTTCGATCTGACAATGCAGCAGCTCGACAGTGAAGCAAAGCCTTCGGAGAAGACACAGTTCCCGAAAATTTTTGCCGGACAGTACGGTTCTGAAATTTCGGCCATGTCGCTGGACAAGGCTGAAATGGTTCACTCCAGTTTCTGGGGTGGAGATCTCGAGAGCTTTATTTCCCAGGCAAATATCCGTGGCCTTTTCAAAAAGAAGAAAGCCATCCTCACGGTTGGTGGCACCGCGGCCTATCGTCTCGGCAAGAAGTTACCCGACGGCATCATATTGGGCGCTCGCGGCCCCTACGGCATTCTCGTTCGGGATCGCGACACTGCGCTGAACACCTGGTTCGTGACGACTTACAAGGATCGCTACGGCACCTATCCGTCGGGCCCTTCATACCAGTATGCCCAGGCCATCCTGACCGCCAAGTACGGCTATGACAAAGCCATGAAGGACAACGGCGGCAACTTCCCTGATCAGGACCAGGTCATCGCCGCGATCAAAGGAGCCAAGTTCGAAAGCTTCAGCACGACCGTGGACTTTGCGCTTGCTGACGGACATCAGGCTATTACCGAGAACGTGTATGGCATCACCAAGTACGACAGCGAAAATGGTGAGCCCGGCGTTACCGACGTGAAGTTCTTCCCGGCGGAGTGTGTGATGCCTCCAGACGGCGAAACCAGCGTTGAATGGATCAAGGGCGGCATGAAAGGCGCCAAGTGCAACTAGTCTGATCACAAAAAACGCCGTGCGGGAAACACTCGCACGGCGATTTTTTCATTGGAGCCTGTGATTCGTGGACTTTAATACCGCGCTGACGATTCTCATCGACGGACTGGAGTTCTCGTCGTACCTGTTTATCGTCTCGGTCGGCCTGACGCTGGTGTTTGGCGTCATGAAAATTCTGAATGTCGCCCATGCCAACTTCTACGCCTGGGGTGCCTATATGGCCGCCTGGCTGATCGGCCGCTGGACGAACATGGGGTTCTCGGAAGGCTCTACGTTCCTCATGATCGCGGTCGCAACAATTGTGGTCGGACTGGTACTCGGTTATCTCGTCGAGCGCTGCGTTCTTCGCTACATGTACGAACGCGATGAGGTAGTCACCGTGCTCGCCACGTTTGCCCTGTTTCTGATTCTCGAAGACGCAATTCTGCTTATCTTTGGTGTAGATCCCTATTTTGCCGATCAGCCCATGTTCGCTCTGGGCAGTATCGACATCGGTGGCATTACCCGAACCGTGTACGGGCTGACAATGATCGCGGTGGCAATCGTGGTCGGCATCGGACTGTGGTTACTGCTCACCAAGACGACGTGGGGCCGACTGCTTATCGCGGTCATCCACGATCGCGAGATGTCCATCTCAATGGGCATAAACGTCAAACGCGTTTACATCGTCACGTTCATTCTCGGTGCGATGCTGGGTGCACTCGGTGGAGCGTACGTTGCGCCGACGATTTCCGTCGCGCCCGGTTTCGCGGTCGATGTAGTAGTGCTCAGTTTTGCGGTTGTCGCTATCGGCGGCATGGGCAGCATTCCAGGAGCCATCATCGGCGCTCTTATCGTCGGCATCGCGCGGGCTATTGCTGTACACAATTTCCCCCAGGTCGAGCTCTTTGTCGTATTCGCCGTGATGGCCATTGTTCTCGTATTCAAACCCGAGGGCTTGTTCGCGCCCGAGCGCAGCAGGAAGATCTGATCATGAATTCCTCACGTGACTGGACCGTCCCGGGCCTGACTATCGGCCTCATAGCCGCAATCATTCTCGGCATGCTGGTGCCCGACTGGGTGCTGAGTGTGATCACAATTTCATTTGCGCGGGCACTCGCCGTCATCGGGCTACTGGTGCTGTGGCGCGCGGGTCTTGTGTCTTTCGGGCACGCTCTTTACTACGGCTTGGGTGCCTATACCGTTGCCCTGTTGGGCAAGTACTGGGGTGTTCATGACGTAATGTTGCTGATACCGGCAGCTTTGATCGTTTCAACCGTCTGTGGATTTTTGCTCGGCTTTATTCTGCGCAAGTATCGCGAAATCTTTTTTGCGATGCTGTCACTGGCGTTTTCGATGATCCTCTATGGAATTCTGGTCAAAACCGAGTCGCTCGGAAGCACAGACGGATTCAACGTGGGCGCGCCGACCTTTTTCGGTTTCAAGTTTGAAGATGTCCAGGACAACAAGATCGCGTTTTTCAGTTTTCTGTGCGTGCTCGGCTATATCGCGGCGCTGCTGGTTCACTACTACCTGCGATCCACGCTGGGACACCTGACAACCGCCATCAGAGACAACGAGATTCGCGTCGAGTATCTGGGATACTCGGTCGCAAAAGCGATCCACATCAAGTACACGATGTCGGCGGCCCTCGCCGGCGTTGCTGGCGCATGTCTGGCTTTGACGCTCAGCCAGGTCGACCCCGACTCCATGGTTAACTGGACCGCTTCTGGCGAACTGGTTTTTGTCACGATACTGAGCGGTACCGGCAACGTCGCCGCGCCTTTCATAGGATCGATGATTTTCGATCTGCTCAGGACCTATGCGTTTGAGTGGGCGCCTCACGCATGGCAGCTGATTGTCGGTGCTTTTCTGCTGTTGATAATTTTCTTTTTGCCGGGCGGAGTGTGGTCGGTCATCGCAAGAATTTTTGGCGCGAGGCGTAAGCTATGAGTGATCAATCAGGCCCCCTTCTGGAGACCCGCGATCTGAACAAGACGTTCGGCGCGGTAACGGCGGCCGATAACATCAACGTGACCGTAGTACCCGGGGAAATCGTGGGAATTATCGGCGCGAACGGTGCCGGAAAGACCACCTTCGTCAATATGGTCACGGGATATCTGAAACCTACATCGGGTACGGTTTTCCTGCGCGGACAGAACATCACCGCACTTGCTCCGCGACAGATCACCAAACTCGGCATGAGTCGTTCGTTTCAGGTTCCGCAGGTTTTTCTGACGCAGACCGCGTTTGAAAACCTGTTGGAGGCCGCCGGCATAGCTGATGCCATGAACGGGATCAGCGCGCTGAAACCACTGCATCGTAAACCGCTCTTAGATAAAGTCGATGCCATTCTCAAGCGTTACCGGATTGACGAATATCGCGATCAGGAAACCAGCACATTGCCCCAGGGTATACGCAAGCTGCTCGACATCGCGATGGCGATGGTCTCGGATCCTGATGTGTTGCTGCTTGATGAGCCCACCAGCGGCATCAGCGTTGAGGAGAAATTCAGCCTCATGGATGTGGTTATGGAAGCGCTGCAAGAGGAGGACGTCACCGTTCTGTTTATTGAACACGACATGGAGATTGTCGAGCGATACACCACGCGGGTACTGGCCTTTTATGAAGGTCGCATAATCGCAGATGCTCCTCCTGAAATTGCGCTGAACGATCCTGAAGTTCGAGAATTCGTGATTGGCGACCACAAGGTCGGTCAGCACCAGGCGCACGGGGATCGATAGCATGCTCCAGGTAAAAGACCTCGATGTGAATATTGGCCCAACGCCGATCCTGAGAGACGTGTCTCTCACTTTGCCGTCGGGAAAGATGTGTGGCCTTATCGGACGCAATGGCGCGGGCAAGACGACTTTCCTGAGATCGATTATGGGTTTGCTGCCTGCGGCGTCGGGCAGCATCCGATTTGATGACAGGGACCTGATGGCTGAACCCGACTATCGTCGAGCACATCTCGGCGTCGGCTACATGCCCGAGGACCGGCGCCTGGTACCGACGCTGACCGTGCAGGAAAATGTGTTGCTGCCAGTCTGGTCAACCAAAGCTGACGGCTCAAAAGACCGACTCGACTGGATCTACGGTCTCATCCCCGAGGTTTCCGAGTTTCGCGCTCGCAAGGCCAGCGCGCTGTCCGGCGGGCAGCAAAAACTCGTCGCGCTTGCACGCGCACTCATGGTGGGTCACGAGATATTGCTGCTCGACGAACCCACGGAAGGCATTGCTCCGGTTCTCGCCAAGCGCATGCTGGATGTCCTCGAGGATCTTAAAAATGAAGGCCTTTGCGTTCTGATTGCCGAATCCAACGATCAACACATCGAGGGATTGCTTGATACGCTCTACGTAATCGAACGTGGCAGCGTTCATGAATCCACGACAAAGGCCTGAGAGCAGTTACCACGCTGTTTTCAGTTCAACCAGGCCTTGGTTCCGCCGTCGCTTAACTTCGCTTTTCCTGACCCCACGCTAACCCAATCCTGGACATTCTGATGGCCATACGTAAACCCTACACACCCGCTGGCGTTATTCCTGCAACCCTGCTCCCGTTCAATGATGACTTCACGATCAACTGGGGCGAGATGGTGAGACATCTTGAAGATGTTGTTGCAACGCCCGGCCTTTCGGCGATTACGGTTAACGGACATGCGTCAGAAGTGCACGCCTGCACGTTCGACGAACAGCGTGAAATCCTCGAACGCACGGTTGACGCAATCGGAGATCGCATCCCCGTCATCGCCGGTATTTACGCAGACGGCAGCATGGAAGCCGCCAGAATCGCGCGGATGAGTGAAGCCGCCGGCGCAAGCGCCCTGCTGGTGTTCCCGAGCAACGCCCTGATGATGGGTGGCGAGATGCGCCCTGAAATGGCAGAAACACATTTCAAAGCGGTAGCCGCGGCGAGTGACCTTCCGTTGATCGCATTTAACTACGCGAGATGGACCAACCTCGCCTACCCGCTCGATACCCTGCTACGTCTTTTCGAAGCCATTCCCAGTATCAAGGCGATCAAGGACTGGACGGCCGAGCCGCTGGAACATGAGCGCAACATCACGACGCTGCAGAATCTTCCCAACCCCATCAACGTGCTGAGCACCAACAGCGCCTGGCTAATGGCATCACTTACGATGGGGTGTAACGGACTTCTTTCCGGCGCCGGCAGTATCATTCCGGACCTTCAGAGCCAGCTTTTCAGCGCTGTCCAGAAGGACGATCTCAAGCTTGCGCAGGAAATCAATGACCGCATTCGTCCTGTCGCACAGGCATTTTATTCGGCCCCCTTTCTCGATATGCACAACCGAATGAAAGAAGCGGCGGTCCTTCTCGGTCGACAGGACAGAGCCGTGGTGCGTCCACCGTTAATGAAACTCACTGACGCCGAAATCCGGAAGATCAAGTCAGCGCTGGAGCAGGCCGGTCTGGATGTCGGTGACTCGATCAAATCCAGCGCGACAGGCTAGTGCACCGGGGAAGCAATCCCCGGGGTTCCGCCTCAGCAATTTGACCGCGGGTTATGGCTTTCAGGCACCGCCCGCGCATCCGCCGTGGTAGATTCGTCCAAGACCAACCTGGCGACGGTCCCGAGATTGCGTCATGCACTATCCCTTTGCTCTTGGTTCCTGGACGCGACCTGTTACACCAGATCGCGAAGCTCAGACATGGTTTGATCGCGGACTGAACTGGCTGTACGGTTTTAACCACGAAGAAGCTGTTGCCTGTTTCCATCGTGCCCTTGAGCACGACAGGGGTTGCGCGATGGCGTGGTGGGGAATCGCGTACGCCGCTGGACCTTTTTACAACCGTCCCTGGACGCGCTTCAGCGACGAAGAAATCGAGATCGCTTTACTGATCTGCTTCAGGGCTGCAGCCAATGCAAAGGAACTTGCAGCACACTGCAATCCCGCCGACACGGCTTTGATAGTTGCAATCGCAAAACGCTATCAGTCACCAGAGATGTTCGATCGTGCGGTACTCGACTCATGGCATCGGGAATTTACCGATGCCATGCGTGAGGTCCATCGACTCCACCCCGATGATCTCGACATAGCAGCACTCTTTGCTGAAGCCGCTGTCACCTGTACACCCCGACTGCTGTGGGATATGACAACCGGTCAACCGAGTGACGGCGCGCTGACAGAAGAAGCGCTGGGCGTGCTTGAGCGAGCCATGGAAACTATCAACGCAACTGAAGTCATCCATCCAGGGATCCCCCATATGCTCATACACGCGCTGGAAATGTCGCCGTATCCCGAGCGTGCACTTCCTGCTGCCGATATGCTTTGTGGATATGCGCCTGATGCCGGGCACCTTGAACATATGCCGGCCCACATTTACGTGATCTGTGGTGACTACGCACAAGCGCTTGAGCAGAGCAAAAGAGCCGTGTCCACCGATGACAAATATCTGGATTTCGCCGGAGTCGACAATTTTTACTCAACCGCACGCTGTCATGATCTGCATCTGTATATGTATGCCGCCATGTTCATCGGGCAATACCGCAGCGCGATGTACGCGGCAGACCGAATCTGTGCCATCGCGACCGAAGACCTGATCGAGCGCAGCGCGCCCTTCATGGGCTCGATCCTTGACGGCTATTCCGCAATGCGTACCCATGTGCTGGTCAGGTTCGGCAAGTGGGACGAATTGACTCGCGAACCGGCGCCACCAAAACCGGAAACGACACCGATTCGTTATGCCCTGCACGCCTACGGCGAGGGTGTTGGCCATGCCAACCTCAGGCAGTTTTCCCAGGCGGAGCGAGCGAGGGAACTATTCCAACGTGCGGCGGCCGAATTTTCAGAAGATGCCATCATCTCCAGCAACCCCGTCGTCAACGTACTTGCCGTTGGCCAGGCCATGCTTGATGGCGAACTGGCCTATCATCGGGGCGACTACGAGTCAGCTTTTGAGCACCTGCGCTTGGCGGTTTCACGGGACGACAGACTCAACTACTCTGAACCGTGGCCGTGGATGCACCCGCCGCGACACGCGCTGGGTGCGTTACTGCTTGAGCAGGGTCAATACGAAGAGGCTGAAGCGGTGTATCGCGTGGACCTTGGTCTCGCCAACGATGCCACAACTACTGTTCCGAGGTGCTGCAGCCACCCGGACAACATCTGGAGCCTGGTTGGCCTCCTGGAATGTGTGAACCGAAGGGGCGTGTCCAGTGAATCGGCGCTGCTCTCTCAACGCCTTGCCGTCGCGCGGGCGCGAACAGATTTTGAAATCACGTCATCATGCTGCTGCCGGCCCCATTAGGACCCAGTCAAAACCGGCCGGCATCACATCCTATTTCTGCATTTGCATCTGAGTTCCAAGCTCGATCGCTCCGTCACCGACCTCAAACGAAAAGCCGACTTCGGCGTCGATGGACTTCAAGGACTCAATCGCCTTTAGCTGCTCATCAGTGAGTGCGGGAGTTCCTGAATTCTGTGCCTGCATCGCGCCCATCATGATGTCGGCCTGTTTGCCGTAATCCATCTGCATGGAAAGAAAGCTCGATATCGGCTCACTTGTGTCGAGTGATTCAGCGACGGCGCCAGCCCGGTCGCCTGCAAAAAGCGCGACGGCAGAATCTTTTACCACCAGCATCGGTGCAATATTACTGACCTGGGGAAACGGCAACGCTATTGGTGTTGGCGTGCCGTCGGTGGACAACTGTGCACCGCCCAGAAAGGGTGCCGACATCAACATGGTGACCAACGCACCCGGGTTACTGGTGTTTACCGCAAGCACCGCATCGAGAACCTCAACCGGCTGATTGGGGTCTCCCGATGCTTTGGCATCAAGCACCGCCAGAGTCGCACCTTTGATACCCGAAAGCATTACGCCTGCCATTCCCAGAGCAGGTCCACTGGTCGCCGAGAAGCTCTCGGCATACTTTGCAAGAGATTCGCACTGCCACGCGTTTGCGGCCAGTGCACCGCCAAGCCAGCGCACGAATGGCAGAAACGCATCAATATCTACGCCAAGCCCCATCACCAACGCAGGCTTCGCATCGATCAATGTCTTTGGCATATGCAACTTGCCCTGAATGGTCTTGAGTTGATCAAGAAATTCTGTGTTGGTTGTCTCGATACGCATCACGCCGTTCAAGATCATGGGGTCCGAGGCGGGTTCCCATTTCGTATAACCGAAAACACTGCGCGGCCATCGCGCTACGATCTCCCCGTATTCCTTACGACAGACCGGATCTGTAAACGGATTATCCTCGGCGTCCTCCTTAAAGGGCCCATCAAGTGCTTTGAGCCCCTCTACGAATTCGCTTTTTTTGGAATCGGATACATATTCAAAAATCTGCTGGTGATCCAGAAACCCTATCCACGCCGGCGAGAACCCCTGATCCACCACAAGATTGTTGAGAACGCCCGTATCCACAACCGAACTTGACGGCTTGGTGATACCCAGCGACTTTTCCAGAACTTCCGCACCGAGGCTCTGGGGCTGCAGTGTCACCACCGCGTAGTCGTCGTCGTTGGCGATGACAAGATCAAGACCGGCAGTTTCTCCCGGATTCTTTTCAAGCTCATAGCGCCGAATCCGAAAGTCGCCGATGTCTGAATCGACTGCGGTGACGCTATGTTCAGTTTCTACCTCTTTCACAAATTTCTCAAAAGTTGCAGATTCCTCGAGGGCTATTCTCAACACCGGAGCGACCTCAACGGTATAAAGACCTGCGTTCCAGTCCTTGTCCACGCCTGTGACGGACGACAGGCTGGCGGGATCATCGTTGAGTGCCTTCATGTATCTGGCATACAGGCCAAACAGCATTCGACCACCAGGTCCCTCGGGTTCTTTGCCTTCAAGCCGTGCCTGAACGTCGGACATCTGGAACATTCCCGGCTTCAGAAACGCCAGATATTCCTGTTGTGATGTTGGCTCGCCGGTGCCCGCAAAGAGAATCGTATCTGCAGGCACATAGGTCAGCAGATCGTTCTTGAGTCCTTTCGTTTTTTTCACCACAGACTTAACCGTATCCACAACGCCGCCTTCGGACTCGTTACTGACGTCGTTCTTGTCGTCATCGCTGCAGCCTGACAGTGTCAGTGCGAGAACGAGGGCAAGGGCAAAATTTGCGGGTGATTTTGGCGAAAAGCGCATGGCGGGCGATCCCATAGGTCTGACGAAGAGAGAGGCAAGCATCTTTAATGTATAGGACACGCAAGTTTTCAAGCCCAAGATCCCGCGACAGCAGGCATCACGGTCCCTACGATTGGCCTCGGGGTTGCGCTTATCTGTCGGGCGACTGCGCCGATGAGCCGCGGTCAAAAGTAGGCCGAACTACCTAGTTTGCGGTCATCGACGCCAGCGCGACGGGATGTCGATCTGGCTAACTGCAGGTGTAGCCGCTATGGGTCGCGTTCAGCACCGGAATCGAGGGACTGCGACACGCTCCGAAACCCGCCCCGGTAGAGGAACGCGTCGACGCATTTTCGCCCTTCACCCTGAAGGCCTTCTCGCCCGCCTTGAAGATGATCACGTTGACATCGTACTTGCAGTCGTTGGCGTAGATCGTGTTGAGCGTACGTTCCACACAGTCGCTTGCGTCTTCGCCACCTCCACCGCTGCTCGTCGTTCCATCACTGCAGCCGGCAAGTCCTGCCGCTACCAGAAGTGAGATTATTGAACCTGCTGTTCGCATCATTGCGGTTTGCTCCCTTTGCGTGTCCTCGCCGCAGCCAGTGACATCTGATCTGATCCAGTTGATCAGTCTATCCAGAGCGTATTAAGGAAATCTTCAGAGCGGCTTAAGATGACGTCGATCAGTAGAGAGCCGGGCAACATGAAAGCGACAAGCCGGCGACAGCAGCAGCGTCCTCAGGTCGGGTTGCGCCGACACCCGCGGGAGACGGACGCCGCACGAGCACCATCGCATCGCAGTTGATTAAGTCAAAAGAACTAACCACACGACAACCTGGTGGGCTCGGATGTCGGTGGAAGTGTCAGTCAGCACATTGGCTTCAGGCGGGCATTAAAGTTCACGCAACTCACGAACACATGACTTCGGGTCCTGGTCGCAGATAATCCAGTTCCGCTCGCTCTGGCGGCACGCCATCAGTCGCGAACTTTGCAGCACCGACAGGGACGTCCGCTCAAATACCTGATTAAGATAGATACGACAAAAACCGCGTGGCTCGTCGATTCGGATTGTTTTCATCGGGGTGACGGCTCCGCTGCGGCCACTTACCGGGTTTTCCCACGTGTTGACGCCATCACTGGGCAGAACCTCCAGCGCAGCGTTGACCGCCAGCTCCATTTGCATCAGGTCTTCGGCCGTCAATGCGGTATTCAGAATCTCCAGAGCGGCACGATCAGTGGTGCGGGCACAGGCCATCATACCGAAGGCAATCGGTACCAATGAAAGTGCGATCAGAGACCGATTAAGTCTCATCACCTGGCTGGACCACTACTCAACTTATGATCTGTCCTGCGCTGGTTCGATAAATTTCGCTCGGAGTGCGAGCTACTGCCATCCGTTTTGAATCGCCTCGGCTTCCTCTTCTTTCGACAATTCACGTCCCCCTTCGCCGCTGACCATTTCTTTGACGCGGTCGCGGGCTGCCTTCGTAGATTTGGATTTGTCTTTCGATTTTTCTGCGGCCGCGCGACCCTTTGGCGTCGCGGATCTGTCTGGCGCACTGGCCGGTGCGGAGCCTCGACCGCCGCTCACGCCGTTTTGTTCGTTACTACCGGCGTCGGACGAATCAGAACGCGATCGATCGCTCTCATTGGAGGACTGTCCCCCCTGACTTCCCTGGGACCCGCTACCACTCTGGGAACCCTGTCCACCCTGAGAACCCTGTCCGCCCTGAGAGCCTTGGCCGCCCTGAGAACCCCGACCGCCCTGGGAACCCTGTCCGCCTTGGGCGCCCTGCCCTGCGCTGCCGCCGTCGCCTCGGCCACTGTCGCCACGGCCACCGTCACCACGACCACTGTCGCCACGGCCACCGTCACCACGGCCACCGTCACCACGGCCACCGTCGCCACGGCCACCGTCGCCACGATCACCGTCACCACGGCCACCGTCGCCACGCCCGGAGGTCCGCTGTGCTTCGGCATCGCCATAGTGCAACTCGATACTCGGCAACTTGACGTGTCCGGATGTTCCGGTCCCCGCACTTAAACTGACCAGGGTCGGAAAAAATGAACCCAGCGTCACGCTCAGCAAGATCACCCCCGGCTGTCTAAACACCGAAGAACGCGACCTGCTGCGTCTGGCTGTATCAATGGAGGGACAAGGATTCATGGGGTAATACTACTCTAACTCATTGATTCGTTGAATTATCGCTAAGCGGTTGTGTGAACTTGCCAAAGTTCCGGGGCCCGAAGATGTCCCCGTCTGTCTCAAGAACAGCCCAGTTCGGGTTTTCTTCCCTCACCTCGCAAAAAAAATAGTGTGCACAATTACGGATTAAATTCCGACTTGGGCTGTTGTTACTGAAACGCCACCCATTTCAGGCGAGTACACGGATTCCTCTGACGCATGATCGACCCCAAATATCGCGAGATCGTTGACCAGCTGACAGCATTGCAGCCGCGTTTTCGTCGTTTTGCGTATGGTCTGACAGGCTCGATGGATCAGGCCGACGATCTGGTGCAAAACGCCTACGAACGTGCGTTCACGAGGCTTCATCAATGGAAGCCGGGTACCCGTCTGGACAGCTGGATGTTTCGAATCATTCAGACCGTTCATCTCAACGGTATCGACGCGTCGCGCGTTCGTCAGCGCTATGCAAGTGACGTTGACCCGGCTGACGTTCAGGCACATCGGCAGAGTTCACCGGAGAGCAGTCTGCAGTTTGAGCAGGTCCGCAAACTTGTGGCTCAGCTTCCGGAGGATCAGCGGGTCGTGCTGCTGCTTGTAGCAGTAGAAGGTGTTTCATATAAAGAGGCATCGGAGATACTGAATGTCCCTATCGGAACGGTGACCAGCAGAATTGCGCGAGCTCGTTCAGCGCTGGTTTCAGGACTCGACGAACGACCAAAACCCAAACTTGTCAGTGACAACACGGCAAAGTAGCCAACACGATTTATCAAGACAATGAATAATCAATCCAGAGATGAACTCCTCAGCGCACTCCTTGACGGTGAGCTTGACGACGAAACACACCTTCAGGTGGAAGATCTTCTCAACAATCGACCGGAAGCACAGGCTCGCCTCGAGTCGTTTGCAAGTGTTGATAATCTGCTGCGACAGAGCCTCGGTGAAATCAACGAAACCCCGCTACCACGTATAGACGCCGACACGATGGTCCGTGGCGTGTCGCCGTGGATGCGTTCTGTTTCCATTCCGCTTGCAGCGGCGGCAAGCGTCATCATGCTCCTGGGCGGTGCTCTGTTTGGCATTATGGCTGAGCGAATGACGACGCCCGCTGCACCTGCGATCGCGCAAACGGCGCCACCATCGAATCTCGAGTTTGGCGTTTCTCGCGATGAACTGAACAACGCGCTTGAAACCTTCGCCAGCGGGACGACCGCCAAGCTGACCCTTGCCGGCACTTCAAGCGACGCCGCGATCAGTATCGTTCGAACGTGGAAACTGGAAGACGGGCGCTACTGTCGTGAATATGACGTTTCATCCTCTGCCGAGAATCAGCGTGAGGTCGGCGTTGCGTGCCGTGAACTCTCCGGCGAGTGGCGTATTCGGATGCGAACCTATCCCGACGCAAAAGGCACCTTTCTTTAATCAGGAACGTTTCCCTGAGGAGACAGGTGACTTAGTCCTTGTACCCCTGCATGCCGATTGTCTGGCAGGGGCTACCGCAAACGAATTCAGAAAATTTTTTTGGTGTTATCGGGAAGAAAAACCTGTCCCACCTGTTCTGTAATTAAGCCCGCCAACATCGCGGCGAAATGATTCCAGTTCAAACCACATCAAGAGAAATTTGTTTTATGTCTATCCCTACAAAATCCCTGTCTCTCATTACCGCATCAGTCGTCGCATTGGGTGCGATGGTCAGCACCGCTCAGGCTGGTCCTGGTGGAGCCGCAAGAATGATCGAACGCATGGACACCGACGCCAGCGGCACAATCTCGCTGGCCGAATACACGGAAGCTCGCAGCGCGCGCCTGGAGCGAAAATTCGATCGTCGTGACAAAAACGATGACGGGAGCATTACTGAAGATGAAGTTGGTCGCCGCAATGCGAACTCATCTGAACTGCGCGAGTGCATTCAGGCGTCTCTTGGCGAATCAGGCAAACCTACCTGGGAAGAACGTCTCGCCGAAGTAGACACCGATTTTGACGGTGCAATCGATCTCGGTGAATTCACCACGGCAGCCATCGCAAAGGCTCAGGAAAACTTTGCCTCGATCGATTCCGACGCCAGTGGCGACATCACAGAGGCTGAAATCGCAGCCGCTCGTGAGACTCGCAAAGCCGAGCGCCAGCAAAAGCGCGCGGAAAAACGTGCCGCCAAGACCGCATGCGCTGAACAACTCGGTATCGAGCTTCCCGTGAAGCGGAACCGCCAGCAACGCAACGGCTGATTTATTGTCTTCCAAGTAGCCGCAAGGCACTTCAAGATCGGCGCAAAAGTCACCCCTGACTTTCTCTCCCCTGAAATTGCGCCGATCTTTTTTTTGGAATGCGCACCTTCAGGTCCGAAATGCGCCGATCATTTATACGAGCTACGCAAATCAGGTCCGAACGGCGTCGGACGCTGTTCAGTGCCAGATCGACAGGCTATGCGTCGTCGCTGAGCTGTTTGCGCGTATAGACGGCAGTCTGGAAAGCCGGCTGTTGATCTTTGGTGAGTGACTCAGGACACGACACGGGCGTTTTCTTGTCGAAGGCGCTGAGCGCCTGGGGCGTAATGAAAACCAGCGGAACGTTGCTTGCCAGTTGAATCAGCGCCTCCATCTTGAAGGTGAGCCCACCGCCCGCATAGCGACCCGTTTTACTGCGCTTTTTGACACCAATCGCTTCAACGTCATTTGCCTGAATGAACCTGGCAACCGACTCCATGAACTCGACGATTGCCTCCCTCGATTCATCGTCGCCAAGCGTGATCTTGCGCTCGACCTCGACGTGATTGAGCTGCTCGTCGATGACGCAAAGTGTCGCGTCGGATGCCTTGAGGACGATTCCGCAAACTTTCATTTCACACCATTGCCTTGCTGTAAAACCGAAGCGCGAAACTGCACTCCGCTTCCCCCGGGATCAACCACGTCCTGAACGTACGAAATTGCTGAGCTCATCATATCGTCCTGTCGAAACGATCGGAGCGGTGACCATAGCACCTCAACCGCGGGTGCGCCTCGGGGCAAATATTACCCATGATTCACGAGTTTACTTGCCGGTACGTGAAAGTACGGACGCGCATACTGCGTCATGTGGGCAAAGCCACAGATCAGCGAAACAACAATGACATCCAATAGATCAAACACACCCGAGAACCTCGTCGATCGCAATCGTCACCTTCAGCCTGTGTAAGTGAACATGAATGAAAAACTGTAATGCCTGCCGTACCGTAAAGATCTGAAGCGCGGCAGCCGCAGACCGATTCCCTCTCCTTCCTCTTGGGACTTTCAACCGGGACGCCACGGGCATCCCGGTCTTTTTTTGCAGCGAGAATCTTTGAGAAATTCAACACTGATCGGTAAGACCTGTCGTCATCGGCCCGGAGTCCTATACTGTTGTTAACTCATTCACGGAAAGCAGCAGGATATGACACGGCAGTTCCCGTTCTGGCCGGTTGTCGCCGCGATTGTGGGCTTAATTGTCTGCATGTCGGCAGTAGTCGCGCTGCTGACTATGGATAAGGTGAGTTACATATTCAGGTTTCCGACAGCGCACTTCACCGCGCGCGATATCGAGGCTGTAGAGAAATCCGTTGCCACCGTGCTCGAGGGCTATCGTCAGCGCGATGGAAAATCAGCCGGCAGTCAACTCATCGTAAATCGAGCAGACTGTCTCGACAGACACCAATGCTCGATCTACATCCACTTCATGGGCCGCCCTGAGCGTTCTGATATCGGTTACCAGCTGACCATGTACAGCTCGAACTCCGGCACCCAAAACCTTCGACAGCTGTTCGAGGTGCTCGACGCCGGGTTCCGAACGGCTCTGCAACAAACCCCGGGCACCGTTGACTACGAAGTCGCGACTAAAACCCGCCTGACACGGACATTGAATTTCATCAAATCCGAGTTTTGATGTGTCTCGAGCAAGCAGTCGGATACCCGTTACGCAGCTTTGTTGACCGACTGCAGCGCACGCCACACTCGCTCGGGCGATGCCGGCATCACGATGTCATCGACACCGCGCGACGCGAGGGCATCAAGCATGGCAACCATGACCGAGGCCAGACCACCAACGCATCCCGCCTCACCCGCGCCCTTGATACCGAGAGGGTTGGTCTTGGTGGGTACCGGGTTGTAGTCGATCTCGCAAAAGGGAACGTCGTCTGCACGGGGCATGCAATAGTCCATGAACGAACCGGACAGGTTCTGACCGGTCGAATCGACCACGATATTCTCCATCAGAATCTGTCCAAAACCCTGCACGATGCCGCCCTGAAGCTGTCCCGTCAGAAGTCGGGGATTCATGATGGTTCCGCAGTCTTTGACAACCACATAGCGTTCCATCGTCGTGACGCCAGACTCGGGGTCAATTTCAATTTCGCAGATGTGACAACCGTTGGGAAACGTTGGACCCGTGGGCTTGAACGTCGCAAACGCGCCAAGACCGCCGTCTTCTTCAGGCGGCCGTCGCTTTGGGTCAAACACCACTTCGACCACGTCCTGCATCGACATGGAACGATCGGTACCGGCAATGCTGAACGAGCCATCGACAAATTCCAGATCTTCGACCGCAGCCTCGAGCTGAACCGCCGCAACACGCTTACCTTTCTCGATCACCATCTCGGCAGCTTTCGTCAAGGCGGACCCGCCCAGTCCCGATGATCTGGAGCCACCGGTTCCGTGCCCGTAAGGCACCTGGTCCGTATCGCCCATGACATAGCGAATATTTTCAAACTCCAGCCCCAGCTTGTCGGCAATGAGTTGCCGGAACACCGTCTCGTGACCCTGCCCGTGGGAATGAACGCCCATATAGACCGTAGCGCTGCCGCTCTGGTCAAATCGAATTTCGGCACCTTCGTCAAGCAGACCGGCCGCCTGCTCTATGGTGTTTGCCAGGCCAATTCCGCGAATCTTGCCGCGACTTTCTGATTCGGCACGACGCGCTGCAAAACCGTCAAAGTCGATCTCGCTGATCGCCTGATCCATGTTTTTTTCGAACTCGCCACAGTCGTAGTTAAACGTCAGCCCCGTCTGAAACGGGAACGCGTCTTCGGGAATAATGTTACGTCGGCGCAGCTCGACCCGGTCGATACCCATTTCGCGCGCGGCGACATCGATAATCTGCTCTATCGCCAGCGTCGCTTCCGGCCGCCCGGCACCTCTGTAGGGACAGATCGGTGGCGTATGGGTAAATACTCCAGTCACATCAACATGAATCTTGGGCGTTGTGTAAACGCCGGCAACGCCACCCATGTTTCCAAACGCGGGCAGAGGACTGAAGTACGAAAGGTAGGCACCGCAGGCCGCGACGGTTTTGACATCGAGACCCAGGAAATCGCCTTCTTTTGTCAGAGCCAGCGACAGGTCCATGACCATGTCGCGTGACTGATCTTCAGCAAGCATCATCTCGCTTCGATCACCGCGCCACTTAACCGGTCGACCGATACGCTTCGCGGCCCACAGCACCAGCGGTAGTTCAGGAAAGATTGAGGCACGCAAGCCAAACGCGCCACCCATGTCAGGACTCACCACGCGCAACTGGCTCTCGGGAATCTTGAGCAGGTATTTTGCGAGATGGTGTCGCATGTCGTGGGGCCCCTGGTTGCCCGAGTAAAGCGTGTAACGGTTCTGGGATTCGTCGTATTCGCCGAGAGCCGCTCTTGGTTCCATCGCGTTTGTGGTGATGCGTGAGATTGGCAGACGAATTTTGGTTACGTGGTCCGCACGTGCCAGTGCGTCTTCAACGCCCGATTTGTCGCCAACCTTAAAGTTAAAGCAAACATTGTCCGCGCAGTCATCCCATACCGCCGGCTGTGTTCCATCGTTGGCGGTCAATGTTTCTGTGCAGGCGGCGAGATCCTCATAGTCAACAAACACGGTATCGGCAGCGTCCCGGGCCTGGGCCAGTGTTTCTGCGATCACCATGACCACCGGTTGTCCCGGATATCGAACAACGTCACCTGCAAGCGCCGGATACTCCGGCTCATAGATTGGCTGACCATCGGGCCTTGTGAGCGGCACGAGTCGCGGACCGAACGCCGGGATCGTTCCAATGCCGTCGCCATCGAGATCATCAAAATCAAGCACTGCTATGACACCGTCAGCCTCAAGCGCGTCGGTCTTGTCTATCGAACGTATGCGCGCATGAGCGTGCGGTGAACGCACAAGAACTGCCCACGCTTGGCCAGGTAAATTGTGATCGTCGGTATAACGGCCTCGACCGGTCAGAAGGCGTTGATCTTCAACACGTGGAGCTGATTGTCCTAATCCGAATTTCATGGTGATCCCTGGGTTTTGACGTCGTGGTAGAAGTCTAAAGTGTGCATACAAGCTCGAGACGTTGATGGCGGGCTAGCGCATGTTGCGTGGCTATTTTACCGAACGCGACACGTCTTCGCAGAGGAATTCCCCGCTTTGAAAAGAACACGGTCGTCTGGAGTACACTTAGGGGCCTGAGTGTGTCCGGGGCGCCGTTGCCGGCTCCACAGCAGGCCCCTGGAGTCGGCAGACTGACTGCGCCGAAATTCACCTCGTCCGGCAACGAAGTTGACCATTGCGAACACGAGACCTCCGTGACTGAAGCTCCCAAAATTCTCCTGCTTGGTCTCAACCGAAGCGGAACGACGGCACTCGCCTACCGGGTGTTCGATGCCATTTCGGGCAGAAAGGTGCTGGCGTTTGAGCCGCGGACGCTGGGTGGTGCACAAGACAGCGAGTTTCATCGCAAGGTCACCGCAAAAAGTCAGGCCGTTGTCACAAAGTGCCTGATCTATCCCACGAACAAAACCAACTGGGATGCGATCTATCAGAATTCCAGCCTCTATCAGCACAGGGTCTGGGTCGCGCGGGATCCACGGGACGTGATGATCAGTTCATTTTTCTATCACTGGTACAGCAATCATAGAGCACCCGACGATCTTTACCAGATCGCACACAACCGTGTCAGAAAAAAGGAACAGAATCCGTCCGACCTGTCGTTCCTGCAGATCGTTTCCGGAACCCTGACCAACAACGCCGATCAGCTCGCCGCGTGGCAGGGCAGCTGGTACGACCATTTGTGTTTTCAGTTTGATTCCATCGAAAAACATCTTGATGTCGTCCACTACGAAGAGATTGTTGCGAACAACACTTCCGGGCTTGATAAGGCTACCGGTCTTCAAACCGGTAGAGACTTTTCGCTGCCCCAGAACCGCCAGCGCGTAGCGAGAACAAGATCGTCGGGCAACTGGCGCTACTGGTTTACCGAACAGGATGTTGAATTCTTTCGTCCACTTTTCAGCAAGTACCTTTTACGCGCGGGCTATGACGCGGACGACTGGACGCTGGAGCCAAAAGATTCGATTGCCTCGATTGAAGCCAGCGAATACATGACGAAAATCCGAACCACCAATGCCATCAAAAGAGTGGTCTCCGTCGTCAAACAATCGGCGCAAAGCTGGTATCACGCTTATAAACCTGTGTAAGCGATCGTCAGGGCTGATAAAGCTGCCAGGCCCTGGCGCCGCACTGGGCGTTCAGGGATTCAAGACTGTCTTCAAGGATTTCAATGGTGCACCGGACGCGCTGCTGATAGTCCGTGCTGACCAAAATACCGTCGTTGTTATCGAGCCAGTGACGCAGCGCCTGTTCGTCTGCATGATCAAGAACAATTTCGAGTCTGGACCGAACGACGTGCTCGACAACGTTGATTTCATCCATCAACTGCTGCGCCGCCCCGGAGTACGCACGAACGAGACCACCCGCACCAAGCTTGATACCGCCGAAATATCGCGCGATGACCAGCATGATATCGCCCACATCTTTGTGCTTCAGCACGTTGAGAATAGGTTTGCCTGCGGTACCGGACGGCTCGCCATCATCTGACATCGCTGCACTGGCTGCCTGCTCCGGCATTCCCAGAATGTAGGCCCAGCAGTGGTGGCCCGCATCAGGAAAGTCCGCTCTCATTCGTGCGAGTGCCTCCATAGCCTCCTCACGAGTTGTCGCCATGGAAGCGCGGGCGATAAAGCGGCTTTTCTTTACCACCAGCTCGGTTTCACTGATGCCGGCCGGGATGCGATAGGGGTGACTCATGATGTGATCATCATACATCTCGCTCTGATCAGTCGCAGGCTGAAATCCTGCCGCCGTTACACGCCCCTGATTCGGTATCCTGCCAATCAATTCGTATCGTGAAGGAATCCCCGTGTCTTCACCAAGCACGCTATTTGACAAAATCTGGAACCGCCACGCCATCACCGAAACTCCGGAAGGCGACACGCTGCTGTACGTAGACCGTTGTCTGATACATGAGGGGGCTCGTCACGCGTTTGATCACATGGCACTCGAAGATCAATCCGTTCTGCGGCCTGATCAGATCTATGCCTTCGCGGATCATTACGCTCCTACCACTAACCGTCGTCTTGGCATCGAATCGGCGACCGACCCTGCAATCCGTGCCATGATCGAATTGCAGGAGTCGAAATCACGAGAACATGGCTTCAGGCTCTTCGGCATCAACGACCCCCAGCAGGGAATTCTTCATGTCGTGCCGCCAGAACTTGGCTTGACCCAGCCTGGCTCGCTGATGGTGGGCGCTGATTCCCACACTTCAACGCATGGCGCGTTTGGCGCCCTGGCCTTTGGCATCGGCGCGTCTGAAACAAGACACGTTCTGACGACCCAGACGCTCTGGCAGCGCCGCCCGGGCAATTTTCGCATACGTATCGATGGCACTCTGCCCTTCGGCTGCACGGCCAAAGACCTGATCCTGAAAGTGATCGCGCAAATAGGCGCCGCCGGTGCGGTGGGATACGCGATTGAATATTGTGGTGACACGATCAATCGGCTGTCCATGGAAGAGCGAATGACCGTCTGCAACATGTCAATCGAAGCCGGCGGCAGAGCCGGAATGATCGCACCTGATCAGACCGTATTCGACTATCTGATCGGGCGTCAGTTCTCGCCAGAAGGCGCGCTCTGGGACAGAGCGATCGAACACTGGAGCAGTCTCACCAGCGACGACGAGGCCCGGTTTGACAAGGAAGCTGTCGTCGATGCGAGTAGCGTTGCGCCAATGGTCACCTGGGGCACCAGCCCTGAACATGCCGCCCCAATTACCGAGACGACGCCGGATCCCGCTGACGCGAGCACGAGAGAACAGAAGGCCGATGTAGAAGCCGCCCTCGCCTACATGGATCTTGCCCCCGGTCAGCCGCTTGACACTATTGCGGTCGATCACGTGTTCATTGGATCGTGCACGAATGGACGCATCGAGGATCTTCGGGCCGCGGCCGAAGTCGCAAAACTCGGACAGGCCCGCGTGACCACATGGGTGGTGCCGGGCTCCCAGACCGTCAAGCAACAGGCCGAGAACGAGGGCCTGCACAGGGTTTTCGAGGACGCCGGGTTTCAGTGGCGGGATCCCGGTTGCTCGCTGTGCACGGCAATCAACGGTGACGAGCTCGCCCAAGGTCAACGCTGCGCCTCAACAAGCAATCGCAATTTTCGCGGTCGACAGGGCAAAGGCAGCCGCACTCACCTCGTCAGCCCAAGCATGGCAGCCGCGGCGGCGATCACGGGCAATTTGACCGATGTCCGAAACCTCAAAGGTGGTGCCTGAACCATGGACGCATTCACATCTCTTAAAGCAGTTGCCGTACCGTTTGATGAGCGCAACCTCGACACCAACCAGCTTTGTCCAACGCGGTTCAACAAAATCCCCGTCAGTGATCCGGACTACCAGAGAATCCTGTTCAACAATCAGCGATTTGCTGAAGACGGCAGTGAACACTCGGATTTCATTCTCAACCAGACGCCGTATCGAAACTCGGGGATTCTGGTTGCTGACGAGAACTTCGGCTGTGGTTCGTCACGAGAATCGGCCGTCTATGCCCTGCTGGCATTCGGTATCCGTTGTGTCATCGCGCCAAGTTTTGGCGACATATTTTTCAGCAACGCGACAAAAAATGGTCTGCTTCCAGTACAGCTTTCGGCCGATACCTGCGACGCGCTGCGACAACTTTTGCACGATTCGCCTGGCCGAGAGATGGCGATCGACCTTGAGCAACAGACGGTAACCGGACCCGATGGATCCCGGCACCAGTTTGACCTTCACGCAACGCTCAAGTATCGATTGCTGAACGGACTCGATGACGTTGGCGTAACCCGGCAATACAGTCAGTCAATTCTGGATTTTGAGCGCGAACACCACGCGGCAATGCCCTGGCTGTTTACTCAATCCGAAACCGCGAAATAAAAACGGCGCGGTTCGTTGACACCGTCTCGGAGGCCGCCGTTTTGACTTCAAGCTCCAGGGCAATTCGCCATGCATAAAGCTCGAACGCCGCGCGTCGCCATCGCCGGCATAATTCTCGAAAGCAACTCCTTCGCCCCGGTGGTCAAGTCTGAAGGATTCACGGACTACCTCTACCTCGAAGGTGACCAGCTGCTCAAATCCGCTCGAGCAACAACATCTTTCGCGCCTCGAGAACTCGCAGCCTTTGTTCAGACGATGGACTGCACGGGTCCGTGGGAACCGGTACCGCTGATTGTCACAGCCAGTCCACCGGGAGGCCCCGCGGACCACGATTTTTTTGAAACCGTCGTCTCGACAATCGAGTCAGGGCTGGCCGGGGCTGGCGAGGTCGATGCGGTTTACATCGTTAATCATGGCGCCATGACTACCACTGAACAATACGATGCAGATGGTGAAATTGTTGCTCGAATACGAAGGGCCGCAGGCAGCGCCGCACGCATTGTGATGACTCTGGATCTGCATGGAAATATCTCTGAGCGAATGGTCGAAGATACCGACTGCATCATCGGCTACGTCACCAATCCTCACGTTGACCAGATTCAGCGTGGCGAAGAAGCTGCCGGTGTTTTGCGGCAGATGCTGGCAAACAATTACGAATGTGCCTCTGTTCTCGTGCGACTGCCGATCGCTCCGCCGACCGTCACACTGCTCACTCGCGCCGGCCCCTACGCGGACGTCATTGCATTAGGTCAGCGACGCTGCGCCGAGCTTGGCGGAGCCATCATCAATGTCTCGGTGTTTGGAGGTTTTGTCTTCAGCGACACGCCAAAAAACGGTATTGCCGTGGTGGTCACGGCCCGTCACGATCGAGCCGTCGCACAGGCCCTGGCTGACGAAATCGCAGAATACACGTGGTCAATTCGGGACCGCTTTACGCGAACGCTGACCAGCACAGCAGAAGCGATAAATCTTGCCGCCTCGGTTACGAACGACCCGGACGCCAAACCCGTCATCTTCTCCGACGCGGGCGACAACCCTGGAGGTGGTGGATCAGGAACAACCTGTGATTTTCTTGGCGACCTGATTGCAAACGACGCGCAAAAAGTTGTCTACGGATCGTTCTTTGAACCGGCGATCGCGCAGGAATGCGTGCATGCTGGCGTGGGCGCCGAAGTCTCTTTTGAGCTGAACGCCAAGAAACCATCGGGCACCGGCAACAGCCTGCCCATCAAAGGCAGGGTCGTCGCGGTCGCTGACGGCAAAGTCACCGGACGACGCGGGATATTTAGAGGACGTGCTCTGTCTCTCGGTCACATGGCAGCCGTGGAAGTCGGCGAAAGCCACGGCATTACAATCGTGTTGCTCAGCATGCGAGTACAGACCGCGGACCCCGCAATGTTCGAAACGCTTGGCATAGACATCGCAGACGCTCGCGTCGTGGTCGTTAAATCACGCGGACACTTTCGCGCCGGGTTTGATCTTTGGTTCGAACCAGAACAGGTTTACGAAATCGACACCCCCGGCTACACCTCACCCGTCCTCGACCGATTCGACTGGACTGGCCTCCCGCGCCCGGTATTTCCGCTGGACCCCGCGACTCGCTGGAAAGACTGACTTGGAAGTATCAGGACTCAGCGGCGGTCGTAAAGGCGGCGCGGTTATCGATCAGCTGCTGGATTTCCTTCTCATCAAAACCAAATTCCGCAAGTACTTCGACCGTGTTTTCGCCAAGACGTGGTGCCGGCAGCGGTGTTTGCAGCATCCCGCCGCTAAAACTGTTGGGAATTTTCGTTCTGTGAATCGATCCCTCGGTCGGGTGCTGTTCGGTCTGAAAGAAACCGACGTCCTTGAGGTGCGGATCTTCGAAGAGATCGTCAATCGAGTTGTAGCGAGCGGCGGGAATGTCCGCCGCGGCAAAAATCTCCATCCACTCATCCGTGGTCTTTTCGGCGAGGCCCTGAGTTCGCACCTGAAAGTAGTCGTCGGCATTTTCCGTGCGAGCAGCGGCGGAGCTGAACCGGGGATCATCTTTCAGCGACGGTTGCCCAATGCACTCAAAAAATGCGAACGCCTGCGCATCGGTGTTGGGACTGATGGTGATGTAGCCGTCTTTGGTTGGTGCGGGTCTGTATTCACTCGCCAACAGACGATTGTCGCCTG
>CALHMG010000056.1 GCA_938034705.1 uncultured Gammaproteobacteria bacterium
CTCAAAACACACTTTTTATTTTTTCCGATGAACATACGCGCGAGATAACGGGTTGTTACGGTGACCCGCTGGTCAAGACCCCCAATATCGATCGCCTCGCGGAAAACGGCACCCGCTTTAACTACGCGTACACCAACAGTCCGATCTGCGTACCGGCAAGAGCGTCGCTGGCCACGGGCCGCTATGTGCATGACATCGGCAACTGGGACAACGGCCACCCCTATTACGGCGAAACCAAAGGCTGGGGGCACCGACTGATGGATCTTGGCCACAACGTCACCGCCATCGGCAAGCTTCACTACCGCGCCGAAGAAGACCCAACAGGCTGGAGCAAGGAAATTGAAACCCTGCATGTGGTCGAAGGTCGCGGTGCGGTGTCGCACTGTGTACGCCCACGAGTTCAGGGAATGTCAACGTGCGCAAACCTTTCCGCCGACGCCGGCCGGGGTGAATCGACCTACAGCCAGTACGACACGAGCACCACGGCGAATGCCATCAACTGGCTGAAAAACGAAGCCCCCAAACATACCGACAAACCCTGGACGCTGTTTCTCGGCTTTGTGCTGCCGCACTTCCCGCTGCGGGCGCCGGAAAAGTTCTACGACATGTACCCCGATGTGCCCGGCCCTCGCCTGTACGATGAAAAAGACCGGCCAACACACCCGGCGATCAAACAGCTTTCCATCATCCAGTGCTACGACAAATACTTTACGCCGGAGAAAGTGAAGATCGCGCGAACCGCCTACTACGGGATGGTCTCTTATCTCGATCACTGTATCGGCCAGGTGCTGGCCACACTGAAGGCCGCCGGACTCGACGAGAACACACGTATCGTCTACACCTCCGACCACGGCGACAATCTGGGCAACCGGGGCCTGTGGGGAAAATCCTGCATGTTTGAGGAAGCCGCGGCGATTCCGATGATCATCTCGGGCGCCGACATCCCCAAAGGCAAGGTGGTTGATACGCCCGTATCACTGGTCGACTGCTATCAGACGTTAATAGAGGGAGCCGGCGAAAAGCTGACCGACGAAGAGACGTCGGACATGCCCGGTCACTCTCTGATCGACATCGCCAATGGCGACACCCCGGACCGAACCGTGTTGAGCGAATACCACGCGATCGGGTCCAGCACGGCGGCTTTCATGATTCTCGACGGTGACTATAAATATGTACATCATGTCGGCATGCGACCGCAGCTCTTTAACCTCGCGACCGATCCGCACGAGACGACCGATCTGGCCGTGCACCCGGCGATGTCGGTTGTGCTGGAAAAATGTGAAGCCAAACTGCGGGCGGTGGTCAATCCTGAACAGGTCAACGATCGCGCACTGGCCGGCCAGGCCGAGATGGTCGAGCGCCACGGCGGTCGTGTCGCGGTGCTGGCACAAGGCCATTTTGGCTACACGCCAGCGCCTGGCGAAGAACCTACCATCGGCCACTGATACAGATGTCGGACCAGAAACATTACACCGGATCAGCGCCTGCAGCGTGGATCGAATCCCGGCGCCAGTGCGTCAACGCTGACGGAAGGTGATGCCCGACATCACGGCAATGGTGGCAGATGTTTTTGCCACCTACTCTACCAACGTGATCATGTGGTGCTTTGTTGCGCTGGTACTGGGCGGGTTTGTCAAAGGCGTCGTTGGCGTCGGGCTGCCGATGATTTCAGTACCGCTGATGAGTTTTGTTGTGCCGCCCTATGTCGCCGCCGCTCTGGTCGTGCTGCCGGTATTCCCGGCCAACATTATTCAGATTCGCGCTGGCGGCCCCCTGCTGACCAAAATCAAACGCTTCTGGCCGATCTCGGCCGGCATCGCGATCGGCACCTTTGCCAGTGCACCGTTTCTGATCGCCGCCAATCCACGCGTGCTGCAGTTTATCGTCGCGTGCATTGTCGCCCTGTATGCCCTGCAACGATTCAGAAAACATCAGCTGTCAATCAAGCCGCGCTACGAGATGCCTCTGGGTCTTGCGTCGGGCGCGTTTGCCGGAGCAATTGGCGGAATCACGATGCTGGTGGGTCCTCTGATCGTGATTTACATGGCGGCGTTACGACTCGAGCGCGATGTCTTTGTCGGCAGTATCGCGTTCGTCTATCTCGTCACCACCTTTTCGATTGGCCTGGCGCTGGCCAAATACGATCAGCTGACGCCGACGCTGATTACGGCGTCGATTCTGGCCTGCGTTCCCGCAATTATCGGCGTCCTCACCGGATCGTGGTGTCGCAAGTACATCAGTCAGACGGTTTTCGACAAACTGCTGACGGTGATGATTCTTGCCATCGCGCTATCGATGTTCGCGCGGGCACTGAGCTGAGTGCGACAACATCAGGGACTCAGCGACCGGATCATCAGCGGGACAGTAACCGCATCAGCTCTCAGGATCTGGTGCAGCACCCAGAAACAACAACGAGGAAGTGAACATGGCTGTAAAAACGATTAACGACACGCTCGGCGATGTACCTCGACTGAAAAACGACATCGCCGCCAGCGATTTTGATCTGGTGGTGGCGGCCTCCCCCGAAAACGTGCTCTACACCAGTGATGCATTCGTATCGACACAGATTGATATTCGCGATCGCCTGGCGCTGATCGCGTGGGATGGCGTTCGCGACCCGGTGTTTGTGCTGTGTCAGGTCGAGGTCGGCTACGTTCAGGAGAACTCGTGGATACAGGACATTCGACCGTTCAAGGAGTTTGTGACGTCACCTATTGACCTGCTCGCCGACGTGATTCGCGAACTCGGCGCCGAGAACGGGTACATCGGTGTTGAAATGGAATACCTGGCGGCCGGCTACCTGCAGCAGCTGCAGCGTCTGCTGCCAAACGCGCGATTCGGCGCCTGTGAGCCCGTTTTTGATCACGCGCGCATGTATAAAACCGCGCGCGAACGCGAAGTTATGGCCGAAGCGTTCCGGGGCACCGAAAAAGCGCTCAAGGAGACCTTTCAGGCCACGCGCCCGGGCGACACCGAGCGCGACATGTGTTTTCGGCTGGCAGACGGGATTTTGCGCTCCGGCGCGGAGTCGGTGGCGTTTAGCCATATCAACGGCGGCCCGAACACCGGGTTCCCCCATATGGACCCTTCGGACTATAAAGTGCAGCCGGGTGACATGCTTAAGGCTGACGCGGGTGGCAGATACCTGCGCTACTACTCGAACGTCGGGCGGACCGCCAAGCTCGGGCCGCTGACCGACGAAGACCGATCCTGGTGGACGCGCCTGCGCGCCATCCATCACGAGATCATCGATATGGTTCGCCCCGGCAACACCGGACGCGAACTGTTCGCTCGTGCCACTGAGTTGCACGCCGAACACGATATCCCCTTTCCCTACGCCCATAACGGCCACAGTCTGGGATTATTGGTACACGAACACCCGCTGATCAGCCCGCACGAAGAAATCCCCTACGAACCGGGAATGATGACCACAGTGGAAACACGGGTGCGCTGGGTGGGAAAGTGTGGCTACCATATGGAAGACCTTATAGAGGTTACCGACGGCGCTCCGGTTGTGCGCTCCAACTACTTCGACAATGAGGAAATTCTTGTCGTGGACATTTGATTGATTGTTTGTCACTGGTTGGTGTGCGTATCGAGTGCCAGCGTTCGCCGTTGCGGTCGCAGCATATAAAACCATCACGTAAGTGAGGAGATATCCACATGAAAGCAAGAAGCATTATCAAAGGCTTCGTGGCCGTGTCAGCAATGACCCTGGCCTTCAACGCCTCAGCCGAGTGGCCTGAAAAGCCGATCACTCTGATCGTTCCCTATAAGGCTGGCGGCACCACCCACACCATGAGTCAGGTGCTGTCAAAGGCGCTGGGCAAACAACTTGGCGGCGCCAAGATTGTGGTCAAGAACATGCCTGGTGGCGGTAGCGCTGTTGGCGTGACCGCGGTATCCAAAGCCAAGCCCGACGGCTACACCATCGGCTATTCAGATCTGAGTAACATGATCTGGAACCCGCTGGCTCAGGAAGCTGTGAAGTACCGCATGAGCGACGTGAAGCTGATCGTCGGTCTCGCTGCCTATCAGCAGGCGATCATTGCGCTGCCGGACCAGCCTTACAAGACGCTGCCAGAACTCATCGAGTACTCGAAGAAGAACACGCTGAATGTCGCCGACATGGGTGGTATTTCGAAGACAGTGCTCGACTTCATCGCCAAAAAAGAAGGCCTGAAGTGGAACCTGATCCCGACCCGCGGTGGTGGCGAGATGGTGCCCTTCCTGCTCGGCGGTAAAGTCGACTTC
>CALHMG010000057.1 GCA_938034705.1 uncultured Gammaproteobacteria bacterium
AGATGCTAGAAAGAGCCGCGATGTGAACAGCGTGTCGCCAGGGCCTGTGCTTCGCGCCGCGCGTGTCGATGACGTTGGCGCGATTTACGAACTGCTCGAAGGCTACGCCGCACGAGGCGAGCTGCTGCCGCGACCGGTGCCCGAGCTGTATCGCAACATCCGCGACTTCTTTGTGCTTGACGACGGCGGCAGCATTATCGGCTGCGGCGCGCTCGAAGTTTTTACCCGTGAGCTTGGCGAAGTGAGAAGCCTTGTGGTGGCCCCGGACCGCGCCGGCGAAGGTCTCGGTCGGGTGATCGTTGATCACATCATCAGCGAAGCCAGAACGCTCGGACTCGGCCGACTGATGGCGCTGACCTATGTGCCCGACTTTTTCCACAAGCTCGGCTTTGAGACCGTGCCCAAAGAGACGCTGCCCGAGAAGGTCTGGGGCGTGTGCGTGAAATGCTACAAATTCGACAACTGCGATGAAATCGCGGTGCTGCTGCGGCTGTCGGCGCATCAGGCTGCCTAGAGACGGGGACCCGAAGACAGCAGTTGCAAACCGTCCCCGCGGGCCCAATTTTCCCGCTTTGGGCGGGAAATCCCCGCGAATCCGGCCGCCAGATCACGGTCACGCCGCCGGTTTTTCGCTATCATTCACTCAACGAATCACCTTCAAGCCCAAAGCCGTCGAACATGCTGAAACTACTGACCCGAACCGCGCTGATCGCAACCTGCGTCCTCGCACTCTCCGGGTGCCTGCGTCCGTACAAAATGGACATCCAGCAGGGCAACATCGTCACCCAGGACATGATCGACAAGCTCAAGCCAGGCATGAGTCAGCGCGAGGTGCGCTTTGTGCTCGGGTCACCGATGATCGAAGACCCGTTTCACGCCAACCGGTGGGATTACGCGTATGTGCTTAAAAAGGGCCGCGACCCGAATGTCGAAAAGCGTGTTGTTACGGTTTTGTTTGAAGACGGCAAACTGGCATCTGTAGACGGCACGGCCGCCGTACAGGTCGAACAGGAGCGTGAGCGCCTGACCAACCCAAAATCACTTGATCCCACAAAGGCCAAGAAGAAAGGTCGCTTCAAGGATTTCTGGCAGAAGGTCAAGGACAAGGCGACCCGGAACAAATCCGGAAGTTAATTCAGAACCTGCAAAGGACGTGACCTATCCGTCCTTGCGACGTTCGGCGCGAAGTTTGCGCGCCTGGGCCGCGCTCATATTCAGCGGCCGATAGATTTCGACGCGATCACCTTCGGCGAGCCTGTAGTCGGATTCAACTTTTTTACCGAACACCCCGATACGCTCGTGCACGATCTCAAGACCGGGCACGTCGTCGACGATGCCCGAGCGCTCAATCGCATCAAGCGCGGTCGCACCCATCGGGACCTCAAGTTCCTTGAGCCATTGCTTTTCTGCGGTGGCGTACACAACTTCAACTCGCACTAGTTCTGACCTCCGTAGACAACGCCGGCGCGCTGCGTGAATGCGTCAATCATTGAGTTACTCAGCTTTTCGAACACCGGGCCGACCGCGGCCGCGAGCAGGCGGCTGCCGAATTCAAACTCAAGCTCAAGGCTGACCTTGGAGCCGTCATCGCCGAGGTTTTCAAAGACCCAGGAGCCTTCAAGCTCACTGAACGGACCGTCGACAAGCTGCAGATCGATTCGATCGGGGCGAACGTTGGTGTTGCGGGTCGTAAATGACTTTTTCAGACCGGCGACAGACATTTCTACGGTCGCAAGAACATCGGCGCCCTCCTCGCTGGCGGCAGCGCCGGCGCAGAGCGGCAGAAATTCGGGATACGACGGCACATCGGCGACCAGATCAAACATCTGCTCGGCGGAAAAAGGTACCAGCGCTGAACGGGAAACTTTGGCCATGGACCTGTCGTTTTACTCTGTCGGCTACTCGGGTCCGCGCTGACCCGTCGAAGACACATATATATGGGTGCGGTAAAGCACCATTTAAAGCCCGCGCAGTCTATCGCGCGGGCGAAGCATGACGCCAGCGGCTAAACTGACTCGGGGGCGATAAATATGTTTCAATCGCCCACCGCTTCCGAGGCACTCACGCATGGCCAGCAAGAAAGGCAAGGCAAAACCCAAGGCAGGCGGCTCGTCAATCTCAAAGAACAAAAAGGCCCGTCACGACTACTTCATCGAGGAGGAGTTCGAAGCGGGTCTGGCGCTCGAGGGATGGGAGGTCAAAAGCCTCCGCGAAGGCCGCACGCAGCTCAAGGAGTCGTACGTCATCGTTCGACATGGCGAGCTGTGGCTGTTTGGCTGCCACCTCGCGCCGCTTAAATCTGCCTCGACGCACAAATCCACCGACCCGACCCGTACGCGCAAGCTGCTGCTGCACAAACGCGAGATCAGTCAGCTGATCGGATCGGTCGAGCGCAAGGGTTATACGGTGGTGCCGCTCGAGCTGTACTGGAACAAGGGTCGCGCGAAGCTCAGGATTGGTCTCGCCAAAGGCAAGAAGCAACATGACAAGCGAGCGGACCTCAAGGCCAAGGACTGGGAACGCGAAAGCCGGCGCCTGATCAAAGACCTCGGTCACCGAGGCTAGGCGCTTCACACCTGACGATCGTGGTCTAGACTGAAAACAACACGTTTTCGGGCAGATCATTGGCGATCGAACTTCACGCATCCATTGCACTTCAGGGCATCTTCAATCGATGCTTTGACGGCGATCGTTCGGTGCCGTTTCACGACCCGGTCAAGCTTGCCGAACAGCCTCTGCGCGAAAGACGACACCGGCACCAAACCGTTGTTGCCGAACTGACGCGGCATTGCGGTGAGATCGAGACGCTTATCTCGACGCGAGAAGCGGTGGAAATCAAGCGCGCCAAAATGGGCGGCGTGCTGGTACTGGCGGACCACGGCTGTCCGGTCAAACCATCGCAATACGGCCTGCGCAACAAAACACTGGTCTCGCTGGAATCTGAATTTGAGCGCGTGTGTGCGGTGAGCGACGCCAACGCCAAACTCTGCAATACGCTGCACGACCTGGCGAGTGAGCGCCTGGCGATCGGCCTTTCGTTATTTTTCGACGGCTCAATGACGCTACCGCCTGAACGCCAGCTGGTGCTTGAGCAAAAAATCAAATGTGCCGCCGGCTTTGCACGTATTGATACCGCGTTACTCGATATCAGGCGCGAACTTATCATTGCCGAAATGGCGCTGCGCTATGAAACGATCAACAACGAGTGGATTGACGACATGATCGCTTACCCAACCGGTCGTTGCCGGGCGCTGATCGACAAAATTCAATCCAGACTGTGCAAGGCACCCTACCCGTTTGAGACGACGCGCAGTCTCACGATTGACGAGTGGGCGGTCGCGCGCGGCGCAATCCCGAAACGGCTAACGGACATGCGCGAACTGCCAGCGGAAATCGAACGTTACCGGCATCTGTTAAACAAACTGCATCAGCGGGTCTTTTCTCACCTGAGCGCGTTCGCGTGGAACGCCGAACAGTTTCTGCAGTCCCTGCCCGACGTCGTCGAGACCGAACCGGCTGACGAAGATTTTGACCTGATCATTACCGACGCGTAACGCAGGCGTTGTGGGCTGGCCGACGCTACCCAACAAAAAGGCTGCCGCGGTTACCCCAACTAGCGCACTGCCAAAGAGATGCGGGCACCGCACCGCTTTGATTGCAAAGCCGCATGAATGCTTTCGGATTAGACACGAGCTTGAGTGACGCCCGGAATTGCGAAGTTTTCTGTCTGCCTAGTCAACTGAAATGACGCCACAGCACATCGCGTTCGAAACGGTGTCTCAAGTTCTGACAGTACCTGAGCCAGAAAACACACAAATTTTCCACCGCGCGACGCTCTGCCAAACGCTTTACGCTAGATTTGTGCCTCTGACGCCAATTGGAAAATTTGAGATCTATGTCCCCGTTAACTATGGGAGGTACCCGCGTGCTCGCAGGCATCGCGGCCTTGCTTATCGTCCAGACATCGGACGCACAAATTCAGTTTCAGGATACAACTGACACTTCGATCGGGAGCTTTCGCTCCGAGAGCTGGGGTTCAGCGATCGGCGACTTTAACGCAGATGGATGGCCCGACATCTGGGTCAGCAACCATCGCGAGCGCCCTTCTCTGTACCGCAACTCGGGCGACGGTACGTTCACCAATTCAATTTTGAGCGTAGCCGGTGACGAGTTTTTTGTGGTCAATCGCTACCTCGACCAGCACTCCGGCGCATGGGCTGACATTGACGGCGACGGTGATGACGACTTGCTGATGCAGGGTAACGCCAGCGGCAGCAACACGCCGTCGGGGCTTTTGATCAGCGACGGCCGCGACGCGCTGAACGACCGATTCGACGCCTGGGGCCTGCCAACGTTTGGCGGCCGCGGCATTGGCTGGATCGACTACGATCTCGATGGAGATCTTGATCTGTTCCGGTCCAATCTTGGCGCGAACTCGACCCCTCGGATCTACATTCGTTCGGGTTCATCACAGTTTTCAGGCAGCGCCACGGTTCCCGGCTGCGGTGGCACCAACAACATT
>CALHMG010000058.1 GCA_938034705.1 uncultured Gammaproteobacteria bacterium
GCCAAAGCGCCCATTGACTTAACGCAGCTCCACTGAAGGCGTACCGGTCATTGCTTCCCGACGTGCGGACCCGGTGACAAGCCCAAATGAGGACACTCGACCACTGAAGTCGGTGCGTTCAAGAAAAGCAGCCTTAAGAATCTCTGCGCTGACGCTGGCTTGAGCGACATCGACCGTGCACCGGCGCGTAAACGTAATCCAAACGAGTGAGACTAATGCTTTCGTGCCCATGATCCCGAGAAAACGAAAGACACAAGAGGTTTTGCGCCGGAACCGATATGTTCAAACCGTTGACATGTCTTGAGCACGGGAATGATCGTTATTGTGAGTGAAGAGCAACATGATGCATGGAACGACGGATCCAGTTACGAGAACTACATGGGTCGATGGAGCCGGCTGATTGCGAATCGCTTTATTGAGTGGATCGACCAGGCCCCGAATCAGGACTGGATGGAAGTTGGCTGCGGCAGCGGCGCCCTCACCTCAACAATCCTGGATCAGACCAACCCGCGAAGTGTGCTCGCCATCGATCCGTCCGAAGGCTTTGTGAATACAACATTGAGCAATGCTTCTGACAGTCGCCTCTCGGCTAAAGTTGGAGACGGAACCAGCCTGGGCGCCGATGACTCGAGCAAAGACGCGGTCGTGTCGGGACTGGTCCTGAATTTCATCCCCGACCAGCACAAGGCGCTGTCCGAAATGCGTCGCGTCAGCAGACCGGGTGGTTGCGTGGCGTTTTATGTCTGGGACTACCCAGGGGCGGGCGTTGAATTCATGCGGCATTTCTGGAACGCGGCGATCGAAGTCGACCCGGAGGCTGTGAAGTTTACTGAAGGGACACGCTTCGCTTACTGCAACGAAGATGATCTGCGCACGCTTGCCGAAAACGCCGGCCTGTCAAATCTCAAGTCTCGCGCTATTGAGGTGCCGTCTGTTTTCAGATCGTTCGACGACTACTGGCTTCCGTTTACGCTGGGCGTTGGCCCCGCGCCCGGTTATTGCGCAAATCTGCCCGCCGCCCAGCGAGAACAGATTCGCGCGAAGCTTGAAGCCGATCTGCCCATCGCCGCTGATGGATCGATCGAACTCAATTTGCGCGCCTGGGCCATCTCGGGTGCCGCCTGAAGCGAACTTAAAACTCTCCATCCGACAATGACGTCGTCTCCGCCAGCCCCGCCCATCTGGTTGCTGATCGCGTGCACCTCTATCAGCCAGCTTGCGATGACGCTGGTCTTGCCGGCGAACACCGTCATCATGCGGGAATTCGGCGCAAGCTACGGCGTCGCGCAGTTGATGCTGACCACGTTTTTGATCTCGGTGGGGTTGGGTCAGCTGGCTGTCGGTTTTTTGTCCGACAAGTACGGACGTCGCCCGGTTCTCGTCTGGGGACTGGCGGCCTTCTGCGCTGGTTGTTTTGTAAGTGCGCTCGCGCCAACGGTTGACGTATTGCTGGTCGGTCGGGTTCTGCAGGGCTTGGGGGCGGCCGCGTCGGTAGCGGTACCTCGCGCAATCGTGCGCGACTCCTACGAACGTGCACGTGCAGCGAAAGTGATGAGCTACCTGTTGCTGGCAGTGGGTTTTGTGCCGATGATTGCACCCGGAATCGGCGGCATCCTGCTGGAGATCGGCCCGTGGCGATCTCTGTTCTTTCTGTTGGCGGTCTCTTCACTGGCGCTGATGATTTTTGTCTATAGGACACTCGCAGAAACAGGCAACAGCAAAAGGCATAACAGACCACTATTTACTAAAAGTGCAGGCGCACTTTTGATTGAGCCTGCCTACATCGGCTATATCACAAGCATTGCTTTTGGCACCGCGATGTATCACGTGTTCAACGCCGGCGCGCCTTTTGTCATGTCGGAGGTTCTGCACCGCGACCCGTCAGATTTCGGCTTCTACTACGCCATCGCCGCTTCGATGTTTCTGGCGGGATCTTTGCTGTCAGCGCGTTTCACCGAACGCGTTGGTGCGGACCGGATGATACTGCTTGCCCTGGTACCGATTGCGATCGGTATTGGTCTCTTCTGGTTGCTGGCTGACGCAAGGCATCCGCTCACTCTTTTTATACCGGCCGGTCTTTTGATGTTCAGCAACGGGCTAACCATACCCAATGCAACTACGGGCGCATTGAGCGTCAGAACCGATCTGGCGGGCACCGCCGCCGGCCTAAGCGGTTTTGTGCAATTTCTGGTTGGCGCCGTGAGCACAATGGTTGTGGGATTCGCCCTGACCGCGTCCAGCACACCGCTTCTCGTCGCACTTACCCTGTGCGCCGGATTGACCGCGGCGGGCGCCGCGCTTGGAATTCGGTCACGCCGACAGCTGTAGTCCCGCTGTCGGCTATGTAAGTCGCAGCGTCAAAACGACGGCCTTTCTCGCGATGTGAAAGCCATCTCGAAGCGAGCCAACTCCTCTTCATCCGCAAACCCGGACACAGGATCGCACGGCCAAACTTTCCTGCCAGCCGCAGTCAGCCCCCACGTGTCGGCACTGGCCGACAGCTCCGGCGCAAACAGACAACCGCGTTCGCGCCGCGGACTGACCGACGCATCTGTTTCCGTCCAACTTAATGTGTTGGCCCTATCTGACTCATCGCTTTGGATGAAATCCAGAGACTGCCTTGCACCACGTGACAGTGTGTTCCCGCCAATCTCAAAAGTGTTGTGTATTATTGCCGCCGCCAAACGCCGCCTCGCGTAGCCCAACCCAATGTAACGTTCGAACAGGGAAGTCAGATGTCATGATCGCAGGACCACACGTCTTAAGTTCTCGCTTGCCTGCGATAAGCGCACTTCGATTGCTCTGCATTCTGGCTTCAGGTTTTGCGCTTGTTCAGTTTGTACGCTCGGGAACGATTTCAACCGGTCTGACTATCGCCGGTTGCTGCACGGTCGCGCTGCTGCTGGTTTCAATCTGGAGATTGCTGGGTCAACAGATAAGTCTCTGGAAAGCCGAACTGGTTGATCTCGGGATTTGCGCTTACGCCCTTCTGATACTTCAGACGATACTGACCCTGTCGACCCGGGCCCCCAGGCCCACATCAAACATCAGTTTGGTTATCGACATACTGCTGGTCTTCACGGCCGCACTCGCGGTTTTCACCGTCGCCTTCAGTCTGAATCGATTTCTCTCCAATCCAGGAACGCGAGTGCCAGCAATCGTTCTAGCCATGAGTATCGCCCTCGCTGTGGGTGCGCTGATTGCAATTCTGCCAACGACAAACGCGACCGCCGTTGCGAAGTTTATCGGCATGAACAACTGGATTATTCTGATCGCGTTGATGGGCTGGGTACCCTCCCTCGCCATGCTGGTCTTTCGCAGCGGATTTCCCGCGAACAATACCGATACCATTCTCATGCACATGGCTGGTCTGATATTTTTTCTGTCCGTTGCATGCGGCAATCTGATCAACAACATTGAGATACTCCAGGCCGGTGCTCTGATCTCTGCCCTGCCCCTTTGCCTCGCAGTGTTCACCACACCAGAACCGATCAACGACACGGAGAACAGCAGCGGTATTCGAGATGTCACCATTTCGATCGGCGCTCCGGCACTGATGCTGCTGATCCCTGTAACGATCTGGGTATACGTGGCAAACAGCGTCACACCGTGGCTCGGTCCTGCACTCGCCGCAACCTGCATCCTCACTCTTGCAGCGTTAGTCGCCAGTCTCTCTGCCTCGCGCCACAACGGATTCAAGCCCGTTCCACGAACGCCCCGGGATTCTGATCTCGAC
>CALHMG010000059.1 GCA_938034705.1 uncultured Gammaproteobacteria bacterium
CGATCGAACAGGTCATCGGTCATCTCCAGAAACGGTTCGCGATCAACAATCCCGGCATTCGATACCTGAATGTCCAGTCGCCCCCAAAGTTCAACGGCACGTTCTACCATCGCCGCGCACTCGTCACGGTTCTGAACGTTAACCCGGAACGCTTCAGCGACACCGCCAGCCTTAGAAATCTGCGTCGCGGTTTGACCGGCTCCATCAATATCGATATCGGCGACCAGGACTTGTGCGCCGTCCGCAGCCAGACGTTGTGCCATGGCCTGCCCAATACCGAATGCGGCACCGGTGACAATCGCAACCTTGTTGTTAAGATCAAATGGCATGCGGGACTACCTCACTGGGTTATGACGTGGACGGTGTCGGGACACTGAAGTCGCCGACCTCGGGCAACGTCAGGGTTACGCGCAAATCGAATCGTAGCCAAAGCGATCACACAGAATCTGATAGTTCGGCGACTGCGCTGCCGCCTCGATCAGGCCATCCGCCAGCTCGCGACGCGGCGGCAAACTGATCGTTGGCGAGGTACGTCCGGAGTCTCCGGTCAGTTCTATGGAACTGAATTTTTCGAGAAAATCTTCGCCAAAATCCAGTTCAAGACTGGAGCACATGTCTCGCATGACCCGGGTTGGATCGACACAGAAATCTTCATAACGAAATACCGAATGCCCCTCAAAATCGTTGATGAACTTGAGTATGCGATCGCAGTACCTTGCGAAGTCCGAGTCGATAGCCTTAAGCCAGGATCTGCGCACGCAACTCAGGTAGGAGTCGACCGGATCGCGAATCGTTACAACAGACTTGACGTCGTAGTCACCAAGATGGCTGAGCAAAGCACTGCCATGACGAGGTCGTGCACGCATGTAGTCGGGGTGTGAGTGATCGCGAATAATCAGACTTCGATCGCTGGCCTCACACGTCCGCAGCAGCAGGTCCACCTGGGAAGTGAAAAAATCAGCACGAAGCTGCGCGTCCGCCAGATCGGAGTACTGCTTCACGAACTGTGAGACGAGATTCATTGGCGCAAAACGCACCGTGCCACCGCCCAGAGGATTGATCTCGCTGATCAAACAGACGTCGGGTTGAGCTGCGAGGCATTTTGAAATCAGCGTACCGCCAGTTGCGGCCTGATGATGGATTGTACGAACGAGCAAGCTTGGACACCGACGCGAATTTGCGATGGTGGATTATCGCACCCGCAAATGCGGCGAACAAGGAGTCACATCCTCGAAACGGTGTCGTCGATACTGATCGTGTCTACCAGTCCAGTCTGAACTGCTACTTCATCAGAACTGATCCTGAGCGCGAATTTCATCAAATCGACACCGGCAAAAGTCAACGCTCGGACAATGCCGCCCAGGGCAGCCAGCAGAAATACGGCAATGACAGCGATAGGTAAAAATCCAATCAGAGGACTTATTTTCCCACCACCGTCGGGAAACACAATCTCCCTTACAATTACGGCGAAGGTTTCGGCGATCGCGTGAAGGCCATCAACGAAAGGCAGATGGGCTGGATTCAGAAACATGAGGTAAAGCAGGTAGCAGGCAAACAACGCCATACCCAGCCCGATCAGAGTCAACGCGACACCAATCAAAATCAGCAGCGGCCTTAAAAAGGAATAGCGCATAACACCTCTTGCGGTCAGGAGAACCTGTGGTGAGTGGCATTCACTTTAATATGGTGGGCGAATCGTTAACTTTCAAGAACGGCCAGTCTGAAAACTGGTCGGCTAACGTCAGCGGCCAGACCTACTTTGCGCGATCAATGGCAGCCTGAATCATTTTCTTCGCCACATCAGCGCTGTCCCACTTCTGAATCTTTACCCACTTACCGGGCTCAAGATCTTTGTAGTGCTCGAAGAAATGTCGAATCTGCTCAAGCGTGATTTCCGGTAGATCACTGTAGTTCTGAACATTGACGTAGCGCTGGGTTATCTTGCCCGCCGGGACCGCGAGAATTTTCTCGTCCTCCCCGCCGTCGTCTTCCATCACAAGAACACCAACCGGTCGACAGTTCATGACCGCTCCGGGAACAATCGCCCGGGTGTTGCAGATCAACACGTCGATTGGATCACCGTCGTCAGAAAGCGTATGCGGCACGAACCCGTAGTTCCCGGGGTATCGCATGGGTGTGTAGAGAAACCTGTCCACCATCAGCGTGCCGGAGTCTTTGTCGAGTTCGTACTTGATGGGCTCGCCACCGACCGGTACTTCAACGATCACGTTGATGTCCTCAGGTGGATTTTCGCCTACGGGAATCGCGTCTATTCGCATGTCAGAGCTGCTTGAAGTCAATCATCAGTACCCATTGAGCCACAGCCGGGAACAAATTTCTGCGCCAAACTTCCAGCCGGTAGCCGGCAATCGCCGATCGTCATTCCAGGCTGCCAGTCCTGACCCCGTAACACGGTGTCGACAGCGGCAACACAGACCCTAGAACCCACCCGCCCGTCCGTCACTGCGGGGGTCCGATGCGCCCTCATACAATCCGTCGCTGTGGCGCACGACCGCGCCCGCATGACCCATCACATCGTCAAAATCCTCGACCAGTTCGATCTCATGACCACGGCCGCGCAACGTGTCCACCACAACGTCGTCGACTCGTGATTCCAGCTTCAGGGTTGTTGATTCCTCACCCCAGGTGCGGCCAAGAAGCCAGCGTGGTGCCGTGATCGCCTGTTGCAGTGACTGACCGTAGTGGGCATATCGGGAAAATATCGCGCTCTGGGTCTGCGGCTGACCTTCGCCACCCATCGTCCCGTAAACCATTGATCTGCCGTCATCGAATAGAGCAGCAGCAGGATTGAGCGTGTGAAACGGCATTCGCCGAGGTCTTACTGTGTTGATTGATCGAGGGTCGAGGGAAAAGCTGCTGCCCCGGTTTTGCCACTGAATGCCTGTTTCGTCGAGCACGACACCTGAACCGAACTCCCAATAGATGCTTTGAATGTAGCTGACAGAATTTCCTTCGCCGTCAATTGCGCCGAGCCAGACCGTATCACCGTGACTCTCGGGTGCCGGCCAGGGCATGGCCCTCGATAAATTCACACGAGCCGCACAGTCATCAAGTTCTGCGTCCTGCAGAAACACCTGTGGATCTCCATAAAGATCGTTTGGGTCCGTAACAAAACCGTCGCGGACAAGAAATGCCTGCTTGGTTGCCTCGACGAGTGCATGAATGTAGTCAGCAGATTCGGCGGCGGGTAATGTCAGTCGATCAAAAATTCCGAGGATCATCAACGACGCCAGTCCCTGGGTCGGTGGCGGGTGATTAAAAACCGTCGCGTTCGCCAACCTGACGCGCAACGGCTCAACGACCTGCGCCGTGTGAGCCTGCAGATCTCCCGCGGTAACTGGACAACCTGCGCGCGCAAGATCCGCCGCGACGCGCTTCGCCAGAGCACCGCGGTAGAAACTGTCGAATCCGTCTTTTGCGAGAGTCGAGAGCGTGCTGCCAAGACGAGGTTGATCAAAACGCGCTCCGGGTTCCGGCACTACGCCACCGGGCGTAAATGCCTCACCGAATCCGTAAATTCCGGCAAGCTCGGGCAGCTTCGCTCGCGTAAGACGCGTTTGACCATCGGTTACTGCAATACCCTGGGTCGCGTGCCAGATAGCTTCTTCGAGAAGCCGGTCTCGAGACAGGCGCCCGCCCCATTGTCTGGACGTAACTTCAGCCTGCTCCCAGCCGGACACGGCACCGGCCACGGTGTTGGCCGCTAACGGACCTCGTGAAGGTATCGCCCGCTGTCCGGCGTATAGATCTGCGTCGACGTTTTCTCCACTGGTACCACAGGCCCGAATACACTTCGGCTCACCCGCGGCCGGACGAATCAACCAGAACCCGTCGCCGCCGATACTGTTCATGTGGGGATACACAACCGCGATAGTCGATGCCATCGCGATCATCGCCTCGAGGGCATTGCCACCATCTCGCAGCACGCTGACGCCTGCATCGCTCGCAAGATGATGTGGAGCCGTGACCATTCCGCGACGTGACGATGTCGTGTAAATCATAGTTGTCAGATACTCAGGCCGTTACAACAATAATCTGGTGTTGCCGTAAATCACCGGCACAGTCACACCAGGGTTATCCTCAGGTCGACAGCGACCACGCGAACACCAAGCCTCAACTATTTTTTTCGATACAACAACCGGAGATACGCTCAATGGCCATCAGCCGAATTGATCATGTTGTTCTTACCGCACGCGACATGTCAGCAACGATCGATTTTTATACCAACATGCTTGGAATGAGCCTCGAGACCTTTGCCAACGACCGCAAGGCGCTGAAGTTTGGCGAGCAAAAAATAAATCTGCATGAATACGGCAGGGAGTTTGAGCCCAGAGCGCACCTCGCCGTGCCGGGCTCCCAGGACTGGTGCTTTATCATCGACGAGCCCCTGGACGATCTGATCGCACGACTCAACCGTTCCGGCATCGAAATCATCGAGGGCCCGGGCCCACGCACCGGCGCCATGGGGACTATCAGATCCATTTATGTGAGAGACCCGGATCTGAACCTGATCGAACTTGCGCACTACGAGACTGAAGACAGCTAGGCGGCAGCTGATTTCTCACGCTCTCGCGCACGTGCCAGGGCGGGCCTGGCGCTTGCAAGTTCATGATAGTCAGCAAGCGACTGGCTCTCGATCGGGCCGATCGTTTTCGTGCCCCAGCTGAGCGTGTGCGCAATCATGATATCCGCTGCGCTGAACGACTCTCCGAGTATCCACGATTGACCACCAAGACCGTTTTCAAGAACTTTCAGAGCCACCGCGTATTCCCACTTTGCCGTGTTGATAATGTCCGGCACGCGGTATTTAGCCGGGATCGCGAACGAGTGCTTTGAAATCGTCCATAACGGCTGCTCCAGCTCCCCAATCGTAAACGCAAGCCATCGCAGGTATTGCGCGCGCCGCCGATCACCGAAAGCAGGTACAAGACCGCTGTCGGGAAACGTTTCACCAACCCAGGTGACAATGGCCGCGGACTCCGGAATGACCTGATC
>CALHMG010000060.1 GCA_938034705.1 uncultured Gammaproteobacteria bacterium
TGACCCCAAAGTTCTGTGGCCGGGCAATCGTCTTGATGACCAGGGTGGATCGGTGGCCTTTGCCATTTCCGCCAGCGACCCTGACAACGATGCGCTGATGTTTTCAGCGAGCGGGCTGCCACCGACGGTTGAAATCAACCAGACAACCGGCGTTGTGTCCGGCGAACTCACCCGGGCGGGAGGCTATGGCGTGACGATAACGGCGGTCGATGGCAACGGCGGCAGTGACAGCACAAGCTTCTGGTGGAGGGTGAATCCGTCAACCAGTAACGGAGTGCCTAAAGTTTACTGGCCGGGCGACAGGTTTGATCGTGTGGGTGACAGCATGTCGTTTACGTTGCGCGCGACCGACCCTGACGACGACACGCTTACGTTTTCCGCAACCGGTCTGCCATCGGGTGTGACACTGGACCCTGATACCGGAGTGATTTCCGGTCAGGTTGATACCGCATCCGGCAACCCGGTGACCATAAGCGTGAGCGACGGTCAGGGCGGAACGGACACTACGAGAATGTGGTGGAGGGTCTGGCCAACTTTCGAATAGACCCAGGTATAGCCCCGCCCTTAACAAGGCGGGGCTTTGGGGTCAGTCGTTATCGAGAATCGATATCGTCGCAGAATCCTTGGCGATAGTGGCACCGACCGGTTCAAATATCCGGACCGACAAAGTTTCCGTATTTTCCTTTTTGCTGTCATTGATGATCGGCACCCTGACCGTCGCAGAGCGCTGGCCAGCCTTGATTCGAATTGTGCTGGCGACTCCGTAGTAGTCCCGCCCTGCGCGCGCCTTACCGGTAGCACTCGTCGAGAACTTGACCGTCACATCCGAAGCCGACACCGCATTCATCGCAACCTGCACAACAGCGTTACGCACGCGCTCGTTTACCTTCACGGACCTCACGGAGAGCTTCGGACGGGCGTTAATTCGACACGGCTCCAGCGTGTTGAGATCCACTGGGGGGAAAATGCGTCGATTCTTTGAGCCAATGTAGACCGGCACGGTCGCGCCACCGACAACCGTGAGGCAGTTCCAGGCATTTTTTGACACCTTGAACGTCAGGCCATCCTGCCCCGGCGCCGAGGTGCTCAGTGAAAACGTGAGTCGCTTTTTCCCAACTCTGAGAGTGTCCCCGTCTTCCAGACCCAGGCGCGAAACGTTTTTGTACTGTCTGTTCGACGTCAGTTCACCCTGGAAAGTTCTGGTCACACGGGATCCGCCAGCGGCAGCCCGAAGCTTCCAGGCACCCGTGTCACAGTTCTTGTGGATGAACAAACCACGGTCGAGTGTCGGGTCGTAGCTGGGAGCTCCACATTCATCACCAGCCTTTGCGCGCGGCAGAGCCGGCGGACTTTCAGGCGTGACTGCCTTTATCCCGGCACCTTCAGTGATCTCGTACAGCCGGTTGCTTTGAACGGCGGAAAAATACTCGACACCACCGTTGGGCCAGACAACTCGAAACCGGACCGAGCCGTTTGGACCGAGCCCAAAATGGGCGCGCTTGTAATTCTGCGACCACCGGTGATAACCGCCGTTGTACTGACGCATTTGCGTGATCCCACCTGACGTGGCGTAGATGGTCGCGCCGATACCGGCCGGATTCGACGCTGTGCCAACAAGCTGCACACTGACCCATTTGTTGCCGTTACCTCGATTGCGAAAAATCTGATGCGGTCCGCCAACCCGCGTTGGCTGGGTATTGATTCCGTTAGTGACGAACACATCGACAAAGCCGTCATTGTCGTAGTCCGCTGATAACGCGCTCTCGCTGCTTCCCGCCCGAGCGCCAATGGATGCTCCAGTCACGCCGCCGGCTCCAGCCCCTCGTGCGACTTCGGTAAACCGACCGTTACCGTCATTGGAAAAAACCCGGTTCTGGGTATTCACCGCGCCACCGGTGCAGGCGAAAAACAGATCAACGTCCATATCGTTGTCGAAATCCTCGGCGACGACGGAGTTGCATTTAAGATTGTCTCTGGCAAAGCCTGATTCAAAAGTGCGGTTCACAAAATTCTTTTTACCGCTGCCATGGTAAATCTGCGGGCGCATCGCCTTGTCCACCGCGCGCAAGCCGGACATCCTGACGTTCTTCATGTTTCCAGAACTTTTGATACGCAGGTAGAACATCCACCACTTTTTGCCCTCTCCCATAGTGACCTGCCACCGACGCAACGCCGGGTTGTAACCGACAAACACATCGGAGGTGCCGCGGGCAGAGCGAAAGCCATGATTGGACACGTCAGAAGGATCAAGCTTGATTTTCAGCTGGTCGCTGAACTTGTAGGTTTTCCAGCCGCTTCCAACTCTGACCTTGTATCCCCCGCCGGTGCGCCTGTTAAAGGTCATCGTGATGACGCCGCCCCCAACAAACGAAAATCCGGGCAGACCGGCCTGTCGTGCCTGCACCGGGGAATTATCGAAGCTGGCCTCGATACTTTTCGGTGATACAAGCCTCGCCTCGTTGGTCAGCGTGGCTCCACGAACAAACACATAGTCAGGTCGCAGGTCGTTGTTGAAATCCGCCGATGTTGCGTCGACAACGTTCGACACCTTGGGAAACTTTGACTCCATCGGTGCAGGCGGGTTTCTTGTCAGGTCCCAGATTTTGGTGGGATATGTGCCGTCTCGGCCACACAACACATCCTGAACACCGTCACCGTTGACATCAGACAAATGCAACCAGAACGCGTCGCATAGCTTTGGAGACTTCTTTACAAATTCACCGGATTGATTCTGTAATCGCATTCGCGCGTCAGCGAGGACGTCCAGCCTGCCGTCACGATTCCAGTCGAGCCATGCCGTTGCGGAACCGTTGAGCTTGCTCAAACCTCTGGATTTTCCCTGTTCGCGGAACGTCTTCTTGTTGCTGACCATGAACTGTGAAGGACAGCAGCCGTTGGTAACCGTGAATACATCATCGTCACCATCAGCATCAAAGTCGCCGAAGGCGACGCCGTGATGATCAGCAAACCGGTTCGACAGCCATGCCCGCGATGCGTCAACCTGAAGGACTACATCGGTGAACGTGCCGTCCCCGTTGTTGCGATAGAACGAAGGTCGATCGCGGTGGTTATGGATAAGGATGTCCGGCCAGTAGTCGCCGTTGTAGTCACCCCACGCACCGCCCCACGTTTCGGAGTGAATGCCCTGAAGGGCGACACCTGTCTTGTTCTCGAATGCGATCTGAGCACTCGTCGTAGCTGAAAGCGACCCGAGCATCAAAGCAGCCAACCAGACAGAAACTCTGACGCTGACTCCCCTGGCGGGGGCATGAGGACCCACCCCGCACGCACGCGCGCTCGCTTTCCCTGTCAGGGAAAACAGAACTTTCACTTGCTTCTTCCTCTCTTTACCCGACAGTCATTGTCGGACGATTGCGCAGCCAGCGGTCCATGCGGCTACGACCCCCTTTGAACACAGCTTGTTCAACCATGATCTCGCCGTGCTCGCGCCTAGTTTAAACCGCCCCTCCATGGGAATGGTTAATCGCTGCAAACGAATGCTCGCCGTGCCACAACTAACCGTTGCGAATGCAGCGGCAGACGGATCTGGAACGAATGCCAATGAAGAGTCGCACCGCGGCCTGCTTCAGACGGGTGAGACCGAACCCGCATTGCGCAATCTGTGGAGCAATATCGGACTGGGTGTAGTGAAACGGAGACGCTCTCGGGACCCATACATTTGTATGACAACGATTAACATTGTTATCCCGAAAAGTGGCCAAACCGACGGCTCGTCTGGATGGACTTAACGTTCATCGCCCCTCTAAACTTCGCGGCGGAGAGGACACACGCTGACCGGTCGCGTCGCTGGCGTCGTGTTCGCAGTACATCAGTAACGGCATTTCGCGACACACCATCCAACGAACAAGACGACACAGGCGGCTAACAACCATGCAATTTCTGACCCGGATGAAGCATCCGAGGTACGCGCGCGCACGCGCGGCCGAGGCGAATGCGGAATCCAAATTCAAAACCACAAGGCCTTTAGTGAGTACCGGCGTACTGATGCTGGGTTTATTGATCACCAGCACGGCCGTGGCCCAGATCAACTTTCAGAACACGACGAATTCAGCGCTCGGGCAGTTCAGATCCGAAACCTGGGGCACATCTGTTGGTGACTACAACGGCGATTTCTGGCCGGATATTTTTGTTGGAAACCATCGTCAGCGACCAACTATTTATCGCAACAACGGCGACGGCACCTTCACTGACGTCATTCTGCAGGTAGATCGAAGTCAAACGATGCTGTCGAATCGATTCATCGATCACCACGGCGCCGCGTGGGCCGATTTTGATGGTGACGGTGACGACGACCTGCAGATAGCCACCAACGGTGCCAGCCCGGGCTATCTCGGTGTCAGCGACGGTACGTTCCTGGATAACGAGGCCTCCAGTCGCGGCACGTCAAATGACGGATCCGGCTGGGCCGTGAGCTGGTTTGACGTCAACAAAGACGATCGAATTGACCTCGGTCGATGGAGTTTCAACAACTCTGACATCAGGACTCAGACGTCTTCCAACACGTTCACAAGTGGCCCCGGCATCGCATGCGCCAACACCAACTATGGCCAGATCGCCGACGTCACTGGCGATGGATTCACTGATCTCATCTGTGGTCCTGACGGCACGTTTCCGCGCGCAGTCTACGACTATTCAAACGGCGCACCCCAGTCAGTCTCGACAACTAACGGGATCATCATCGGCAACTCGCTCGATACCGTTATCGCCGACCTGGATGGAGACCTTGAAAACGAAATCTTGTCAGTTCGCGGCGCGATTTTTCCTAACCAGGCCGTATCAATTTCAAGCACCCGTGCAGAAGCATTCATGGATGCTGCCACCGGCCAGGGTAGCGCGACGTTTAACTTTTCTGCGTCGAGCGCTGTTGCGTTCACCGTTTACGGACGTAACGTAAATGGCGTCACGACGACCGTGCAGCCGGGCACTTCCGTCACGCTTAATGCGGGCGGCATCGCCAATGACGGACGCATCGATGTGTCTTCAAGCGGCAACCAGTGGACGGTAACAACACGCTCCGGCACCTATGCGGCAGCCTACATCGTGATGGAGTCCTCGGGATCCATCAGCAATGTCCAGGTTGATCAGAACAGCCTGCGGCCGGTCGATTTTCCAATTCAGCCTCGCCTGCTCAAGCGATCCGGCAGCAACTGGGTTAATCAGTCAAACGCATTCGGATTCGGCAACGCCGAGTCTTGCGCGGGCGTTGTTGCTGCAGACTTCGATAACGACATGGATCTCGACATCTATATGGCGTGTCGGGGCAGCGTGCAGAACATCGCTAACCGTATGTATCGAAACAACGGCAACGGCACCTTTACCCGGATTACCGGCTTTGGCGCTGAAGGCCCGGTTGGCGTCGGTCTCAACTCAGGCGTCGGAAGTTCTGAAAATGCGGTAACGCTGGACTATGACAACAACGGCTTTATCGACGTGTTTGTGGCCAACGGCCTGCAGGAACAGCCACTGCGTGTCGGCGGCCCGCACACGATCTTTCGTAATATTGGCAACAGCAACCGTTGGATCCAGCTCAAACTGATCGGTCAAAGCGATAACGCTCCTGCTGTTGGCGCCAGAGTGCTTGCAACAGCCGGCGGTACAACGCAATTGCGCGAGCAAAACGGCGGCTATCATCGCTGGTCCCAGAACGATCAGCGAATACACTTTGGTCTTGGCAGCAATACAACCGTAGACCTGATCGTAGAGTGGCCGAACGGACCATCCCAGACTTTCAATAACGTTCAGTCAAACAGGATTTATGAGGTCAGCGAAGGCGGTAGCATCACGGCAGTCACGCCGGGATCTGTCGCGGCCTTCCCTGCCCCGGGCGCAAACGATGTCTGTGGCGCGCCAACCTACCTGTCCGATCTCGACTACGGCGTTTTCCTGTATCAGACGAACTGCGGCAGCAATCGATGGAATGTCCGCGTTTCGGGTGGGCAACCGGGCGCCACATTTCAGGGTCGAATCGTTGCCGGTAGCGGCGGCAGTCTCAACACGCTCACGCCGACTGGCCTCGAAGGCAATGACACACTGACAGGCACCGCCAGCGAAGTTAATTTCAACCTCGTTACCGGACCTGGCGGCGTCGATGGTTTTGCCGTGAATATGCTCGGCAACGCCTGTTTTGTTATCGACAGCCCGAACAACGTTCGAACGATGGTTGGATCTGGACACCTTCCCGTGCCTTCCACCGGCTTTAACCCCATCACACGCCAGGCCTGTACGCCATCTGGCGGCGGCGGGACACCATCGCTGTCGATTGCCGACGTGAGCGTTAACGAAGATGACGGCACAGCCGCCATCACCGTGACTCGCAGCGGCAATACCAGTGGCACCGTCACGTTCGGTGTGGCAACGCAGAACAACGGCAACGCTACGCCCGGTAGTGACTTTTTCGGACGCAGTCAGTCGTTCACGCTGACCAGTGGGCAAACTACCGCTGTCTTTAACGTCACCATTGTCGATGACAACGCTCAGGAGTCTCTCGAGACATTTGGTGCGAGGATCTATGCACCGAGTGGCGCCACCGTTTCAGACGGTAACGCGACGATCTCTATCGTTGACAACGACAGCGGAGGTGGCGGCACGCCGAGCCTGGTTATTCAGAACCGCACCTTCGGTGAAGGCGCAGGTCTGGTAACCGTACCCATCGTGATGTCCCAGACAAGCAGCTCGGACGTGACCGTTCAGGTGAGCACCGCAGCTGAGACCGCCCAGGGAGGTCAGGACTACTTTGGCTTCACGCGCACCATCACCATTCCGGCGGGATCGACCAGTGCGACCGTATCGGTACAGCTGGTAGACAATAACGTCGCGGAACCAACGGAAACGTTCCGACTGAGGATCTACGCACCCCAGGGAGCAACGATCAACGACGCTATTGGTCAGGTGACGATTATCGATAACGACTGATCGATAACGGCAGCTGCAGCTGCAGCTGCCGTCAACCGGCGCAACGTGTTCGTTGCGCCGGTTTTTTTCGCCTGCATTTTCGCGTCGAACGACTTTGACCGATCGCCAAATCTGCAGCACTATTCAGAGCTGATCCTGTTGCGCACGAAAACATGCCTGATCCAACACTCGACTTCTATTTTGACTTCATCTCTCACAACGCCTACCTCGCGTGGCATGAGATCAAGCCGCTTTGTGACGAACATGGTGTCACCCTTAACCCGGTTCCTGTTCTTTTTGCAGGGCTTCTGGCCGAGCACAAACAGCTCGGGCCAGCCGAGATCGAACCCAAGAATCGGTGGATGATCATTGATGTGCTTCGCAAGGCACGCCTGCTTGGCCTGCCCCTGAATCCGCCAGAATCGCATCCATTCAACCCGCTCCTGTGCTTGAGGATAGCAATCGCCGCAAAGGCGACCGCTTCTTGTTACGAGATAATCGATCAGCTGTTCGCGGCGGTATGGGCGGACAGCCAGGATGTGACGGACCCGCAAATCCTCATCAAAGCGACAGGCACCGATGGTGTCGCTGGCGAAACACTCCTGGCCGAAGCGTCCAGCGATGCTGTCAAAGCCGCGTTAAGAGCGAATACCGAAAACGCTTTAGCCAGGGGTGTCTTCGGTGTCCCGAGCATGATGCTCGGTGAGCGCCTGTTCTGGGGTTATGACGACCTTCGGTTTCTGCGGATGCATCTGCAGGGTGAAGACCCGCTTGACGAGAACGAACTGGCGCGATGGAACAACATTCGTTCCACCGCCAGTCGCGCATGACGTTACAGGTCGATCCGAGACCCGGGCTTCACTACAAAGTCAGTCGTCGTCGTTGATCGTCACATTCGCCTGAGACGATCCGATCGAAGCGCCCGTCGGTGCAAACAGACGCGCCCTGAATGTCTCGGTTGACTCAGCCACCTGGTCGTTGACGATAGTCACCGACACCGACTTGCTCGTCTGTCCCGGCGCGAAATTCACCGTGGTCGACTTACCGTAAAAATCGCTACCGCCGCTCGCCGTCTGGCTACTGGTTGCGAATTTGACGCTGACAGCGCTGCTCGAGGCCGGCGAAAGCGTGACAACAACATTCACCGAGCCTGCCGACTCGCTGACGCTGGTTGGTAGAACAGACAGGCTGCTGACGCCGGCATCATCGTCGTTGATGGTGACGTTAGCCTGGGCGTTGGAAATACCCGCCCCTGTCGCGCCGAAAATTCGCGCAATAAAGCTCTCCTGGGATTCAGCCACGGCGTCATTCACCAGAGTTACGGTGACTGTCCTCGACGTCGTGCCTGCAGGAAACGAAAGCTGCTGGAACTTGCCGAAAAAATCGGATCCGCCGGTTGCGGTCTGGGACTGTGTCGAAAATTTGACCGTGACCGTGTTCGATACCGGCGAAGACAACGTCACCGCTACGTCGACACTGCCATCGGACTCATTCACCGACACCGGGTTGACTGACAGCGTCGCTACGCCAGTATCGTTGTCGGTGATTGTGACCTGCGCGGTTGATGCGCCGATCGTGGCGCCAGAGGGAGAAAACAGTCGAACCGTGAACGATTCGTTCGACTCAGGCGCACCGTCATCAATAATGGTAACGGCAGCTGTCCTGGTTGTTTCCCCAGCGGCAAAGTTAAGCGTCCTGCTGGTGCCATAAAAGTCACTGCCGCCGCTTGCCGTACCCGCCTGGGTTGCCAGCACAACGGACACAGGCGATGTCGCCGGTGACGACAGCGTAACGGCAACATTCGCGGTACCAACACCTTCATCGACTGTCAGCGGCTGCACGGACAGAGTCGGCGTGCCGCCACCCTGACAGCTACCGAGCGTGTTCAGATCGATTGGCGAGGAGACCGGAATGTGATCGGGCCCCAGAAACAGCATGGCGTCTCCCGGGAGACTGACAGAAAAGCAGGTTGTCGAGCCCGCAACCGGCGTGAACTTGACCGTATCCACACCGATTCCGCTGGTCACGAGATTGAAAGCATGACTCGCAGACCCGCTGCCGGTGTATACATCGTTGCCTTCAATACTCGACTGGCCTGTTTTGGCAAAGGGAGCTGACGACACGATGGTTCCCTGATACGGGGAACCGGTGGAACGACCGCCGCCGGTAACCTGCAGCGTCCACTCTCCGCTTCCGCAATTTTTCGAAAGAAAGGCACCTCGGTCACGATCGAAATCAGGACGCGGTGCACCGCATTCGTCACCGGCAACCGCCGGCGTAAAGCCTGGTTGCGCGGACGAAGGGGTTACGACACTCAACCCGCTACCTTCGACGACCTGGTAGAGCTTGTCTGCGGCGATGTTGTTGAAGGTTTCGTTGAGACCGCTCGGCCACTTGATCTCGAGGTTGACGCTGGTATTGCCGGCGAGGCCGAAGTGAATGCGCTGATGATTCTGACTCCATCGATGGTAGCCACCATTTTGGACACGCAACTGGCTGACGCCGCCGGCGGTTGCGATTACCCGCGCACCAAGACCGTCGGGGTTTGACTGTGTTCCTTCAAGCTCAAGCTCAATCCAGTGATTGCTGTTACCGGCGTTCTGAAACAGCTGATGAGGACCCGATTTGTGGCGGGTCGGATAGTTGTTAAAGCCATTCGAGATAAAGAGATCAATGAAGCCGTCGTTATTAAAGTCGCCGGTTACGGCAGCTTCGCCCCATCCTTTCGGGTCAGGCTGCACAAATGCCGGTCCAACCGGTCCAGCCGCCCCGCCAGCGCCGGGCACCTTGGTAAAGACCCCGTTGCCGTCGTTCTCGTACAGCTGATTGGCGAGGTTCTCGACGCCATTTTGGCAGATCGCGTAAATGTCGAGATCCATATCGTTATCAAAGTCTGCACTGACTACACCGGCGCAGTCGATATCGGAAACAAATCCGGATTGCCATGTCTGGTTAGACCAGTTGCCCGCGTTTTCGCGGTGCCATAGCTGGGGGCGCATCTCGCCATCGCGCGCAAGCATGCCGATTTCCTGAACATCCGTAATGGGTGCGGTCCCTTCCACCGTGAGATAAACACCGATGTAGTAGTCGGTACCCGTCACGAGGAAAGTCCATTCATCAGTGGCCGGGTCGTACCCGGTCCAGATGCGCCGTCCGGTGCGGTTAGGAAAGATCCCTTCGTTCAAAAAATCATTCGGATCAAGTTCAATGGGAACTCGACGCGTGGCCGGACCGTTCGGGGGGCCGTAAGGGCCGGTTCCTCGCTGAAAGGTATAGGTCTGATACGCACCGTAGATCGTCAGCGTAACGACGCCACCGCCTTTGAACTTGAAGCCAACCTCCGGAGAAGAAGGCGAAGCGTCCAGCTGGGCGTCAACGCGATTTGAGGCGACGGCCTTGGCCTTGTTTTTGATGATCGAGCCACGAACCATAAACAGGTCGGTGTCGAGATCACCATCGAAGTCTTCGGCGACAGCGTCCACGACGTTACCGGTACCGGGCATCGAGACACTGCCGGACACGTCCACAAGCCCGCCAGGCGTCTGCGCAAACATGCCATAGGGAAACGAACCTTCTCGCAGACACATCACCTCGGTATCGTCACCACCGTCAACATCCACCAGCAGTGCTGCATGGGAGTGATAGCAGTTGGGAACCGTGATCTGTGGTCCAAATGGCGGTGCACCTGCTCCAGACCGAACGGCGTCTATCGCACCGGTGCCGTTCGCGGATTCGAACGTGTCCAGTACGCCATCCTGGTTAAAGTCGAGCCACGCTATTGCCATACTGCTTCGCTGCTGGCCGTTAAGCCCGAGACCGTACTGGGCACTGACGTTGGCAAGGCGATCCAGGCCGTTACTTTTGAACAGCCGAGGTGACCAGTTAATGCCGGAGCAGCCGTGCCCCATGATGAGCAAGTCGTCGTCGCCGTCAGAGTCGAAATCACTCCAGGCGCCACCGTGGTCATCCATATAACGGGAATCAAGAAAGCACCGGTCGATGTCCGCGGTGAGCAAAATGTCGGTGAAGGTGCCGTTGGCGTTGTTACGGTACAGCGATGGCCGTTCGCGATGGTTGCCGGTGTAGATATCCGGCCAGAAGTCGCCGTTCATGTCGCCAACGGAAACCCCCCAGGTCTCACCCGAGTAGTCGCCGATCGCATTCGCGGTGACGTTGGTAAAATTGATGTCGGCCGCCGCAGTTGAACTGTGCGCGACAAGCACCAGCGCTGCCGCCCGAGCGCTTCGCTTGAGATACTGGATCATGGTTGCTTTCCATCGGCAGCCACCTGCTAAATGCACGAGCCGTTCGACTGCGCGCACTCCCCACCGCGGGTGACCACCTCAATTTATGAAGTTGTCTGAACCCGGCAAGTGTACCGATTATCGGCCTGAATCTACCGTCAATTTTGCACCCTCAGACATGAAAATGAGGGCTGGTTTGGACGGGTGGAGCCGCGAAACGGCTCTATTGCAGCCATTTTGTACAAATTGCGCGATCCGTCGAGGCCCGGCTGCGCAGGAACGGCGGGGCGCTGACAGGCTCTGTTGCCACAAGGGCGCAGCTTGAGCGTTACGCCAGTTCGCTAACACGGTCGACGACCGCGTTACCGCTGTCGGACTTGGTCACACCTTTCATATCGGCACGAATACGGACCAGTGCTTCGGCAAGGCGAGAGGGAC
>CALHMG010000061.1 GCA_938034705.1 uncultured Gammaproteobacteria bacterium
GGCGCTGTTGGTGAGCACGCGTGCGACACCGTTGTCATCACGTCGGTAGACGACGGGGTCGTTAACACCGGCGACGGTGAAGCCAGCGGCATCACTGTCGATGGTGAGAGCGCCGTTGTCGGCGCGGAACTGACGCTGGTAGTCGATCTCGATGGAATCAAGATTGACCAGGGCCATGTTCGCGCCTTCTGTACGCGACAGTTCAAACGTTACGTTGTTATCACCGTCCGCCAGGATACCTGCGGGGAGCTGTCCTTCAAGATTGCTCACCGCAAGACCACCAAACTGCTCGTCAATGACAACTGTGCCATTAACCCGCACTTTGAGATGGTTCTCCTTGAGTACGCTGAGGTCGTCATGACCACCCCAGACGTTGACTCGCAGTGTTCCAGCACCATCGGTTGCACCGTCAGTGTTAACCACTACAGCAGTCAGCGTTGCATCGGTAAGCGACAGCATCTTGCGTGCAAACCACGGGTCATCAGACGGCGCGACTCGGCTGTACAGCTTGTTTTCTTCCCATACCACCGTATCGGTGAACGTGGATGTAGTGCCATCGATCGCGTTGTTACCTTCGTCCTCGATACGCAGGGCCAGCGCAGGGTCCAACGACAGTTTGTAGATATCAAACGCGTTGTACTTTCGCTCGCCTTCATCTGCGATGAATTCGATGTAGGCACCAGGTCCAAATTTGTTGAACCCAAACGGGTTGAACGTGTCCTGACCTTTAACCGATGCCGGTACGGCATCACCTTTGTAGGTCACGGCAATGTCCGACAGATTTGCACCCTTGAAGTCGTGACCCGCATCCAGCAGCGACTCATACGTCACACGCTGTACACCAGCACGTTTAACTTTCAGATAGACCGAACCGGAGATTGCGTCGACGAGTGTTTCTTCCTCGTCACTTGCTACTCCGATGTCGGAAGCATCGTCCTGTTGTTCTTCAGGGTCATTCTGATCGAGACCGTAGACACGATTCGCTTCAAACGGACCATGCACGGTTTCTTTGCCAAACACGTCGACGTCAGTAATCGCGAACTCGGTCGCCGTGACGTTGAACTGTGCCGACGAGTACTGATCGCCATCACTTCCCGTAGCGGTAGCAGGAATCAACTGTTCATTGAGTTTCTGCCACGGCTGCCCGGCAAGACGTCCATAGAGGTTGAAGCCAATATTTGCGTCTTCCATGGAAGTAGACCATTCAAAGACCGCCATGGCACCACCAGGCTGCATGTCAACAAAGAATGACTCCAGCGTTATGGGCGTTGACGATGCGCTGAACACGTACGCCGGATCACTGTCGTCTTCTTCAGTTGCCGGTGTATTTGGGTCGTCCTCGATATCGGTCTGATCCTGGAATGGATCGCCCGGAGTCGAGTTGTCACCAGGACCTGTGTCCTGCGCGTTGTTGTCATCTGGCTGAGAGTCGCTGTCCGTGACGCCAAAGTCGCCACTGGAGTCGCCAACGATTTCAGCCCAGTTCGCAAACGGTGCCTGTGACAGGTCCGTGACCAGCAGGTCAACAGAAATCGTAACAGTCGCGTTCGGCGCCAGATCGGCACTCGTTGGAGCTGTATAGGTACACGTTGCAACACCGGCGGTAGCCGAGCCGTCATGAACACAGCTGATGTCCGTGCCATGATTTGCAAGCGGCACCCACTGCATTCCTTGCGGAATCAGATCTTCGATCACGAAGTCGCCCGCGGGCACGTTGCCCTGGTTTTTCACGACAATGTCAAAAGACACCGTGTCGCCGTCGTTGATCCACGCAGGTTGACCAGTCGCCAGTGTCTTTACCAGCGCAAGGTCGTAGCGAAGATCGAGGTCGGCGAAGTCACTGTCGTCTTCGTCAACAGGGTCGTCACCAGGGCCGCCGTCTCCGGGGCCGTTGTCGTTACCGTTGTTGTCGCCTGGATCGGAGTCCGAGTCATCTCCTGAGTCGGTTGCGATTTCGGCCCAGTTTCGGAACTGTGCCTGTGTGAGATCGTCTACCTGCAGACTCAGGGCGATATTCAGCACCCCGCCAACAGCCAGTTCGCTGGTTGCCGGTATCGTCCACGTCAGCAGACCTGTTGCGCCAGCAGCTGGTGCACCGTCAGGTGCAGGTGTTGCAGACACAAAACTCATACCCGCAGGGATCATGTCGGCGACGCTGAACGCGCCACTCGGTACGTTACCCTGGTTAGTTACCACAACGCTGTAGTTGACGACCGTGCCGGGGCTGACCGCGGAAGGCGTGCCACCCGCAAGATCTTTTGTCAGCGCCAGGTCATAGTTGAAGTCGGCCACGATGTCTTCATAGTCAGAATCATCTTCGTCGCCAACAGGTGTGTCGTCGTCAATGTCGTCGTGGTCGACAACATCGTCGTTGCCCGTGCCACCGTCGCCGGTGCCGGAGTCGTTGCCATCGTTGTCGCCAGGCTGAGAGTCGTTGTCATCACCCGAGTCAGATTCAATCTCTGCCCAGTTGCGGAACGGACTCATCAGTACGTCTGTGACAGTGACGGTCAGGTTGAACGTTGCCACTGCGCCTGCAGCCAGTGAAGCCGTGTAGTCACAGGTCACCAGGCCAGCGTCACTCGCTCCGTCGTGAGCACACGAGAAGTTAGCGCCACTTGCCGATACGAACGCCATGCCGGCAGGTATCTGGTCAACCACCTGGAATGCGCCACTTGGCACATTGCCCTGGTTTTTGACGGTGACAACGTAGCTTACGCTGCCGCCGGCGACTACCGGTGTTACCTGAGCTGGATCAAGTTCTTTGATCAGAGCAAGGTCGTACTCGACAGATACGTCTACGTCGGCGTAGTCAGAATCGTCTTCGTCACCAAGCGGTTCATCGGTGTTTACGTCGTTGTGATCATCGACAGGGTCATTACCGTTGCCACCGTCGCCGGTGCCGGAGTCGTTACCGTCGTTGTCACCTGGATCAGAGTCCTCGTCGTCGCCGGAATCCGCTTCGATCTCGGCCCAGTTACGGAACGGTGCAAGCGTTACATCGTCCACTTTCAGTGTCAGATCAAACGTGGCTACCGCGCCCGGAGCAAGCTCCGAGGTGGCTGGAACAGTCCAGGTCAGCAGGCCGGTTGTGCCGACGGCAGGTGGGCCGTCCGCTACTGGCGTTGCGCTGACAAAACTCATGCCGGCCGGGATCATGTCGGTCACGGTGTATGCGCCGGATGGCACATTACCCTGGTTCTTCACGGTCACGGTGTAGTTCACATTGCTGCCCGGAGTGACCGGTGTGGTCTGGCCAGCGGCCAGCACCTTGATCAGCGCAAGGTCATAGTGAACTTCGACATCGATGTCTTCAAAGTCAGAGTCATCTTCGTCACCGACAGGCTCATCGGTATCAACGTTGTTGTGGTTGCTCACATCATCGTTGCCGTTGCCGCCGTCGCCCGGACCTGAGTCATTACCGTCGTTGTCGCCAGGCTGTGAGTCGCTGTCGTCACCGGAGTCGGTTTCAATCTCGGCCCAGTTTCTGAACGGTGCCTGGGCAACGTCATCGATTTTCACCGTCAAGGTGATTGACTGAACCGCGCCAACCGCGAGTTCATTGGCCGCAGCAAAACTCCAGGTCACAAGACCTGTCGTGCCGGCCGCAGGCGGGCCATCGGCCGCCGGACTCGACGAGACGTAGCTCATGCCAGCCGGGATCATGTCAGCGATGCTGTATGCGCCCGACGGCACGTTGCCCTGGTTCTTTACGCTCAGCACATACGTGACGTTGCCGCCTGGCAGCGCTGGTTGTGGCTGAACGGGGTCAAGTTCCTTGATCAAGGCAAGGTCGTAGTCGACGTTGACGTCGATGTCTTCAAAGTCGGAGTCATCTTCGTCACCGGCAGGCTCATCGGTGTTGACGTTGTTGTGGTTGTCAACAGGATCATTGCCGTTACCGCCGTCGCCTGAGCCGGAATCGTCACCGTCGTTATCGCCAGGCTGTGAGTCGCTGTCGTCACCGGAGTCGGTTTCAATCTCGGCCCAGTTTCTGAACGGCGCCTGGGTGACGTCGTCGACCTTGAGCGTGAGTTCGATAGTCTGTACGGCTCCTGCTGCAAGCTCACTTGCACTCAGGAATGACCATGTCAGCAGCCCGGTCGCTCCCGCCGATGGCGCGCCATCAGCACTTGGAGTCGACGACACATAGCTCATGCCAGCAGGAATCATGTCCGTCACGCTGTAAGCACCTGAAGGCACGTTGCCCTGGTTCTTTACGGTGATGGTATAGTTCACGTTGCTGCCAAGCGTGACCGGCGTCGTTTGACCGCTCGCCAGTTCCTTGATCAGAGCGAGGTCGTAATCAACGCTGACGTCGATGTCCTCGTAGTCCGAGTCATCTTCGTCACCGACAGGCTCGTCGGTGTTGACGTCATTATGGTTGTCGACTGGATCATTTCCGTTACCACCGTCGCCTGAGCCGGAGTCGTTGCCGTCGTTGTCGCCAGGCTGTGAGTCGCTGTCGTCACCGGAGTCGGTTTCGATCTCGGCCCAGTTTCTGAACGGTGCCTGAGCAACGTCGTCGATCTTGACCGTGAGTTCAATAGTCTGCACCGCACC
>CALHMG010000062.1 GCA_938034705.1 uncultured Gammaproteobacteria bacterium
CAGATTCTGTGTGATCGCTTTGGCTACAAATCGATTTGCGCGTAACCCTGACGTTGCCTGACGTCGGCGACTTCCGTGTCCCGACCCCGTCTGCGTCACAACCCAGTGAGGTAGTCCCGCATGCCATTTGATCTTAATAACAAGGTCGCGATTGTCACCGGTGCCGCGTTTGGGATTGGTGAGGCAATGGCCGCAAGACTGGCCAGTGACGGTGCGAAGGTGCTGGTCGCCGATATCGATCTGGACGGCGCAAAAGAAACAGCCACGCAGATAGCCAACAGCGGAGGTATCGCGCAAGCCCTCAAGGTAAACGTTCAGAATCGCGAAGAATGCGCGGCCATGGTCGATCGCGCTGTGGAGCTTTGGGGACGTCTTGATATTCAGGTCTCCAACGCCGGGATCGTAGATCGTGAACCCTTTCTGGAGATGGGTGACGAGCTGTTCGATCGCGTGCTGAAGACCAACTTCTACGGCACCTTTTACTGTGGGCAGTACGCCGCAAGACAGATGGTCAGTCAGGGTGACGGTGGACGAATAGTTCACACCGCATCCAACTCCGGGGTTTTTGGTGGACGTGGACGCGCGGCGTATGGGGCGAGCAAGGCGGCGATCATCAATCTCACCCAGACGATGGCAATCGAGCTTGCCGAGCACAACATTCTGGTCAATGCGGTAGCCCCGGGTGCAACCAAGACCCGAGCGGTTTCAGGCGATGTTCCGTCACCCAAAGTTCTGGATCGCATGCCACTGCAGCGCTACGGTCAGCCGTCCGAGATCGCCGCTGTCGCCGCCTTTCTGTGTTCTGACGAATGTTCTTTCACGACCGGCCACGTGTACTGCGCCGACGGTGGCTATACCGTTGCGGGCGTGATGGACGGCTAGCGTTAGCGAGTTTCGGCGTTCCGGGACTCGATCGTGACGCGATGCATGACTCGCCGATGGCCATGATAGTCATTCAGCGCATAGTGCTGGGTGCAACGGTTGTCCCAGATGGCGATCGAATCCGGCTGCCACTGGAGTCGCGTCACGAACTCTGGCTGTTTCAGATGTGTGAAAAGAAATTCCAGTAGCGGACGGCTTTCCTCTTCGGTCATGCCTTCAAAATTCTTGGTGTGCGCGCTGTTTACGTAAAGCGCGGTTTTGCCCGTGACCGGGTGCACCCGCGCAACCGGATGCGTTGCCGTCAGATCGTTGTTGTCGACGTGCTCGACTTTCATGCTTCGCTTGTATTTCCCTCGCATGTTGTTGCCCGTGGAAGACCGAAGCGCCGACGTGCTGACTCCGTTGCGTTTTCTCAACAGGCGCTGCAGTCCAGGGGAGAGTGCGTCCCATGCCATGTACATGTTGGCAAACAGCGTGTCGCCACCGACGGGTGGAAGGACTCGGGAGTAGAGCAGTGACGCGACAGGTGGATTCGGCGTGTATGTGGTGTCGGAGTGCCAGACGCCACCAAAGTTGATCTCGTCGTGTTCAGCCTTGATGACCTCGGTTACGCCTGGATGCCCGGCAAGATCGGCGGCGTAGGGGTACTGTGCGACATTGCCAAAGTAGCCGGCGATGCGCTTGAGGTCATCGGGTGTCAGGGATTGGGCGGGGAAAAACAGCATCTGGTACTGCGCGAAGGCGTCGAGCACGCGCTGTCGGTCGTCAGCACCGAGCTCGGTCGAAAGGTTCAATTCGTCGACAACTGCACCGAGGGCACTTCCAAGCGGTCGTACTTGCATGGTTCGGATCTCTCGCTGACAAAAACTGGAATGGGACGGGTAACAGGCCGTGAGCGACAGCGTGTACCAGTGTAGGCTTGGCGGCGCGCGGACAGAAAGGTTTTCCCGCGCTCTGGACCTTTTTCGTTCATGCAAAATTGATAGAGACGACAGACATGTTTATCGATGGCACCTGGGGAAACGCCACCAACGGCGCGGTTTTTGACGTAATCAATCCGGCCAACCAGAAGACGATCTGCAGCGTGCCCGACGGTTCGGGCGCGGATGCCGTTGCCGCGATCGAGGCTGCAGAGCGCGCGCTGGGCGCCTGGGCCGGTCGCAGTGCCTACGAACGATCCGAGATTCTTTATAAGGCGTGGCAGCTGATGACCGAACGGTCCGAGGCGCTCGCGCGGACCATGACCGAAGAACAGGGCAAACCTCTCAGAGCGGCCCGCATCGAGGTGAAGTACGCGGCGGATTTTCTTCTCTGGTTTGCCGAGGAGGCGAAACGCGTCTACGGCGAGACGATCCCGGCCGCCAGAGCTGATCAGCGATTCATCGTTGCCCGTCAGCCTGTTGGCGTCGTCGCCGCGATCACGCCATGGAATTATCCCGTGTCGATGATTACCCGAAAGGTTGGCCCTGCGCTGGCCGCCGGCTGCACGGTTGTGCTGAAACCCGCCGAGGACACGCCGCTTTGCGCGATCGAGATTTTCAAAATCCTCGAAGAAGCTGGCGTGCCAGGTGGTGTGATCAACCTTGTTACAACGTCCAGCCCGGCCGCGGTCGGTGATGCTTTTGTCGAACATCCGGGTGTAGCCAAGCTGACGTTTACAGGTTCAACCGCTGTAGGACGAATGCTTGCGGGGCGTGCCGCCGCTAACATGAAACGCGTGTCCTGCGAATTGGGTGGTCACGCACCATTTATTGTTTTTGAAGATGCGGATCCGGTGCACGCGGCCAAGGGCGCCTCACTGGTGAAGTTTCTCAATACCGGCCAGGCGTGCATCTCTCCAAATCGCATGTATGTACCGAATCGCCATCTCGATGCCTTTACCTCAACGTTGTCCGATCGCGTGCAGAAAATGAAAGCGGGTAGCGGATTCGAAGAGGGGGTCTCAATCGGACCCCTGGTTAACGCGGCGGCGGTAGACAAGGTAGACGCGCAGGTGAAGGACGCTGTAACGGGCGGAGCCGAGATCGTCTGCGGCGGCGAGAGGCTTGTTGATGGCGCTCTGGGTGACGGGTTTTTCTATGCGCCGACGGTGCTCGGTGGCGTCAACCAGTCGATGCAGATCTATCGCGAAGAAACGTTCGGCCCGGTCGCGCCCGTTATCGGGTTTGATGACGAGGACGAGGTTCTGTCCCTTGCCAACGATACGCACTATGGCCTGGCGGCGTACGTCTACACCCAGAACATGGCGCGGGCCTTTCGTATGTTCGAGGGTTTGCGTTTTGGCATTATTGGAATAAACGATATCAACCCAACCGCGGCGGCTGTTCCCTTCGGAGGCATGAAATCGAGTGGCCTCGGTCGCGAGGGCGGCCATGAAGGTATCGACGAGTATCTGGAAACCAAAGTGGGCGGGTTTTCAATTTGACCGCCGTGAACGACGCCGCACAGAAGAAGTCAGCGCTGCTCTCACTCATTTATGCGAGTGGCGGGCACACGCTCATGCATCTGATGGCGGCGTTCTACTTTGTAATTGTGCTCGCGGTGGAACGAGAGTGGGGGCTGTCTTACTCGGAGTTGATTGAACTGTGGTCCCTGGGCGCGCTACTCATTGGTGTCGGTGCGATACCGGCCGGATGGCTGGCCGACCGATGGAGCGCGGCTGGAATGATGGCGGTGATGTTCTTCGGTCTTGGAGCAGCGAGTCTTGTCTGCGCTAACGCGACGACTCCAGGATCAATGATGACGGGCCTTGCGCTGATAGGCCTGTTCGCGAGCATCTATCACCCGGTTGGTATTGCCTGGGTCGTCCGCAACGCCGAACGTCGTGGCAAGGCGCTGGGATTGAATGGTTTGTTTGGCAGTCTCGGGATTGCCGGATCCGGTCTCATCTCGGGCATGCTCATTGATCTTTACGGCTGGCGCTCGGCATTTTATGTGCCGGGTATGGTGTCTTTCGCGTTTGGAATTTCACTGGTCTACTTTATTTTGCGCGGCGAAATCATCGATGCCGCATCCGACAAGGTCGAAGATCCGCCAACCTCGCGTCACGATATGCTGCGCGCCTTTGGACTGATGCTCGTCAGCATTTTCTGCATGGGCATCGCGTTCAATGCCGTACAGACCGCGCTGCCCAAAGTCTTCGATGTTCGCCTGGGCGATGTGCTCGGCGACGGGACACTGGGAGTCGGTGTGCTGATCGCGGGTGTTTACCTGCTGGCTGCGGGAATGCAGATCGTCGGCGGCCATCTGGCCGACAGGTTTCCTCTGAAGACCGTCTACGTTTTCGGGTTGCTGGCGCAGGTTCCGGCACTTTGCTGGGTTGCATGGGCAACCGGCGTGCCGGTGGTGGTTGCCGCCACGATGGCGGTGATTCTCAACAACACTGCGCTGCCGGCCGAAAACGTACTGGTGGCCCGTTTCTCGCCCGGCAACAGGCGTGGCCTGGCCTACGGTCTGAAGTTTGTTATTGCGCTGGGCACGGCGCCGATTGCCGTGATGCTCGTGTCACGTGTTGTCGAACGTACCGGCGAATTTGTCTGGCTCTTCCTGATTCTGGGAATGCTGGTTGCCGTCGCCGTGAGCGTCAGCACACGTCTGCCAATTCGATGGAAGGAACAGCCCGCCAACGCGTCCACTCCGGTTAGCGCGTAACGAGCCGGCAAGATTCGGATGCCAGAAGTCAGGCGAGGAGCGTTTCGCCGGCAAGCAGGTGATCGAGCGTTTCTCGCGGTCGCACGACTGTCGCTACGTCCTTGTCGACGACAACTTCCGGTGCCCGCGGTCGCGTGTTGTAGTTGGAGCTCATTACCGCGCCGTAGGCACCCGCGGCCCTGACCGCGAGCAGATCGCCCTGGGCGAGAGTGAGTTCTCGATCCTTGCCTAACCAGTCCCCGCTTTCGCACACGGGTCCGACAATGTCCCAGGTGGCGCTGGTGCCGCTACTGTGCTGGTTTACGGGCACGATATCCTGCCACGCGCCGTACAGTGTCGGACGGATCAAATCGTTCATTGCTGCATCAACGATCGCGAAGTTCTTTACGTCACTGGTTTTGAGAAACTGTACTTCCGTAACAAGAACGCCCGCGTTGGCTGCGATTGCGCGTCCCGGCTCAATAGATACAGGCAGCGTACAGTCGTGTTTCTTCAGAACATCCAGCATAACTTTGGCGTAGTCGGCCGGCGCGGGCGGCTGCTCGTCGCGGTAGCGCACCCCGAGTCCGCCACCAAGGTCGAGAAGCTCAATGTGTATACCGTCGCTCGCAAGCCTGTCGACGAGGACAAGAACGCGATCGACAGCATCGGCGTAGGGCGAAAGCTCGGTCAGCTGGGAGCCTATGTGGCAAGCAATTGCGTGCACTCGTACGTTGGCGGAGTCGGCCGCCTTTCGATAAACGTCGGGCGCAGCCTCCATCGATACGCCAAACTTGTTTTCGGCGAGACCGGTCGAGATGTAGGGATGCGTCTTCGCATCGACGTCGGGGTTAACTCTGACGCCGACAGGCGCGACAACACCGTTAGCGTTGGCGACGTCGATAACACGATCAAGCTCTGACTCGGATTCGATGTTGATAGAGTGAATACCGACCTCGAGCGCCTGGGCGATTTCGTCCGCCGTTTTGCCGACACCCGAAAAGATCGTCTTGCCCGGATCTCCTCCAGCGCGAATCACGCGCTCAAGCTCACCGCCGGACACGATGTCGAACCCCGAACCGAGCCGGGCCATGATGTTGAGGATCGCAAGATTGGAGTTGGCTTTGACCGCGTAACAGATAGAGTGACTGTGGTCGCCAAAGGCCTGGTCAAAAGCGTGCCAGTGCCTCTCAATGGTTGCGCGCGAATAGATAAAAACCGGTGTGCCGGTCGATGCCGCAATTTCGGCGACCGCCACGTCCTCGGCATACAGTTCGTTGCCGTGGTACTGAAAATAATCCACTTGAGTTACCGCCGATTGCGTTACAACTGCCGAGTCGCGCTGTCTGCGAGTCCGGCATCAAAAGCTAAACGTTGTGAAGGACAACCTCGGGTTGTCGATCCCGTCGATCCTGTCGATCACCAGGAGTGTGATCGTGATGGACTAG
>CALHMG010000063.1 GCA_938034705.1 uncultured Gammaproteobacteria bacterium
AAATCATAAGAACACTGATCGCACTGGTGGCGTTGGTTCCGGTGCTGGCATGGTCTCAACCGACCAATATGGTGGTCTTTGGAGACAGCCTTTCAGACAACGGTAACCTGGCGACGCTTGCGACTGGCACACCGGTCGGCAACGCGATTACCAGCCCACCTTACGACAACGGACGCATCACCAACGGCAAGGTCGCTGTCGAAGTTCTCAACGACCTTTTGAACTTCCAGCCGCTTGAAGCCGCGCTTGCCTCTAACGGCAGCAACTTCGCAGTCGCTGGCGCTCGGGTCAGAAAGACCGGAGATGCAGCCGACGACGCAATCAGTGTTCCGACTCAGGTCTCGACCTACCTCGCAGCCATGGGCGGAACGGTGTCTGACGATACGCTGTTCGTTCTGATCGCCGGCGGCAACGATGTTCGTGACGCTCGTGATCTTGATGACGCCGCTGGTGACAAGATCGCCAAAACCGCAAGCCGCAAACTGCGCAATCAGGTGAGACGATTGATCAGAGCGGGTGGCAAGTATTTTCTTGTCACATCGGTACCTGACATCGGTGAGATTCCCGAGTCTTCATTGCTGGCCACCGCAAGCGGTAGCGACCGGCCGGTCGTACGTGGCTCAGCGCTGACCACAAAATTCAACGACAACCTGTGGAAGAAGCTGAACAGCCTGAAGAAGTCGAACACCGATGTGACGATTGTTCGCTACCGGTTCTCCAAGGTTCTGAACGCGATCAAGGCGGGTTCACCCGGCAACGGTTTTCGTGTGACTGACCGCGCCTGTTATGTCGTCGTGGACGACACGGCATCCTGGGATCCGGATTGCTTTTTCGGTGCGGGACTCGGCGCATTTGTCTATTTCGATTTCATTCACCCGACAGCCGTTGTGCATGAAGCCGCGGCGCAGGCGATGTACGACAAGCTCTCGGCGTCGATTCCGGGTGTGACCAGCAGCACCGGTGGATCCGGCGGCGGCGGTACAGATGGCGGCACCGATGGTGGTACTGACGGTGGCACCGATGGCGGAACTGACGGCGGCACCGGTGGCGGCACTGGCGGCGGAACCGACGGTGGCACTGACGGCGGCACCGGCGGCGGTACTGACGGCGGCACTGACGGTGGCACCGGTGGCGGTACTGACGGCGGCACCGGTGGCGGCACTGACGGTGGCAAAGACGGCGAGGCCACAGACGGCACGACGCCCGCGAACTAATCCATCAGCTGTTCCCCGTAAAACCGGCCGCTCTTTAAGCGGCCGGTTTTCTTTTGAGGCCGCCATCAACCGGGGTTAAACTCAACGGATGCCGGCGCCAAGAGAACAGTCCGCCTCGCACGGATTTCAGGATCAGATCGAATTCGACGACGCGTTCGCGGAAATTGGCGTCGAGGACGAGATGCGCAGTCGACTCATGGCATGGGATGACCTGTGGCACGCAGACGGTCTGCTGCTTAAGTGCAAGGTTCGCCTCAATCGACGACTGACTCGATCGATAGGACTGTGCCGGCCCTCCAAGGGTCTGATCGACCTCAATCAGCTTCTGTTACGTGAAGACAATCGTGAGTTGCTGTTCGAGACGCTGTGCCACGAGTCTGCACATCTTGTTGTGCATACCCGTCTGGGTCGGCTGTCGAGGCCCCACGGACGCGAATGGAAGATTCTGATGCGATCGGCGGGATTCGCAGCGCGCGCCCACATACCCAGCGACGGAATCAAGGGCGACCTTGTTGCCAGCCGTCGCGCACGTTACGAATACAAGCACACCTGTCTGGAATGCGGAGCGACAATGCTGTCGCGGCGAACGAGCTACCGATGGCGTTGCGCAACCTGTGTAAACCAGGGCCTCGATGGCCACCTCGAAGTCACCCGGCGAGAAATACAGTGAAGTATCTGAATCAGCTTTTTCTGATCTGCGGACTGATGTGGGTCGGCACGTTTAACGTGTTGGCCCAGCCCTCTCTCGAAGCGTTGCAAACGGCCGCCGAGGCGGGCGATGCCGAAGCTCAGTCAGCGTTTGCCTGGCGACTGCATCAAGGTGACGGAACCACGGCGGATCCTTCAGCGGCTCGTCAGTGGTACGAGCGAGCCGCTGCCCAGGGCGTGGTGCAGGCCCAGATCAATCTCGCCATGCTTCTTTATCACGGTGAGGGCGGACCGGAGGATGCAAAGTCGGCAGTCCGCTGGGGTACCCAGGCGGCCGAGTCAGGCGACGCCGTCGCGCAGTACAACCTCGCGATAATGCACCTCGGCGGCAAGGGCAACGGTACCGATCACGCCGCCGCGGCGCGCTGGTTTGAAGCCGCAAGCCGCCAGAAAATGACAGGCGCTCAGCTTCAACTCGCAGAGCTTTATCTGTCGGGAAAGGGAGTGCCGAAGAATACCGTCGAGGGTTACGCATGGCTGCTGATCGCGTCGGAACTGGGTGACAGCATCGCCCACAATCGCCTGCTCGAAGTGGAGGAATCCCTCACACCCGTGCAGATCGTCGATGGTGAAAAGCGGGCAGGCGTCCTGGATCTGTCTCACTAGACCGACGCACACCGCCGAAACCGCGAAGCAGTGTCTCCCGATGAGGTGATCCTCGCGCCAGATCGGCCGGGAATTAGTCTGTAAATAGCCATGCCCGGGGCACCCCGAAATGTCCGTTCATCAGTGCCAGCCACGACCTCAAGGCACACGGATACAATAGGGATACAAGAACCCGGCCTGTCGCCTGAAGGTGAATATCCAGCCGGGTCGACGTGAAGGTTTTACTGGAGATTGGACCGTCAACTTGTCTAAACTAAAGGCTCTACGCTTTCGAACGATGGAAATCAAAATGCGAAAAATTGCACAATCACTCATAGCCGGCGCTGCGCTATCGTGCCTGGCTTTCGTCCCGCTGACCGCATCGGCAGGCCAGATCAAGGCGACAGTAGCGAAAGTACAGGTGGTCTCTTCAGAGCAGGTCATCTATGTGCGTTTTGATGCCGTACCGGACAATCCAGCCGGATGCCATGACAACTCCAAGCGAATGGCAATCCCGATGTCTGATCTCGCCGCAAAAATGCTGTTGGCCACCGCGCTGACCGCTGTGTCGAACAAGACCGTGGTTAAGGTATTTGGTACCAACACGTGTTCCAACGGTGTTGAAGTGATCGACTCAATCTCGGTCTTCCGCAACTGACGTTGGGTAGTCGGGTGGTAGTCGGGTGGTAGTCGATCTGTAGTCGAATACACCCAAGCTGACAGATGGCGGGCAGCAATACGCCCGCCTTTTGAATAGATAAAAAAAGCGTGGCAGCCGATGTATCGGCGGCCACGCTTTTTTGTGTCTGACGCCCTCACCGGCTCAGGGCTTAATCAGAACTCGGTCGTCGGTCTGATTGCTCAAGGCACGATGTGGAGAATTGTCCGCAATGCTAGTCGAGTAACAGCGGATAGAGCCATGGTGGGATAGCTCGGCGATCGGGCCTGCCTGCGTTTCCAAGCAGCGTCGAACACACCGGCATGGCGTCACACCAGCCGTCGGCAAGACGTTCGATTCCTGCAGGATTGAGGTGCAATCCATCGCTGTTGTTGCTGGCCCAGACCGGTGCGAAATGCCCCCAGGCGTCATAGAAAAACGCGTTCTTGGCTGAGATCATTGCCTCTATTGGCGGGTTGTACTCCACCGGAATACGTTCGCCGCCCATTCCGGGAAACCAGCTCGGAAGAAGATTGGATACCACCGGACGCGAACCGTAGGCGCGTGTTCTGTCGATCAGCCAGCCGACGTTGGCGGCGGTCGACGGTCCGGAGATGCCGTCCCAGAGGTCGTTGACTCCAATCATGATCAAAGTCCACGTCGGTTGGCTCGACGACATGGCGAAGTCAAAATTCCCGATCGCCTGTGCGGAGTTCATCCGCCCGAAACCCCAGTTATGCCAGTGCCAGGTCTGCCCCGGATTGGACGAATCGAGATGCGACTCAAGTCGTGGACCGATGTTTCTTCCGCGCGCACCGAACTGATCCTCGGCGGTGTAGGGGAAACCACGCGTGATGCTGTCGCCGTAGCCCACAACAACGATGGGAGACTGGGCGTGCGCCTCTTTGAAAATGGAAAATGAGTCAACACCCGTTGAGAGTGTTGCGCTACCGCCCCACAGCAGCAAAAGCCCGAGAAACCGGGTCGCTCCCGACAGGCCGCGATTGATAAATGTCTTCATGTTCATGCACTCAAGTATACCTGCCGGCCTGCCGCCACCGCTGTGAAGTAGATGGGGTCAACCGACAGATACTGTGACCAGATTAGCCTTCTGATGGTGGTACCAATGGCGGTTTGGGTAAACGGAGCGTTTGTATCGGGAATGTATCCATAACTGTCATGCACGACTTGCCCGGGTCTGAAACAAAGTCCGGGACCTCGGGTAAAGACGCAAGCCGCCGTTCACGAATCTCCCTGTCGAGGTCCCGACGGACGCCGTCGGATTCCGGGGTCGGCAACAGGCGCTCCTCGGACCAGTTCTGGCCGTCATATTCGGAGATCATCTCGACGTAACCACTCGCTTCAAGACTGCGCCAGCGAATCCACGGCCGACCGTTCTCGCCAACAGCCAGCTGTGGCAGCACATCAGGCTGGAAATCGTTTCGGTTGACGCGCCGACGCGCCGACCATTTGTTGTCTTCCCATCGAGATACATAAATGTCGTCATCCGATCCATCGAACCCGGCCCACCCCAGCCACAGCGTGCCATCAGCATCTTTGACCAGGGTGCTCGCCATATTCAGCACCATTCCGGTGTTGAAGGATTCGACCGGCTTCCACCCTTGCGCGTTACGCACGGCATAAACCAACTCATTGACGCCCGGCTTGGTAAAGCGGGTCCAGACAACCACGTGCCCGTCGTCAGTCTCGGCCGCGCACGGCAGCGCATCCAGAAACTCGGGCGCCAGCGCAACGCGCTCTGGAGCCGTCCATTTTTCGTCGATCACCTGACTGAACCAGACATCGAAATCAGATCCGGCAGGCTCCGACCATACAATCAGTGTAGACGGCGCCACCGGCTGCGAGCTTGCGGTCGTGGTCCACATCGCACCAATCCCCAGTGCCATGATTCCCGCAAGTAACGCGCCCACCCCGGACCAGTTAAGCGGTGGCACGAACCCGATAATCCACCCGGGCTTTGGCATGAGTTGCTCCTGCTGTAAAAATTTGTCATTCATTTGCGGACCGTTCGTCGTGTCGGACAGGCAAAGTCGTCAACGGTTCCCCGGGCAAACCGGGACGCCTGGAAATCGTAGCTTTTGGCTGTTGGTCTATAGTGAATCATGAAGACTAACCGATTCTTAACTGGGTACGAAAACAGCCATGAAAAATCGTATTTTTGGTGTACTGCTCGCCTCCTCGCTTATCGCGTTTTCCGGCGCAGCCAACGCACAGCAATGGTCGTCTGTTCTTGGCAACGGTTTGATGAACATGTTCGCCAATAAAACTCACAAGTGGACGGAAGACGGTGTCGAGCACACAGGTTATTTCGAGTCAGCGGGCCGCCTCATGCTGCTCGAAGGCTCGGATCTGGTGCCTTCCCTGTGGCGCATCTACAGCGGCAAGTCGGTTTGTATCGTCAGTCGCATAGACGAGCACAAGCGATGTTACGAGTACGAGACTGACGGCGCCGGACAGTTTCGAATGAACCAGAAAGGCAACACAAACAACAGCTTCGACCTGACCATAGAAGACGGCATCAAAGACGTCTGATTTTCTGCCGATCGCAGCGATTGCGCCAAATCGCTGCGCCCACCCCGGCAACACCGCTTGCACACGGCGTTGTAACTCGGCGTAAACTCCGTCAGACCCGTAATGAAAGTGATCGCACTTCCGAGCGCATCATCGTTACGGGCTCTGGAGAGTTGCCGTGAACACACCTGCCCACGCCGTGATCGCTCTGCTGCTGGTCCCCAACCGGCGTGACGATCTGTGGATGTTTGCCGCCGTCGTCGCGGGCGCTGTTCTGCCAGATGCGCCGATGATCCTGTTTTACGGGATCCAGAAGCTCGTGTTGCACACTCCTGAAACGGTCATGTGGTCTTCGGCCTATCACGACCCGTCATGGCAGACGTTTTTCGACCTCTTCAATTCGATACCGCTGATTTTGATGGCGCTGCTCGGAGCGTATGCGGCGAGAATGCCAAGACTCATGGCGCTGACCGTCAGCATGCTGATCCACTGCCTGTGTGATCTGCCCGTGCACCACGACGATGGTCACCGACATTTTTTTCCGTTGTCCGATTTTCGGTTTCAGAGCCCGGTTTCCTACTGGGACCCTGCGCACTATGGCAACTGGTTTTTGATTTTCGAGTTCACACTCGTGGCCCTGGGCACGCTGTGGCTGCTGTTCAAAGCAACCAAAACCTCTATCAGAATCGGCTACGGCGTTCTCGGGTTCAGCTATCTCGCGTTTGGCGTCTTCGTGATGATCAACTGGAGCGGCATGTCCGCCTGATCGCGGCGCGGTTACTCACTGCAGACTCCCGGCAGATCGGCGTCGCGCAACTGCAGACTGCGGCAATCCCACTTGATGTAACCGGCGTCATCCAGATACGGCGCCATCACGAGCGTGGCACCACCGGCGCGACTCTCGGGTTTGAACTTGATCTCCATGACACCATTGTCGCGGACATCAACTTTCTGAATTCCAAGATCAAACAGATCACCAGCGGCGATTCCCAGCTGACTGAATTTTTGTGGAAATACCTGCTTGCTGATCGCGTGTTCTTCAACGCGCTCGCGCAGCAGATCAATTCCGTCAAAGTCCATCTGGCGGCGACGTGGCTCACCCGCCGCAATCAAACGGTCTGCTGAGTTTTTCGGTGACGTAGCCTGGGACTCCGCATCCTGCTCGGCAACCTTTTCGTTGATGCCTTCGATCAGAGCCTGAATTTTTGGATCGCGCAGTTCGTAAGGAACCTGCTTATTCACCATCGCATAGATCGGAAAAACCAGGGCAATCAGACACACGACGGCAGCAACCGCGTTGCCAACCAGGCGCAGCGAACTCGATCGACGCGCACGAGGTTCCGGCCAGTCAGTCGAACGCACGGGAACCGACATGACTATAAAGTCATGCAATGCGCGTTTTTTCGGAGTGAATCCGGCCATGATAAATCCCAGCAACAGGATCGCGGCTGACAGAATTTTCGAAAGCTCACGGACAAGCGATCGGAACAGGCCAATTCGACGACCGTCGTTGTCGACGATGGCGATATCCATGAAATACTTACCAATGGAACCGCGCATTGGTGAAGCCGTTGCCATGACGATATAGACCGTCCACGCGATCCACATCCACTGATTCATCCAGAAGAAATTCTGCAGGACGTCGAGCTTGATGGGTTCGTCAGGAACGCTGAACGTTCCGGTCGCCAGTGCGTAGTACGAATCCCAGAATCCGGAGACCTTGAACACCGCAAACCAGATCATTGAAAACATCAGCCAGTCGACGACATACGCTACAAATCGTCGCCAGAAACCGGCGTATTGCCGCCCTGCATTTTCGGTCACGTTTTTATCCTGAGTACTGCCCGGAGGGCGTTTACTCAAAATTCTAGTTTAGGCATCGATCCCGGCAAGCTTGCGGGAGTCCGGCGGTCTGTGACAGACAAAAGTCGCACGGAAACGGGACAAAATCCCCGCCGGACGGTGTGGCCTATCCGGTCGCCTGCTGGTCTGCACGTGCGCCGTGGCGATGCACCCGCACCTGATCACGACCGGCCTCTTTCGCTCGATAAAGGGCCTGATCCGCCCACTTGAGCAATGCATCCTTGTCACCCTCATACAGAGCAACACCGATAGACAGCGAGATGTCCTGTACACCCAGACTGTCCTGATACTCGCGCGTGACTCCAATCGTTTCCCGCTCACGCTCAACCGCGCGGGGTATTGAATGACGGATCTTTTCCGCGAGTGTGGCTGCTCCGATCAAATCGGTTCCGGGCGCAAGCACGATAAACTCGTCTCCGCCGATTCGCGCGACAAGATCGGTATCCCGGGTAACCCGCTTTAGCGTTCGGCCGGCGATTCGCAGCACCGTATCGCCAACGTCATGTCCAAACTTGTCATTCCAGCTTTTGAAGTGGTCGACGTCGATGACC
>CALHMG010000064.1 GCA_938034705.1 uncultured Gammaproteobacteria bacterium
TGGGAGATCAAGGTTCTGTTACTGGTGGTGATCTTCACGTACGCGTTCTTCAAATTTACCTGGTGCTACAGGTTGTTCATCTACTGTGTGGTCCTTATGGGAGCTGCTCCTACGACTGATGCATTGACGGGTGAGCCCGAAGCCGTAGCCAAAGCCAAAAACGACGCGGAAGAGTTTGCGCGCAAGGCCAGTGAGCTTCACGGCCTGGGCGCCACGCATTTCAATCGCGGCCTGCGAGCCTATATGTACGGCCTGGCTGCCATTGCATGGTTCGTCCATCCCGCGTTGCTGATTCTGTCGTCGGTTTGGGTCACTATCGTGCTCTACCGACGTGAATTTGCCTCACGCTCGCTCTCAATCCTGAGTCGTGGTGACGTGTAAGAACACAGCGTTTGAACGCTGGTGCTACTTTTCGTTACACAACATCAACCGCCGAAGGGCATATTCTTCAGCTTCGGGACGCTCAGGCGCCCCCCTTCCAATCAACACCGTGTCCAAGCCGTGACACGCCATAACTCCATCGGTGCACTGTCTGACTTCCTCTGACAACAAAAACGTCACCAACATCCGGTCCGCCAACGCCGCGGGCGCGAATGAGCGCGAGCGACTTCGAATCGTCGATACCGCGATTGACGAGCTCGCATTTTCGGGCCCTGAACTGTTTTCGATGGAATCTGTTGCAAGGCGATGCGATCTGTCCCAGGACAAGATTGCGACACACTTCCGCGAGCGTGCCTCCTTGCTTCGGGAGGTCGTGAATCAGGTCACCTCCCGGCTCGTCGATGCGTGCGAGGGAGAAATGCGCAAGCACGATAACTACGCGGATCGGTTGCTCGGTATCTGTCAGGTTCATTTTGACGAACAGGTTTCGCCAACGCGACTTGTTGCGGTGTGGACCCAGTACTCCGGAACGATGATGCACTCGACGGAATACCGCGCGATTTTCGCGAAGGCCGACGAAAGAATATTTGCAATGGTCAGGGAGTGTGTTGCGTCACTCAGTGGGCCTTTTTCAAATGACCGCGACGCCACCAGTATCGCTCACGGCATATTTGGAACAATTGACCGGCACTGGATCGAAGAGCCGATTCTGCGCGGCAAGGAAAGCCTGTCGAACTACTATGAAAATTCGTTTCAGGCTGTCAAAACCGTTCTATCGACCCTGTTTCCCAAAGCGTACAAGCACCCGACCGAACTGACTCACGAGTTCGCGTATACACCGAATCCTGCCAAGTTCGATGCTGTCGTCAGGAGCCTGGTGAGCTACGTTGATGAAGTTCGACCGGAGGACATCACCCAATCGGGATTTGAGCGAAAATTCGGCTTTACTCGAGAAGACATTGAAGCGAACGGAAGATCCTGGGACGACGTACTCGTGAGTTCGGTGCAGCTGATTGCCGAGTCAATCGATCATCAGGATCTGCTCAGCAAAGTTAACGCCGGCGACGACCCCAAAGCACAGATCGAGGCCCTTATCGGGTACGAGAACAAAACTGCCTTCACCATCAACCGAGCGCTGTGGTGGTATCGGATCGCCAATTCATCGAGCCTGGCGACCAACATCTACGAAATCGACGACACCAACGATCGATATTTCCTGTCGCTGCTGATGGGGCCGCTTGAAGAGCTGAACAAGGGCCTCGATTCACCTGTAGATTCTCGAGCGATTGCGCGATCCATTCTGGCAATAAAAAATGAATCATGGCTAAGCACCGATTCCGAGATGACCGCTGCAGAATTTGAGAGACTGAAAAAGCGCGACGTCGACAACTGTATTGCGCTGCTGTCCTCAACGATGCGTCATAGCTTTGGTGCGTTGCCGCCGGATGGGAAAAACTTCGGACTTCCCGCGTCACACCGCGAACGAATCTACAACGCCACAGCGCTGGCCGTTCTTGAACACGGCATGTGGGGCTTCACCTACGCTGACCTCACCCGACACTGCGGTCTCGACGCGTACAGAATTCGAAGACTTTTTGAAAGCAAACGTCAGATCGTCCTTGAGGCCATTGACTGGTACCTGGACAAGCATGACGAGATCTGCAGGCAAATTCTTGATGACACATCATTGAGCGCAGCTCAGACGATGGCTCAAGTATCGAGCAGTTTTTTTCGCGACGAGGTATATCAATCTCACATCGTGTCTTTGTGGAACTGGACATGGGTCGAGGCGCAAAACGACCACGAACTTAAAGCGATCTGTGAAAGCGCCGACGATGCGATAATTTCCTACTTTCAGCAGGCCATCCAGAGAATTGACGATAGTCTCGATGACATCACCACGCGCGCAATGAGCAACGCGCTTTACGCCCTGTCAGAACGTTTCATGTCAACGGCCCACACCGCCGACAGCAAACTGCAGGCCCGCGACGACGCACTAAAAGAATTGCTTGCGCTTCTTCAGCTGTTCTTTCCCGGCGTGTATAGCGAATGGAGTGCCCAAATGCTGCTTTCTGAGAGCGACGCGGCGGATGCCGCCCATGCTGACCCAAACGTTCTGTATCTGGATCTGTCGGTTGAGCACTCTGCGACGCGTCGGGCGGCGATTGTCGAGAGTGCAATACAGCTTATTTCTTTTGGCGGTGTGTCAGCGCTGTCTTTCCCGAGGCTCGCCGAAGAGAGCGGCATCTCCCTCACCACGATTCAGTTTCACTTCCCGTCCACCCGAGGTCTGCTGATGAGTGTGCTTCAGCATGTGCTGAACGAAATGACGGAACGCCGAGAGCACGCTCTGGCCCAGGTAGACGATCATCCAGAAACCAGGATTGCTACAATCATCAACAATGAAATTGACAGCTGCCTGGAATCTCCGGTGCGCGCCAGAGCAAACGCCGCGCTGTACTCTGAAGCGATCACCGATCCGATGCTTGCGCCGGCGTATCGCGCTTGGGATCGACGCGTTGCAGATACAATCTCTGTTGAAATGGATCGTCTGGCAAACATGGAAAGCACTCAGTTCGAGCCCGACTTTGCCGCAATGGGACTGCAGCTGGGGATGGAAAAAGTGTTTGACCAGGCTGGTGCCATGGAGAACCAGGTCGATTTCGAGATTCATCTTGAACAGGGCCGTTCATGGGCATTTGCGTACATGCGCAATTTCTTTCCGTCACGTTTCAAGAACCAGAACTGAGCTCATCGCCGTTCTTATAAATCCTGAATCAGGAACGGCGGTTTCGTGAGCGCTTCTCAAACTGACACGTTCAGACTCGCGAGCTACAACGTCTGCAACCTGTTTGGTTCGACTCACCACCACGCCAAGAAAAATCGCGAAATTCGGGCCCTGGCTGAAGTGCTTGGAATGCTGCAGGCCGACTGCGTCTGCATCCAGGAAGTGGAATCGACCGCGGCTCTTGCGGCAGTCAACGAACGCCTGAAGAACCCCTACACATTCTCCCAAGTATTTACCGGGAACTATTATCGCGGCCTACACCTCGGCGTGATGGCGCGATCAACAGATTTCGACGTTGCAGTCGAGAGCCACGCAGCGACTCCTTTAACCGACGAGAATGGCGAGTCGCTATCGGACTATGCAAACCCCCACGATGCTGCCCTGGAAAAATTGTCGCCTCTGAAAATTCAGCGCGATATTCTTCAAATTGAAATCGCGTCTTCTCGTGGCGTCGAGCTCACGGTTTTCAACGTGCATCTGAAATCTCACAGCTACGCCGAGTGGCGGCTGCTTGAAAACGACACCATCAGAGCAGCGGAGATTGACGCTCTGATTCAAACAGTTAAAACCTACACGCGGAAATTCCCCGCGCGGCCCGTGTGCATCGCCGGCGATCTGAACGAAACGGACAACAGACCCCTTCTGAAAAGACTGGTGACGGATTTGAATCTTTGCGATGTCCTTGAGCAGGACTGGGTCAGAACAGCGAACACACCGTCCTATTCCTATCAGAAGTACCCGTCCCGGGCCCGTCTGGACTATCTGTTGCTGAATCCAGCAGCGAATTCAATATACGTCCAGAATTCCGCCTGCATCCATGGCTCACCCTCGGGACGAGTCGCGTCGGACCACTACCCAGTCAGTGCAGAGTTTGCGTTTCCCGAAACCTGACGAAGCGACCCTACAAGTCTTACCTACAGAGGCTGAACGCTGATTGTCTGGGCAATAGTGTGCGAAGCACCCGGAACGAGTTTGCGGACATCGTCAAACGCGTTTACCGCTTCGACACAGACCATGTTCTCGTAGCCCGTGTCCGGAAAGTCGGTCATCGATCTTGCAGCGTCTTTCCACGGATTCCACACAACCGTCGTCTCGCTACCCGTTTTTTCAATCCTGATGCGACGTCCAAGCACTGGGTCAGAAACAACAACCGGTGTTTTGGTTGACACATACACGCGATCGATTTCCTTCAGAAACCGCAGATCGCCGTCCTGAGGATAGCGGGCATAGTCTTTGACCTTGTCGAGGTATTCACACCCGCTCAAGCCTCGAACTCTGATCGATCCGGCATCACCCACGTTCAGGTAAGGATGAAAACCCCCGCCCGCTTCGATGCTTTCGTGACCTGTGTTCCATGCCGTAAGCGCAACGCCGAGTTCTTCGCCAACGTGGATCTCCAGGCGAAGATCAAATCCGTGGGGCCAGTTTTCTCGCGTAGATGCCGTGTCCGACAACGCAAGCACCAGCACCGTATTGCTGCCGTCGACCTGCCTTGCTTCAACAACCTGCCACGTCAACGTGCGAACAAACCCGTGCTGCGGCTGCCCGTCTTTCGCCCCGAACCATGGCCACATCACGGGAACACCGCCTCGTATCGCCGTCCCGTGTTCGAATTTTGCCAGCGAGCTCATCCACAGTACGGGAGCGCTCCCCGCAGGTGTAAAGTCGACGACGTGAGCGCCCTGCAGACAGATCGACGCCCGCGCCGCCTGGTTCTGAATCCGGGCAAACGTCAAGCCCCCGGCATCGGTGTCAAAACCAAGATTGTTCCCCAACGAAAACTTTCGGTTCAGCAGTTTGCTCATCAGTTGGTTACTCATCACTCTGTTGACGATATGATAGCCATCATCGAATACCGCAGTTGAGAAATTTCAGATGAAAGCAGCCGTATGCACAACTTTTGGTGCTCCATTGTCGATCGAGGACCTGCACTGCGCCCCACCTGCTGCAGGCGAAGTTCGTATTGATCTGGTCAGCTGCGCGATCTGTCACAGCGACCTGCACTTTCTGGACGGTGACTGGGGCGGCGAAGTACCGGCCGTTGCCGGCCACGAGGCCGCCGGCATCGTCGAGTCCACAGGCGAAGGAGTGACACGGGTACAACCCGGTGATCATGTTGTTGTCACGTTGATTCGCTCCTGCGGGCAGTGCTTTGACTGTCAGCAGGGTAATCCGGTTGACTGTCAGCAGGATTTTGCACTCAACACCCAGAGCAGATTCAGTCGCGACGACGGAACTCGCGTTGATCAGGCCGTCTACACCGGGGCCTTCGCTGAACAAACCGTGGTTCACGAAAGCCAGGTTGTGCGAATCCCCAAAACGCTCCCGTTTGATCAGGCGTCTCTGCTCGCGTGTGGCGTAATCACCGGCATAGGCGCCGTCACCAATACTGCCAATATCAAACCTCACAGCACCGTAGCCGTCGTAGGTACAGGTGGCGTAGGCATCAACGCGATCCAGGGTGCGCATCTGGCTGGCGCATCGCGAATCATCGCTGTCGATATCAGGGATGACAAACTGGAAGCGGCGAGACAATTTGGCGCTACCGACACCGTCAACTCCAGCACGGACACCGCGATCAAGGCCGTGCGGACTTTGACAGACGGCGGTGTGGACTACGCCTTCGCTACTGTCGGTATCGCCGACGTGATGGAACAGGTCATTCGTATGACGCGCGTTGGTGGAACGGCCGTCATCGTCGGAATGCCGTCCAATGACGATGCCAAGTTCACCGTAAACGCGCACCACCTCGCCCAGAGCCGCACCATCAAGGGAAGTTTCATGGGTTCGACGCGACTGGTCGTTGATCTTCCGAGACTGGTCAGTCTTCACGACCAGGGTCGTCTGAAACTCGCCGAGTTGATCAGCGATCGGTACCCACTGACGCAGATCAACGAAGCGATCGCCAGCACCGCAAGTGGTGCAGCGCTGCGCAACGTCATCATGCTGCGAGACTGATTGCCTGCAGCCACGGCTTTTGCCGCGGTCTCGCAGCCCTGCAGAACCGGCTGACCGGAATCCCCGAATCCCGGCCGATCGGCGTTTTTCCCGCGTAAAGCGGCCAATATCCTCACATTCTTTGTCTACACTGGTTGATGCGCATCGATTTCGAGCGCCGGACCATCGTGGATCATGAGCAGCAAAACCGTCGAGAAAAAAGGCCGAATTCATCAGATTCTGGATGAATTGCGTGACGTCGCACCCGAAGAACAGGGCCGACGCCTGTTATCCGTGATCGGTAATATAGATCTCAGCAAGGGCCGACCGGCCAAACGCATTGCTACCGCCGATGTCCTGCTGACCTACACGGTCGCTCTGTGTCGCGAACAGGGCGGTCGATATCTTGGGCTGACCCTGCCACTGCCAGCGAAAGAGCAGGCAACGGTGAACAGCTTTCTTCATGTACTGAGCCAGCTCGAAGCGATTTACCACATGTCGTTCCGCGATCTGACGGACAGATCGCGGGCGCGAGAGAAAGACGACAAGGAATACGTCGGTCGCAGCCTCATCGGCCGAACTATGTGTGCACACGAGGTATTGCTGATGTGTGCAGCGGGCCACATGACCTGGCCCGGGAAGATCTGGGCAAGCCTGCATCTAAGTTACCGACACGCGGCGAAACTCGGACTTGCGCACTACCGGCGATCTGAAGATACGAGTGAAGCGAGTGTTGTCGAGCTCTACGCCATGGCGCTTGTCATTGGACTGTCGGACCCGTTCAAGATGCCCAACCGGGGTATCTATGTCACCCAGGATCTGATTTTTCGCAATCGCGGTTCGATCAGCGTGGAGGAATACGGTCCCAGCGCAAAGGAACGAAGTCTGTTCCTGCTGAAGCTGCAGGACGATACGCCTGCCGTCCCTCTTCACAACGTCGACATCAACAACATGAAGGGCAATCGACTGGTTGTCGATGTGACGGCGCTGGTCGATGTGCTCAAGCAGCTCGGGGAGACAACTGACACTCTCGCCAACCGCAGCAAAAACGAACGAGAGGCCGAATCAATTCTCGAGCATCGAGAGGTGTATCTGCACCTGGTTCGAACGCTTGGAGTCAGGCCTACTCGTGGAACCGACCGGGTACCGGATCACACCAAATACAACATGCTGGTTGGATTCGACGCCATTCATACTTTTTTCGCGTCCACTACCGGCAGTGACTTCTCAGAGGAGGTTTCACTCACCGGGGAAACCGAACCCATCGTGACGCCGCTACCGAGTGAGCCCATCATGGCCTCGGGAATCGACATTTCGCCAACGGGGGTGAAAGTCAGTGTGACGGCCGCGACCTCCACCAACTTGCGAGCGGGTGAGATCGTGGCGATCTGGCCTCTGGGTACAGATGATGCGCCAATCGTCGGGTTCGTTCGCTGGAGCAAAGCTGTCAGCGCCGGCGTTCTCGAAACCGGCATTGAATTTTTACCGGGGATTCCGTTTGCGGGCACGCTGTCGATGCTCGATTCTGACGGGCTCGACTTTGCGGTTCTGGACTGCGTTGTGCTGACAAACGATACCGAGAACCTCGCCAAAGGCGAGATCATCGCTCCCGGTGATTTCGACGAGCTGAAAAAGCTGCGCCAGCTGTGGGCTAACGACGTCACTCGTGTTGTTACCAATGCAAAACCAATTGCCGGCCACCAGAAGCTGAGCTGTTTTTCGGCGCAGTTTGAAAAAGTCGGGGTGAGCTCAATCACAGGACAGAGCTAGTTGTGAGATCATATTCGTCAGTCGAATATTCTCCAGAATCTGTCAGCCATGTCTTTGACACTTATTGTCCTGTGGGTAATCGCTGTCCTGGTTATCGGGGCGCTGGTTGTTCTCGCTCGAAAATCCCGCTCAGGCACTAACCCGGGTCTCGCAGACGGTCAACTCAGGCCGTGCGCCGACAAAGGTAACTGCGTGTGCAGCGAATATCCCGATCGCGATACCGCTTCGATTCAGCCCGTCAAACTGTCCGCATCAAACCTGCAGGTCGAACCGGAGACTCTGGCGACACTCTTGATCAATGATGGTGCGAAAATCGTCGAGCAGTCAGACAACTATGTTGCGGCGACCTACGCTTCTAAGTTCTTTGGATTCGTTGATGACGTCGAATTTCGCATCGATCACAACGACGGCGTGATTCACATCCGCTCAGCTTCTCGGGTTGGACGAAGTGATCTTGGCGCAAACCGATCGCGTGTAGAACGACTGCGCGGGAAAATTTCGACTCTCCAGCCCTAGACGTCAGCGCGTGGCTGATATTGAAAACTTCTGGCTTTTTCTGGCCACGGGCCTGGCGTTAAACCTGACACCGGGCGCCGACATGCTCTACGTGATCGATCGCACCATTGCCGGACGGGCTCACAACGGTATCGCCGCCGCGTTTGGAATCTTCGCCGGATGTATGGTGCATCTGCTGCTTGCTGCTGTCGGCATTACCGCCCTGCTGGCAGCATCACCTGCCGCGCTCTCCCTGCTGAAATACGCTGGAGCAATTTATCTGGCGTGGCTCGGAATATCGCTCATGCGATCAGATGTTTTGCGCAATCTACAGTCCCCGTCGTCTGAGACACTCAGCTCCATCAGGGTTTTGGGCGACTTCATCAAAGGTGTTGCAGTTAACGTCCTTAATCCAAAAATCGCCCTGTTCTTTGTCGCTTTTTTGCCGCAGTTTATTCGCCACGACGCGGGCGAGCCGGTCATCGCGTTAGTGACGTTGGGACTGATATTCAACGTCGTGGGGACTGCTCTGCTGTTTGTCGTTGTATGGGGTGCGGCGAAAGTTCGTGCGCATCTCGCGGCCGGCAGCCCGGCTTTCAAATGGTACCCCAGGGTCGCTGGAGCACTGATGCTGGCACTGGGCTGTCGACTGGCTCTGACCACACTTGGCTGACGCTAGCTGACATCAAAGTCGCGAAGCACAGTCCCCGGTCGCGCGGATTCATCGACCATTTCACCGGCGTTCATCACACGACTGCCGTTGATCCACATGCCCGCAATGCCGCTCGCCTCTGTTCGAACCAGTCGAGACGCACCGGCGGGCATATCGTAGTTGCGCTGCTTGCGTCCGCGGCCAATCGCATCCGGGTCGAGCAACAACATGTCGGCGTGATAACCCACTTTGAGTTCACCTCTATCCCTGATTCCGTATGCTCGAGCCTGCTTGGATGTCAGTTCGGCGATCGCTTTTTCGAAAGTAAAGGTTCCGAGGTCTCGAACCCAGCGGCTGAGCAGATGCAATCCAAAATCAGCATCACAAAAAAGAAACATATGTGCCCCGGCATCGGCGAGGCCAATCGTTGAGTTGTCACTCTGAAGAAGCGGAGCCACGCCCGACTCGTCCGCGTTGACAATTGACGCATTGAACATCGTCGCGAAATCTTCAGTCGCGGCAAAGTCCAGCATCCAGTCGAACGGATCCTTGGAGTCTGCACGCGCCAGATCCGCAATAATCTGACCTTCGAGATGCTCGTTACTGGCGTTGGCAGCTTTCACGATCTCGACTTTGTCCCACTGATCCGTAAACCGGTTCAGCGCCTCGGGCGAAACAAGCTCGCTCTTCATAGCTGCGCGGAAATCAGGTTGATCAAAAAACTTGCCCAGTTCAGCCGGGCTGTCGTACAGGCTGATAGCAGGTTTCCACGCCGCGCAACCTTCAAAGAGATACGCTCCGCGCAACGTGAAGTCCATGCTGATCGGCGTACACGCGACCTGGGCGAACATCTTGCGACCGCGGTCCACGGCCGCGTCGATTGCATCCATATCCGATTTCGCGGACTGCGGATTTGCGTGATCGTAGAGTACCGCGGCAACGGCGACCGGTCGGTCCGTGTCAGCGGCCAGCGTCTCAAGCATGGGTACCGGCGTCGAGTTGCCCTTGGTCAGCATGAAAATGCCGCGCTCTTTTTCGCCAAGCGTTCCTACAAGCTGACGCAGTTCATTCTCGTCCGCAAAACGCGACGGCATGGGGACGCCACCCCAGCCGTTATGACCCTGGTAGGTGGATGTAGAAAAACCGATCGCGCCCGAGTCCAGGCAACTGGCGATGACGGACTTCATTTCCTTTATTTCCTGGTCATTCGCGGTGCGTTCAACAGCCGCGTCGCCCATCACCCAGGTCCGAACAGACGAGTGCCCGCAATAAACCGCGACGTTTGGCACCGTGCCAAGCGACTCAAGCAGCCCCATGTACTCGTCAAAAGTTTCGTAGTCTCGACTGGTTCCTTCAGTCAAAGCGTCCAGCGACATGCCTTCAACCTGGGTCAGGTTCTTAAACGTCTGTTCCCGGTCCGCCGTCTTGCACGGTGCGATAGTAAATCCACAGTTGCCCATGATCAGCGTCGTAACGCCGAGCGTCGTCGACGGGCTTGCGAACGCATCCCAGGTGATCTGGGCGTCATAGTGGGTATGGTTATCAATGAGACCGGGGGTCAGCACCAGGTTGGCGGCGTCAACGCTGTCGCGAGCCTCGCCAACTGATTCGCCATTTTTGGTTATCGCACTGATCCGGCCATCGGTAACGGCAAGCTCGCCGCGGTACGTTTTGTCGCCAGACCCATCACAAATTTGTACATTGCGTATGGCCAAGTCGTGCATTTGATCGCTCCTGTTCAGACTTCTGGCAGGATAAGAACTTAATGTCGCCGAACCAACGGCCTGAACCAGGAAACGGCACCTGAACAGGCGACACGTTTAAAACTCAAGGCTATTTTTGATGAACACAAACTCCACACCGCGGCTTTTCGCACCGTTCACCTCGCGAGGCCTCACGCTGAAGAATCGTGTGATGGTGTCCCCGATGTGTCAGTACCGGTCCGAGGCTGGTGGCCCCTCTGACTGGCACCTTGTACATCTGGGTCAGTTCGCAATTGGTGGCGCTGCCCTGGTCTTTCACGAGGAGACGTCGACATCCCCCGAAGGCCGCAAGAGCTATCATTGCGCAGGCCTTTATTCAGATGAACACGTCGGCGCCTACCGGCGCATCAATGACTTCATCCACGCTCAGGGCGCCGCCTGTGGTATCCAGCTCGGTCACGCCGGCCGCAAGGGATCTACGGCCGGGGCGATGACTGGATTCAGACCGTTGAATGCCGCAGACGAGAGTCGTGGCGAGGCGCCGTGGCAAACGATGTCCGCGAGCGCTTTGCCCAATGACGACAGTTCACCTCCACCACGTCCAATGTCGAAGTCGGACATCGCGAACTGTATCGATGAGTGGGTTCTGGCGACACGTCGAAGTGCACAGGCCGACTTTGATCTTCTTGAGATACACGGCGCCCACGGCTACCTGATCCATCAGTTCCTGTCGCCGGTGTCGAACCAGCGCAAAGATGAATACGGCGGCAGCCTCGAGAATCGCATGCGCTTTGCGCTGGAGCTCACGGATGCAGTAAGGCGCGAGTGGCCCGACGACAGGCCGTTATCTTTCAGAGTTTCGTGCGTCGACGGCGGTGGGGGCATCTGGGATATCAACGACACCATCGAGTTATGCAAAAGACTGAAGACCGTTGGCGTTGATATTATCGACTGTTCCTCTGGCGGCATGCGCGGCGAAACCGGCATGTCACTGGTACCTCGGGTACCTGGCTATCACCTCCCCTACAGTGAGGCGGTAAAAGCGGCCGTCGATATTCCGGTCATTGCAGTTGGCTTGATCACCGAAGCGAGCCAGGCCGAACAGATCCTCGCGAGGGGCCAGGGTGACATCATCGCCATGGCAAGAGAACTCATGGCACAACCGGGCTGGCCTCTGCAGGCCGCTCGCGAGCTCGGTCTCGATGACCCGTGGCAGGTGCAGCCGCCGGACTACGCGCATCGACTTCGACGACGAGACGAAGTCGCACGATTCACGCTTGAGGACAGCGCTAACGCAGACGATCCGGTTCTGAAACGACTGGTATCGGGTTCAGACCGAGCCGCGCATGAGTAGTCCAAGTCCTGCCAGGACCAGAACAACCCCGATGATCTGAACCGGTGAAACGGGTTCGCCAAACCACAGCACCGACGCCAGCGTTGTCAGCACGATCGTGCCGGCAACAATGACAGGGACTACAACACCCGCCTGGAGAGGCTCGGCACCGCCGACACCGCGAAAAATATAGAAGTAGGCGATTTCGGCAGCGCCAATGCTGATACCGGCAAAAACCGCCCACGTCACCGTCGAGGTGTTGATCGTCAGCGTGTGCCCGCCGCGTGCCGCAAGCGTCGCCGCGAACGCGAGCGACGTAGCGAGCGCGGCCAGCTGCAAAACGATGGTTGCAAGGATCAGCGAAGTAGACGACTCCGGGGCGTGATCGCTGGAGACCTTGATGAAAAGGTTATAGCCGCTGTAGAACACAACGACAGCGGCCAGCAATGCAATGGTGGCGAACAAAGATCGAATCGCGCTACTGCGCCTGCATCTCATCCAGTTTCAGATTGCTTTCTTCGAACGCTCGCATGGTGTTCTCAACCGAATATGCGCGCTCTTCAAGCGTGTCCGCATCCCACTCACTGCGCGGAGTCTCAAAGAAGTCGCCGGTGTACACATGCAGCGCGCCGGTTAACTTACCCAGCGGATTTTTGACAGCATGAATCGTGTCATGGGCAAGTGGCGCCACCTTGCCACGCTCGAGAATTACCGGTCGGTTGCCATGCTGACGCAAACCTTCGTCAGTGCGCTTGTAGAAATAGTTTTCTTCTACGCCGGTGTAGATGCCAATGACGGCCTCCATCTCGTGGTTATGGGGTTGCAGATACATGTCCGGTCCCCACACGAGATTGAGAATGGTGAGATTGTCGGCCTGATAAATCTTGTTCACGCCCGCACGAGTGGGCTCACCGAGCGCTGACATGACAGCATCCGGAGTTTCAATACAGCGGGTGACAATCTCGGTAATGGCCTTGTGCGCTCCATCCGATGCCGCCGCCTGCTTACAGTCGTCAATAAATCGCTCTAGTTCAAACATGTGCTTCGTTCCTCGATTCGGTCATTGCGCGTGCGCGAAATGATGGTACCTGACTCGGTTAGCTGCGCAAGACGCCTATTCTGGCACGTAGCGCTTTGATTCCCGGGATTCACTCCCACACGGACCGCTGGCTTTCCCATGAGTGTGTAGATGGCTTTGACACGACGGGCGGGCGCCGAATAGCGTAACGCCAGACGTTCAAAGAGACCGGCCTCAAGTCGGCGATCGTCTGCCTTTTCAAGCCTGTGTCAGCTGTACTCCCCGGGGGGAAATTCCAATGTCGATATCATCTCGCAATCCGATGCGTTTACGAACCGTGGCTTTAGCCACAACTATTGCACTCAGCGGTGCGTTCGGCGTGGTGCCAGCCGCTCACGCAGAACTGGGCGACTACTCGTTCTGGAAGACGCTCAAGAATCTGGTCAAAGCGCAAAAGCCCAAACACAAAGTAACCCAGGCCGATGCGACCGGCCCCTATCCGTTGACCCGTGACCGATCCAGTCATGACGACGGGTTTCGCGAAAAGCGCTATCTGAAATGGCAGACCATTACACTCGATCCCGCCAGCGGTGCCGCGTGTGGTAACGGGTCCCCGTACAAGATATTCGTCAATCGTTCGCCAAAAACCAGCAACATGCTCGTCTATATGGAAGGCGGCGGTGCCTGCTGGGATGAGCCGAGCTGTTCCGGCAACCTCGGCAAACTCAGCGCCAGAAATCCTGACGGGATACCGGACGACTATCTGAAACTGAAAAACCCGGGCGCGAGCCTGGTGTCTCCGTTCGTAGTGCGCCTGCACCCGTGGGAGCGAGTTGAAACCCAGGACTGGACGCTTGTCTACGTCCCTTACTGTACTGGCGACATCTATGCCGGCGACTCTATACAGCAGTACGAAGATCCCGAGGGCACCGACCCTGACCTGACGTGGCATCACAACGGTTTTCGCAACACGCTCGCAGCCGTGTCCTGGATCAAGAACAATCTGGAACGACCCGGGCAGATGCTCAGTACCGGATGCAGCGCCGGTGGCGCTGGCACACTCGCAAACTACGATGTTGTGCGCGGCAGCATCAATCCCAAACGCGCTTACATGCTGAACGATTCCGGCCCGCTGTTTGCGTCGCCGACCTGGGGCTCCAAAGATGTTTACCCGTCGATTCCCCTTGCGACAACGATTCGCGAAGCCTGGGGACTCGACACGGGCAGTACGTCTCCTCTGGGCTATCTGGCCTCACGGCTTCCTGAATTCGACATGGCGGATTCCGGTTCCATGTACAAAGCATTGGCCGGCAAGTATCCGGCGGACCGTATGGGACATGTCCACTTCTGGCAGGACCTGAACTATTCGCGTTTCTCCTATGAACGCTTTTATCCTGAAATCGAAGCCGCTCCGACAGAGGCCGAACGCAACGCCCTGGTGAGCGCAAAGTGGAATGTCGACACCGAGATGCTGCGCAACGAATTGAACAACTATGGCAACTTCGGCTCGTATTTCCCGAACTACAGGGATCTGAATGACAGTCACTGCGCCACGATCGTTGATTTTAATCGCGGCAAAATCGAGGAAGACGGACTGCGACTGGAAGATTTCATCGACGACATTCTCAACGGCAATGGACGTGTGATGGAGGCGACAGAAGACGATCGCGTTTCGGATCAGAAAAAGCGTCGTAACCTGATCTACCAGATCATCGATTCGATACTTTGATATCCATGAATCCAAGAACCATCGCAGCATGCGTTCTGGCTGTAGCCGTCATCGCTGTCACAGTGATGACGGCAGTTGGAATTGCCCGCAACCAGTTGGACGACTCGACCACGGTCGGCGCCTTCAGCGTTCGGAAGCCCACAACCGGGCAGACAACAGCGGAGCGTCGTCAGCAGGATTCGCTACCCGCAAACGCAATTGAACCCGAGAGTTCATCGGCGCAACGCAACGAATCCGCCATAACGCAAGACGTCGACATGAACGCGCCCGAAGTCGTCGAGTACCAGCGCTTCGAGGCATTCAGATCCAAAACTCGCGAGTACTTTGCGAACGCCACAAACACGCCCCAGCCGCAACGCTCCAATCTGGCGGTTGATCTGCTTCGATCGATTGAATGGGCCGAAGCCGAGGACTACCTGCTCCCGGTAGAAGCACTGACGTTAAAACTGGGTCTACTGCAGACCACCGTCACCGATGAAGCCGTGTTCAAGGAAGTCGCGCTGGATCTCGCGAAGAGCTACAAGGAAAAGGCGAAAGCGCTTGAAGCCTCCAGAGTGCCGGATCCGAGAGCGGCGCGATACGAAGTCGCCCAAGCACGAATTGTTGAAGAGGTACTCGCATCGACCCGCGAAATGGACGCGACTCACCGACAGCAGTTACTGCGCGAACGACTCACGCACCTGCGAACGGAGATCTACACAACGCCACCTGCCTCGAGTGATGAATCAGCGACAAACTGAAGCGTTAGTCCGATCATCGCCCCAGTTATCTGCGCTACGCGTAAATTCATTCACATAGCGTCATCAATCGTTCATGCACACGAGTCATCACGCCAGCTCGCATGTTAGGCTCTGCGCCGGCTCTTATTTGATCGTCGTCGATCACTGACCGGGACCGGTCACACTGTTGAATTTTGTTGGAGGGAACCAACACATGTTATTTCTCGTACGTTTTACCGATCAGCCAAACAGCTCCGGGCTACGCAAGGAAAAGCTCAAGGAGCACCTCGCCTGGCTGAAAAAACACAAATCTCAGATCCCTGCCGCAGGGTCACTGAGGGAAGATGATGATTCAGCCCCTATCGGTGGTTGCTGGGTAGTTGAAGCCGAAAGCAAGGAAGCTGTCGACTCGTTGATCCAGACCGACCCTTTTTGTATGGCGGGCTTGCGCGAGAAAATCGAAATCCTTCACTGGTCCCTGGCGTTTGGCAACAACGAACTGCCCGAGATGGCCTGAGGCCAGTCTTTGAGGCCGTGCTAGGCTGACGGTCCATCAGCAGAGGCCAGCGGGGCTGGAAATTTGACGCCACTGATCGTCACCCTGGCCCTCGTTGCCGCGGTGCTCCACGCATCCTGGAACGCCGCGGTCAAATCCAACGATGAGCCGCTGTTCACGATCGCCGGCTTCCAGATCGTTGGCGCAATCGTCAGCCTCGCTTTAGCAGGCTTTTTCGCGTTTCCGCACATCGACAGCTGGCCGATGATCCTCGCGTCGGTTGCCATACACAACGTCTACTACTACACCGTAGCGCGCTCTTATCAGGCGGGAGATCTCAGTCAGGTCTACCCGATATTCAGAGGACTCGCGCCGGTGCTGGTCGCCTGCGGCGCTGCGGTATTCGCAGGCGAATGGCTGAGCATCAGCCAGTTTGCCGGGATAGTCATCGTCAGCGCGGGCATCATGAGTCTCGCACTTGGAAGCCGGACCCGAGATCCTGTGCCTCGCGAGGCCCTGTTCTGGGGACTGACAACGTCCGTAATGATCGCAACCTATACGATCGTCGACGGGTCAGGTGTCAGAGTGTCTGGCTCTCCGATTGGCTACATTTTGTGGCTCTTCATTCTGGAGCCTGTGCCGGTGGTTGCGATACTGCTCGCAACGAGACGCGAATCCTTTTTGCAATATATGCGTCACAACAAGTTGCGCTGTGTCGCTGGCGGTATTGTTTCTTCAACCGCCTATGGGCTGGTTATTTTCGCCATGGGTCTTGGCGCCATGGCGCTTGTCTCGACGCTGCGTGAAACCAGCGTCATCTTCGCCGCATTTATCGGTGCCTTCGTGCTGAAAGAAAAATTTGGCGCCAGGCGTATTACCGCGGCGTGTGTGGTCGCGGCCGGCGTGATGACCCTGCACGCCCTGAGCTAGCAATCGGTTCTATATGTCCTTGATCCCGGTAAAGAAACCTGAGGATGAATCTTCCAGTTCACACCCAGGCACCATAACCCCGATAACGAACATGTAGTTTTCCGGCCACTCGGAGAATCCAAATGTCGAGGCAGACACCTCAATCGGTACACACTCATTGGCCGTGATTGCCGCCGAGCTCTGATAGGAGCCAGCCAGAATACCCTGCGTATCGTAGAGATCGACAATCAGAAGCATCTCTTCGGCGTCACAGTTTTCAATGCACGCGCCGCCCTCGAGAAAATCTGACGTGTAGCTGGGTGGAATCATGGTGAGTTTGGGATCAGGGCTGCTGCCACCCGTCGCCCCCCCGCCGCTACCGGAACCGGACGTGACACCAGAACCCGATGAACCTGCCGTGCCACCGGAACTCACCTGCGACGAAGTTACACCCGGCGACGTCTGCGCATGGGCCGGAAGCACAACGGATTCGATCAGGGGTTTCGTCCACAGGCCTGCGGCGGTGCTTCCCATCAGCGCCAAAAGGAGTTTTCTTCTGCGCGTTCTTTGCACGGTCATCTCATCACTACCCGGATCTTTGCGAAGCGAGATAGTCGAGCCGCGGTCGTGGGGCAACAAGGTGCTATTCCCGCGGGACTGTGACGGACGTCACGACGCCAGACATGAACGTTCAGAAAACAGGTGACAGTGAATCGCGCAGTAAATTGATACCAAACGTCACAGCCGACGAAACCGCCGGCGGGACAACGCGTAACGGGAAAAAACGCAGAACGCGTTTTACGGATTGGGCAGCTCTATTCCCACACCGACGAGCGATCCGAATCGTCGTTTGAGTTCTGCTACGTCAGAGGCAGGCAACGCCGGAAGGTTAAGCGCTTCGATGTTGCTTTTGACATGCTGCGCGTTGCCGGTACCAAAAAGAACAACGTCAGCACCGGCCTCATGTCGACAGTATCTGTACGCGGCCTCAATCACGTTGGATGCGCCAGCCTCGTGCACCAGAAACCCGACCGGGTCATTCACGTCGACTTCAGACGCATCCAGCTCGCCCGCGGCAATGCGTCGACTGATCTCGTCACTCAACATCTGCGGGTTAGCGAAGATACGTCGGACCGCAAACATCACGAGCGTGCCTATGCCCTGAGCCTGGGTTTCCGGGTACAGGTCGCGCTCAGCAGACTGATGCATCATGTTGTGTCCCAGCATCATGACGCGAAACGGTGCCTGTTCGGCGAGCGCTCGCCGCAAGGTAACGTGTTCAAGATCGTTGGGTGAAGACTCGGTAATGCCCAAATGGGCAAACTTACCCTTGGCCTGCTCCTGCGCGAGCAGCGGCACCACTTCGTTGAGGGCAAATTCATAGTGCATCGGCTTGACCGCATGCAGGTGAAATATATCGACGTGATCGACACCAAGTTCCGAGAGCGAGTTGTCGAGGCTCGCCACAATGTCACCAAGCGGACGTGTCTCGGTTCCACGGGATATCTCTACCTTCGTCGAGATCACAATGTCTTCTCGGGCTCGGCCTTTGAGCGCGAGGCCAACGGCTGGCTGAGTGCCATAGACCGCCGCCGTATCGATGAAGTTAATGCCCTCATCCAGCGCAACCCGCACTACGTCAGCAGCCTCTTCATCAGTGGCACCGGCGCTCAGCCCGATTTTGCTGAAGCCTCCGGTACCGAGTCCCGCGACGCTGACCTTCAGTCCCGTGTTACCAAGTTCTGTGTAGTGCATGGAGATAACCTTTAAGTGAACCGAATGGAGAATTTTGCGACGCGTCAGATCGCGACGTCACCTGAATCCGGTACAGCGTCAAATGAGTCGATCAAATCGAGAAACGGCTCGCCGTAGCGCTCAAACTTCTTTTCACCTACGCCCGATATTTCGAGCATCTGCTGACGGTTGCGAGGCATCTGCGTGGCCATTTCCATCAGCGTGGCGTCATGAAAAATAACGTAAGGCGGCACGCCCTGATCCCCGGCCATGGACAGCCTCAGCTCACGCAAGCGCTCGAAGACATCTGGCCGAACCCCTTCGGGCACGGGTCTGGACTTGCTGCTGCTTTTTGAACGACTGCGGGTTGCCTTGGGGACGACCGGGTCATGTCGAATCAGAACCTCTTCTTCGCCGCGCAGCACTCCACGACTCGCCTCTGTCAGTCGCAACGCCCCATAGCTCTCAAAATCAACAACAAGAAAACCCATTGCCGCAAGCTGCCGGTAAATCGACCGCCATCCGTTCGCGTCACATTCGTCACCGATGCCAAACACGCTGAGTCGCGAGTGCCCCAGCGAGCTTACCCGCTCTGTTTCGTTACCGGTGAGAACATCGACCAGATGGTTTACTCCAAAACGCTGTCCGGTTCGATAGACACACGACAACGCTTTCTGCGCGTGAACCGTGCCGTCGAATGTTTTAACGGGGGTGATGCAGGTATCGCAGTTGCCGCACTTTTCCGGCAGCTGTTCGTTAAAGTAGTTGAGCAGCACCTGGCGTCTGCAGTCAGCGGTTTCGCAAAAACCGAGTAGCGCGTTCAGCCGCTGCAGCTCGTGTGTTTTGCGCTCCTGGGTCATTTCTGAATCCTGAACCATCCGGCGGACCTGACCGATGTCCTGCATGCCGTAGACCATCCATGCCGTCGCCGGTAAACCGTCTCGCCCGGCACGGCCGGTTTCCTGATAGTACGCCTCCAGACTCTTGGGTAGATCGAGGTGCGCGACGAACCTGACGTTGGGCTTGTCGATACCCATACCAAACGCAATGGTCGCAACGATGACAATGCCTTCCTCGTGGATAAACCTGCGCTGGTTTCGTTCACGCACCTGGGAATCCAGACCTGCGTGGTAAGGCAGCGCCTCGACACCCTGCTCTGTCAGCCAGGAGGCCATCTCTTCTACTTTCTTGCGACTCATGCAGTAGACAATGCCCGCATCGCCCGCGTGTTCGGCCTGTATGAATCGGAGAATCTGCTGCTTGGGTTTGTCTTTCAGACCAGCCCGGTAGCAGATATTCGGCCGGTCAAAACTCGCCACAAACTCTGCCGCGTCCGGCATTTCGAGTCCCGTCCCCGAGACAATTTCCGCCCGGGCAGAACGATCCGCAGTCGCGGTGAGCGCAATGCGCGGCACACCCGGATAGCGATCGGCCAGTACGGCAAGCTCAAGATAGTCACGGCGAAAATCATGCCCCCACTGCAGCACGCAGTGCGCCTCGTCGATCGCAATCAGTGAAAGATCGATTCTGTCCAGAAGGTCAAGCACCCGGTGCGACAGCAGCCCTTCCGGCGCTACGTAGATCAGGTCGAGCTCGCCGGCTCCAAGTGAGTTTTCAATCCGAAGCCTGTCTTCGTAATCCAGAGACGAGTTCAGATACTGCGCTTTGACGCCCGCCGCCTGCAGCGCCTCAACCTGATCCTGCATCAGCGCGATAAGCGGCGATACAACAACGGCGGTGCCGGGCATGACGATTGCCGGAAGCTGATAACACAACGACTTGCCACCACCGGTCGGCATGACCACCAAAGCGTCGCGGCCGGACGCAACGTGTTCAATCACCTCTCGCTGGTCACCACGGAACTCGTCATAACCGAAGACACGTTTAAGAACTCCGGATAAATCGTTCGACAATTCGTTGGATAATTCTTCAGACATATTGTCAGTACAGTCTCCGCCAGATGCGGGTTAATCGAACTCTCGCGAGTCGGTCGACACTGTCGTGCACGGCCGGGCCCGGGGATACAGACCGATTCAGCCTCGCAAATCAGACCGCTCGCAGACCTTCTTCAAGAATCGCTCAATTCAGGCTCAGTTCAGCGCGAAAGTGCGAGTGTACCGACTTGAGAACTTTGACGCCGCCAACGATTGTGCTTGGAATCACCGACCCATGCCTGAAACAGCCGAGGGATTTCCCATCTGTCATCGACGACATATTTCAGGGACAATAGCGCCCATGAAAGCCCTGATTAGCCTGCTGTCGGCAGCTGCCACTACTTTACGCATCCCTCGGTCGGACACCCTGTTCAGTACGGTTGCCGGATCGCTCATGGTTATTGCTCTGATGACGCCGGGCGATGCCCGGGCCCAGAACGAACTCAAGGTGCCGATGGAACTGGTGTATACGGTCACAACGGACGGTACGCGAATCGGCGAATACGCGATGCGCATTGTTCGCAAGGGCAACGTGTTCCATCTCGATTCCTCACTGACGCCCCAGGGGATCGCCCAGCTTTTTGCAGGCGGCCTGTACCAGCAGAAAAGCGTTTTCATGACCAAAAAAGGCAAGATTCTGCCGCTGATTTACTCTGAACAGCGTTCCGGCAAAGAGCCGGAACAGTGGAGCATGCAGTTCGACTGGACCGCGATGAAAATCAGCATGCCCGACGGCGATCTTGTGGACATGCCGCGGCAACCGCTGGATGCCGCTGTGGCGCCGATTCAGGTTTTACTGACTCCACCGTCAAAAGAGCGCAATCTTAATGTCAACGTGGTGAGCGACAAGGGCGTTCGCAAGCATTCGTTCAGTCGCGTTGGCGAGGTTGAGCTTGAGACCGCAATCGGCACCGTCGACACGGTCAATATTCACCAGCGCAAGCAGGGTTCCGAGAAAGAAAACTACGTCGACATCTGGCTTGCACCCGGCAAGAACTGGATTCCGGTTAAAATCGTTCGCCACAAGAAAAGTCGTAGCATTGAGTTCAACATACAGGCTTATAATACGACCACGAACGAATAGATGAGTTGAGTCTGAAACGTCAGCTAAATCAGCGGCCATGAATGATGGCCGTTTTTTTGTGCTTCGCAGACTACTCATAGTCAGGCCATAGTCAGGCGTCCTGGAGTAACGGTTATTTCTACGGATAGTTTTGTTCCCGGCAGTCGCTGGATCAGTGCGACAGAGTCCGATCTGGGACTGGGCACAGTTCTTCGTGTCGCCCAGAGGCGCGCTGAAGTGCATTTTGGTGCTGTGGGTGAAACCCGTGTCTACGCGATTGACACCGCACCGTTAACTCGCGTGCGTTTCGAGATTGGCGATCACATCACCGACTCGAACGATCAGAAGCTCGAAGTCGTCAATGTTGAGGAAGATGACGGTGTGCTGGTCTATATCGCAACGGACGGCGAAAACGTCCGGGCCATCGTCGAAACCAGCCTCAGCGACCTGATCGAATTCACCGACGCAAAATCCAAACTGTTCTCCGGCCAGACAGACTCAACGCGATGGTTCGATCTACGTGTAAAGTCTCACCAACAGCGTGCGCGTGCCCAGCAACGCGAAACTTTTGGCCTGAGCGGTGCGCGCATAAGTCCCGTGCCCCATCAGCTTTATATTGCTGACGAGGTTTCCAGACGGCACGCGCCGCGCGTGCTGCTCGCCGATGAAGTCGGGCTTGGCAAAACAATCGAAGCCTGTCTGATTCTGCATCGACAGATTCTTCAGGGACGCGCCCGGCGCGCACTGGTGCTGGTGCCCGAGCCACTGATTAACCAGTGGCTCATCGAACTCAAGCGCCGCTTCAACCTTACCTTCAGCATATTCGATGACGAACGTGTAGAAGCGCTGACGCTGGAAGACCCCGAACTGAATCCGTTTGAGGCAGAACAACTCATCATCGCCAGCGCCGAGTTTTTTGTTCTTAATGAAGCCGCTCTCGATTCAGCGCTGGAGGTCGAATGGGATCTGTTGATCGTCGATGAAGCCCATCACCTGCAATGGCAACCTGACAACGCCAGCCCCCAATATCAGGTCGTCGAGCGCCTGAGTCACATTTGTCCGGGAGTATTGCTGCTCACGGCGACACCGGAACAGCTCGGTGAAGCGGGTCACTTTGCCCGTCTGCGTCTGCTCGATCCCGACAGATTTCATGATCTTGCCAGCTGGCTCGACGAACAAACGCACTACAGGGCCATCAGCGACCTCGCAGAACTGCTGTCCAGTGACGCGAACCTTGATGGTGAACAAACTCGATCACTCGAAGATCTGCTCGGGGAAGACAGCGCCAGACTTGCGCACGATATTGAACACAGACCGGCTTTGATTCGCGAACTCATCGACCGCCACGGTACGTCACGGGTCATGTTTCGAAACACCCGCGCCGCAATTCCCGGGTTTCCGAAACGCATGCTGGTATCGCACGAGCTCGAATACGAAACAGCGCCACCTGCAATCGCATCCGACACCCCGCTCGCCCACCTGCCGTATCCCGAACGCGTCTGGCAACACCTGTGGCCGACGGACGACCCCAGAGTCGCGTGGCTGATCGATCTGCTGAAACAGCTTGAACAGGAAAAGGTTCTGGTTATCTGCGCCAGTGCCGACACCGCAATAGAACTCGAAGACGCGATGCGCACCCGCGCCGGTATCAAGGCAGGTCTTTTTCACGAAGACCTTTCGCTGATCAATCGAGATCGTGCAGCGGCGTGGTTTGCTGATGATGAAGACGGCGCTCAGCTGCTTATCTGTTCGGAAATCGGATCCGAGGGTCGAAATTTTCAGTTCGCGTCCCACCTCGTGCTGTTTGATCTGCCGTTAAACCCGGATCTGCTTGAACAGAGAATTGGCCGACTCGACCGGATTGGTCAGCGCAACGACATCAAAGTCCACGTTCCCTGGATCCGCAATACGCCAACGGAGGTGCTGTACCGGTGGTACCACGACGGCCTTAACGCCATCGAGCGATCGATAGCGGTTGGTAACACGGTTGCGCAGGATCTTGCAGACCATCTTGAGTCAGCGCTGCGCGATCCCGCGGGCAGTGACATCGACAAGCTTGTCGAATCGGCGGCCGAGCTGACTTCGCGGCGACTCGGTGAAGTCGAGAACGGACGTGATCGCCTGCTTGAGATAGCGTCGTTTGATCGAGACCGCGCCGAACAGCTGGCGTCGTCGATGACAGACGCTGATCAGGATCCGGAGCTGGCGGCTTACCTGGAACAGGTTTTCGATATGTATGGCGTGGAGTCAGAAGACGACACCGACACTTTGATTCTGCACCCCGGTGCCCGCATGGAGGTGGACGATTTTCCGGGCATACCGGAAGAAGGGATTACGGGAACCTTCAAACGCAATCTGGCACTTGCGAAGGAAGATCATGCGTTTTTGTCTGGCGAACATCCAATCGCATTCGAGGCCATGGACCTCGTCATACGGGGTGATCGCGGCAAAACGAGCATGGTGGCACTGCCGGTCAAAGTGTTGCCATCTGGCACCGTTCTGGTCGAAGCGATTTTTACGCTGGAAGTTGTTGCTCCCGGCTTTGCAGCGTTCAGGCGATTCATGCCAGAGTTAATGGTCAGGAATCTGGTCGAATCAGGCGGACGTGATCTGACCGCGCTGATTGGATCACGGGTGTGGCCGGAACGATTTCAGGATCTGGACCTGAGAAGCGTCAAGATGATCCTGAGCCGTCGACGCGACGTGATTCGGCAGATGATCGATCTTTGCACGCGTCTGGCCACCAGGAATCTGGAAACCGTCAGAAATGAAGGCCTTGCCAGAATCGAAACGTTCTTCAGCCAGGAAGTCACCAGACTCGAGCAGCTCAAACAACATAACTCCAACGTTCGCGCAGATGAAATCGAAACACTTAAATCAAACGCTGAAGTTGTTGTTTCGCGCGTTCGCAACGCGCCGGTGCGTCTTGATGGCATCCGCGTCCACGTGGTGCCGTAAGCGCCGTTTGATCGACACACCCGCGCCGCGATCGCGCCTGGCGCTGGTTGCAATTTTCATTACAACGTTCGCCCTGCAGTCATCACCGGCAGCGGCTTTGAGCAAAAGCCCGATCAAACTGCACTTTGACTGGTCAACACACGTCGAGCGTGGGGCCGACTGCATTGCGCACAACGATGGGGGGTGTATCGGCGACAACTGGCCAACAACCTGGACGCTCGACGACAGAGTTCTGACCTCCTGGGGCGACGGGCCCGGTCCGAGACGTCGCGCCGGACACAGCCTTGGCATTGCCAGCGTGTCGAACCCCGAAAGTTCCTTTGCGTTGCAACCTGTCTACTCGGGTTACGTCCAGGGTCTCGGCAGCGTTGCCTACAACGGCAACTGCAACGGCATGACCTGGGTTTCGGGTCGCGTGTGTGGCAAGACCTACGCGATCATCAACATCGTCGGAACATCCTGGATGTGGGTCTCGCCCGGAAGTTCGAAGACCAACTACGAATTTACGCGTCTGTATCGATCTACGGACGGCGCCAGAAGCTGGGAGCCGGTCAAAAACAAGGCCTATGGCGAACCCGGTGAGCCCGAATTCGTTGAGTTTCGCAAAACCGAGAAAATATCGATTCCGGCCTTTGCGCAGTTCGGTCGTGGCTACAGCGATTTCTCAACCAATCAGTTCTGGGTCTATATCTACACAATACGTCCGCACCGCACAGATAAGCTTCAGGTTCAGCACAACGGCAGGCGCGGCGCCATCGATCTGGCGCGAGTGCGCCCGTGGAATCTTGATGATCGATCAAAGTACGAGTGGTTTTCCGGCCGGGGGTCGACAGTCGAGTGGACTCAGGACATCAAAAAACGCCGAGCCGTGTTCAAGGACAACCAGGGCGTCGGATGGAACCTGAGCGTGGCGTGGGTTAAGGGAATCGATCGCTACATTTTGATGACCGAACGGAAAAATTCGTTTCGCGGCAATATGGGCGTCTACGAGTCGACGAATCCCTGGGGACCCTGGCGAATCGTGAGTCGCTATGACAACTGGGCCTGTCAGACCGGTGCACCCGACAACGTCGGCAAGCGGGCTTTTTACTGGAACATTCCGACACGGTTTATCAATGCAGACGACCGCAGCTTCTGGATGTTCTTCTCCGGCATTCGAGCCGACGATTCCTTTAACGCCGTACGCGCGTGGTTCAGCGATCAGGAACCTTCCCTGAACAACTGTTCCTGAAAGCAACACTGTTTTCGAGAATTCCGGGGTGGAGCCTGTTGTGTCCGGTCGTCCGTAGACCAGATTTTGCGGCAGCGAACCGGCCCACTATGATTTACGATTGACGATAACGCGGGATTAACATCCTGTCCGCTATCGGTATTTTCGGGGCGCGTCTGGCGCCAGCAAATTGGTCTCGTGAATCAACCCAGCAACACCATCGAACAGTCTTCCGTGGAGACCCCGCGGGAAGTTGCGTTTCGACGAGCTCGAATTCTGTTCACGGTGTCGCTGTGCACGATGCTGTACTCCCTGACGCTAACCATCGCGAACGTCGCCCTGCCTCAGCTGCAGGGTGCGTTCTCGGCGACGCCGGACCAGATATCCTGGGTGGTGACGCTCAACATTGTTGCGACAGCAATCGTGACACCGGCAACCGGATGGTTTGTCGCACGCTTTGGGCAACGCAAAGTCATGATCTGGTCGGTCGCTGGCTTCACCGTCTCGTCGCTTCTTTGTGCATCCGCAACTTCGCTGGTCCCGATGCTGGTTTACCGTATTGCCCAAGGCGCTTTCGGGGCACCGATGGTGCCGTTGTCCCAGGCGATTATCGTCGGCACCTATCCGCCTGCGCAACGGGCGATGGCGCAGAGTATTTTTGGCATGTCGGTGGTTGTCGGACCCGCAATCGGCCCGGTGTTCGGTGGCTATCTGGCAGAGGAATACAACTGGCGCTGGGTATTTCTGCTGATCATTCCGCTTTGCGTCGCGGCGCTGCTGATGACCATTACATTCATCAAGGACTCCGGGCGTCAGCACAAACCGCACTTTGACTGGACGGGCTTTCTCGCCTTGTCGATAGCCATTACCTGCATGCAGCTGACCATGGACAGAGGCGAACGCCTCGACTGGTTTGAGTCCGGCGAGATTATCGTGCTGTCTGCAATGATGGCGCTCGCGATCTACCTGTTTGTGGCCCACACACTGACTACCGACAAGCCCTTCATCTCGCCTCGCCTCTTTCTCGACCGCAATTTTTCAGTGGGTGTATTTCTTGTCTTTGTGTACGGAATGCTCAACTTCACGCCTATCGTTCTGCTTCCCGCGCTACTCCAGACACTCAAGGGCTATCCGGACTCGTTGATCGGTTTCCTGCTGGCGATGCGCGGTGCAGGACTCGTATTGGGATTTTTTCTTGCCGGCAGGATGGGCAAACTTGATCCGCGAACAGGTCTCGTCATCGGCTTGCTGCTCGTTGGCTACAGCGGCTTCGAATTCATTTCGTTCGACTTCAACATGTCATTCTGGACGATCGCCTGGATGGGCGTTGTTCAGGGTGTCGGTTGCGGTCTGATGTGGGTACCTCTGTCTGTCATTACTTTTGCTTCTCTGGAACCTGCTGATCTCCCTCAAGGCTCTGCTGTTTTTCATCTCCTGCGCAATTTTGGCACCAGCATATTCGTTTCGATCAGCGTCATGACGGTGGTTCGCAGTGGCAAGGTCAGTCGCGTTGAAATGGTCGAAAACATTTCACCCTACTCCGAAACGATGACATTCCCGGAAGTCATGGGCCGCTGGTCCGCCGACAGTCCGGCCGCGCTGTCAGTGATCGGACGGGAAATCGATCGTCAATCGGCGATGATTGGCTACGACAACGCCTTCTGGCTGTACACCGCTTGTTGTTTTGCCGCCATTCCGTTCCTGCTGTTTGTAAAAATCAAGAGCCGACCGTAAAACTTGCGGCACCATTCCCGACCCCATCGGGATCAGACGACTATAGTTACAGGCTCAGGCACGCCTTCAACTCAACTATCAATCAGCTGAATCAAACGCCCTATGTCCACCACGACTATCTCCACCACACCGTTCGACGATCAGAAACCCGGCACCAGTGGACTACGAAAGAAGGTTCGCGTATTTCAGAACAAAAATTATCTGGAGAATTTTGTCCAGAGCGTTTTTGACTCGATACCCGAGAACGAACGCAACTCGCTGGTCGTGGGCGGTGACGGTCGCTTTCACAACGATGCGGCCGCAAGCACCATTGTCAAAATGGCCGCGGCCAACGGATATTCAAAAGTCATTGTTGGTCGCGATGCACTGCTGTCTACACCTGCGGCATCGTGTGTCATACGTGCACACGGCACTGACGGCGGACTGGTTCTTTCGGCCTCCCACAACCCGGGAGGTCCCGACGAGGATTTTGGAATCAAGTTCAACAACGCGTCAGGCAGTCCGGCTCCAGAGAATCTGACCGATTCGATCTTTGCCAACACCCGCAAAATCTCGGAATTCAAAATAGTGGATGACGCGGCAATCGACCTGACCAGGGTTGCAAATTTTCGAGTTGCCGAAACCGAAGTCGAAGTAATCGATCCGGTCAGCGACTATGAGGGCCTGATGCAGCAGTGTTTTGACTTCGATCGGCTCGAAAAGGGATTCGCCAGTGGCAAACTCAGCGTCAGCTTCGATGCCATGCATGCGATCACCGGACCGTACGCTACGCGCATCTTCGAAGATCTGCTTGGCGCACCCGCGGGTAGCGTTACGAACGCGACACCGCTGCCCGACTTCGGCGGCGGTCACCCCGATCCCAATCTCGTACACGCAAGTTCGCTGGTTAACCTGATGAACGCGCCAGGCGCACCAGCTCTCGGCGCCGCAAGTGACGGCGACGGTGATCGCAACCTGATCCATGGACCCGGTTTCTTTGTTACGCCAAGTGACTCGCTGGCGCTGCTCGCGAGACACGCGAGACTGATCCCGCAGTTCAAAGGTGGTCTTCCCGGTGTGGCGCGATCCATGCCAACCAGCGCCGCCGTCGATCGCGTCGCGGCGGACCTGGGGATTGACTGTTTTGTCACACCAACCGGCTGGAAGTTTTTCGGTAATCTGCTCGACGCTGACCGAATCGGTCTTTGTGGTGAGGAGAGTTTCGGTACCGGCGGCAATCATGTTCGCGAAAAAGATGGTCTGTGGACGGTTCTTGCATGGCTCACCGTCATTGACGGACTGGATCAGAGCGTCGGCGATATCGTTCGCAACCACTGGAGCAGCGCAGGACGCAACTACTACTGTCGCCACGACTTCGAAGCCGTGGCGAGTGACCATGCCAACACCCTGATGGGCGAACTCAACGAAAACCTCGAGTCTCTTGAGGGAACGACCGTGGGTTCACTTAAGGTCGAGTCAGCGAGCAACTTCGGCTACACGGACCCGGTGGACGGGTCCACAACGTCGAATCAGGGAATACAGATTCATTTCGAAGGCGGCAGTCGCTGCGTATTCAGACTGTCCGGAACCGGTACCGAGGGCGCAACCATACGTCTGTATCTGGAACGTTATGAACCCGCGGATGGAAACCTGTCACTCTCCGGCGCGAGCGCGACAGCTGAACTGGCGAAGGCTGCTGATCACCTCGCCGGCATTACCCGTCACACTGGACGCACTGAGCCAGACGTCATCACGTGAATCGCCTGGCTAACCGAGATTGATGCCAATTCCCTTAAGCCAGTGCCTGAAGCCGTCTCGTTCAGGTACGGAAAGCTGTCGGGCAATGTTCTCACTCCATCTCGCGTTGTCGAGAGCGCCATATCGATCGACATGCCTTTGCTTTTCAGGCGGAATCGGCTGACGCTCCAAACGCATTTGATCGTAGCGATCAACCGCCGACTCAAGCGTTGAGTCGTCATAGGCATCTCGATGAACCACGGTCTCGGGCGGCAGGCGCAGCGAAGATCTGGACTGGTCTGATGGCCAGCCGACGGTCAGCCCGGCAACCGGAAAAACGCCATCGGGCAGTTCAAGCAGTTTCGATATTGCGTCAATGTGATTGCGTACAAGACTCAACGGACAACACCCTAAGCCCGTGCGTTCGGCCGCAGACATGAAAAAGCCAAGCGCGAGACCGGCATCAACCGCTGCATTCATAAAAGTGTCGACGTTGTCATTCGCGTGCTCGTAGCCGCGCATTTCGCAAATTCGCCTGTTGCGTCGGAGGTCGCCGCAGAAAATCAGCAGCGCGGGTGCGGTTTTCACCCATGCCATGGATGACAGCCAGTCGCCGATGGTCTCGCGCCGGGCTGCGTCCTCCACAACGATGACGGAATACTGCTGCAGATCGGATTTCGCCGGCGCCGACTGGGCACAGGCAAGCAGCATGTCCAGATGCGCTGGATCAATTGGCGCATCCGTGTA
>CALHMG010000065.1 GCA_938034705.1 uncultured Gammaproteobacteria bacterium
CATCGCGCAATGCAATCGTGTTGCCGTAGCTCTTGGACATCTTCTGTCCATCCAGGCCCGGCATCTTCGGAGCTTCGGTCAGCAGCGCCTCGGGCTCTGGAAGAATTATTCGACCGCCACCGTCAAGATATCCAAACAGCCTCTCGCGATCGCCCACCGAAATGTTCTGCTGCTCTTCGAGCAGCGCCTTGGCTTTCTCCAGAGACTCTTCATCTCCGCGCTCGACATATCCGTTGCGCAGATTGCGATAAAGCTTCGCCGTCTTCTTGCCCATCTTGTCGATGGCCTGTTCGGCAAGTTGCTCAAAACCGGGTTCGCGACCAAACAGGTAGTTAAAGCGTCGTGCAATCTCGCGCGTGAGTTCTACATGCGGCACCTGATCTTCGCCGACGGGTACAAGCCCCGCGCGATAGATCAGGATGTCGGCGCTTTGCAGCACCGGGTAGCCAAGAAATCCATGGGTCGCCAGTTCGCGTTCCTTGAGCTTGTCCTGCTGATCCTTGTAGGTCGGAACCCGTTCAAGCCAGCTCAGGGGCGTGATGAAAGACAGCAGCAGGTGCAGCTCCGCATGCTGGGGAACGCGTGACTGAATAAACAGTGTCGCCCTGCCCGGATCGACGCCGGCGGCAAGCCAGTCGATGACCATCTCCCAGACGTGTTCGCTCATCGCACCACGATCTTCCTCGTAGTGGGTGGTCAGCGCGTGCCAGTCAGCGACGAAGAAAAAACTCTCGTATTCGTGCTGCAGACGTATCCAGTTCTTGATGACGCCGTGGTAGTGACCTAAGTGCAGACGGCCTGTCGGACGCATGCCTGAAAGCACACGCGACGGCTGACCGGGGACATTCATTCGGGGGCTGACTCCTGGCGCCAGCGGCGCCATTGGCGGGGACATTGAACAGGCTCGATTCTATCAGAATCGGTGTCGGATTTACCCGCCGGAGGGCGTAAGCCCGGGCCACTGAACCGGTGGTGTCGACGGATCGTCAACGCCGGTCGATAGTGCCATTCGCTCGACCTCTTGGGACATGACGCTGGGCAAAGATTCAGCAGCCGGCCCGAAACCCGGTATGACGATATCGGGGGCAAGCTCAATCAGCGGCTCGAGCACAAAGCGGCGTTCGCGCATCCGCGGGTGCGGAACGTTTAACCTCGGCAGGTCAATCGTCTCGCTACCGTAGAGCAGCAGGTCGAGATCCACGACACGCGGGCCAAACCTGGGGCCGTTCCTCACGCGACCGATTACGCTCTCGATGCCGAGCAGATGGTCGAGCAACTCCAGGGGAGCGATGCGGGTTTTAAGCCTGGCAACCGCATTGAAAAAATCCTGCTGGTCTTCATACCCAACCGGCGCGGATCGGTACAGTGATGAAACATCGGTAACGTCGATATCAGCCTGAGCCTGTAGCGACTGAAGCGCCGCGGCCATCTGCTTCGGCGGGTCGCCCATGTTGCCGCCAAGACCAATATAGGCTGTGACGATCGTGGTGCTCATCGAGAGACGATCAGGAAGCTGCCTGGGGCTTTTTGCGCCGGCGTCCACCGCGTTTGCGCCGCCGACGTGGCGGACCCGTGCGCTGACCACCTTCACTGTCAGCATCGCCGTCTTGTCTCGGCCGCGCGCGCGAAGAAGGTTTGGCTTCGGCATAACTCGTCCACCAGTCGGCCAGCTCCTGGGTGACTTCACCGGCGGCCGCGCGCAGCAGCAGAAAGTCATAGGCCGCACGAAAACGCTTGTGCTCTACAAAACGCGCGATGCGTTTTTTGCTCTGACTTTCAAGACGCGACTGGAAGCTCCAGATTTCGCGCGTCGGGGTTGCGACCCGGCGCGGAATCGCGATGCGTTCGTTCTGGATAGCGATCGTGTCCTCGGCGGCATTGTAGAGCGCCGATCGTTGATCCTGCCCGTCCTCGAGATAGGTTTCATAACGCTCGGACATCGGTCGCCACAACGCCGCGGCGAACAGAAACGGCGCGATCACCGGCTTGCCTTCGTTGACGCGGGTGTCAGTGTTGGTGAACGCTTTTTCGAGTAACGGTCCTGCGATCGGGTCACCTGACTCGATGACGTCTGCGGTCTCGGGGAATAGATGCTCGAACACACCATGGTCCTGAAGTGCCGCAAAGGTGTCCGCGGCGTGACCGTAGTGAAAGAGCTTTAGTATTTCATCGAACAGGCGCGCCGGCGGCGTGTCGGCAAGCAGATGAGCCAGACGCGGCATGGCGCTCGCGCAACTGTCTTCGACATCGAGATCAAGGCGCGAGGCAAACCGAACGGCGCGCAGAATCCGAACGGGGTCCTCGCGCAGACGCCGCTCGGCATCACCGATAACCGTCAACCGGCGCTCGATGACATCGTCGTAACCGCCAACGTAGTCCAGAACCTCGGCCGAGATGGGATCATAGTAAAGCGCGTTGACGGTGAAGTCGCGGCGCACCGCGTCCTGCCCGCGTGTGCCGTAGATATTGTCGGTGATGAGTCGACCGTCATCGGTCAATGCATGTTCGTTGCCGTCGGCTCCGGGAGCGGCGCGATAGGTCGCGACCTCCAGAACATCGCGCCCTACTCTTACGTGGGCTAACCGAAATCGGCGCCCGACCAGTCGCGCACGACGGAAAATGTCACGCACGTCTTCAGGAGTCGCGTTGGTCGCGATGTCGAAATCCTTGGGTCGCAGTCCGAGCAGCAGATCTCTGACACAGCCGCCAACAAGCTCGGCGCTGTAGCCGGCATCACGAAGTCCCTCAACGACCTCTAACGCGTTACGGCTGACCCGCGATGCATCGATGCGATGTTCGCCCGCGGGGATAACGTCGGGTTCGGGATCATTGGCGGAATCGCGCGAACGTGTGGAACGTGGTTTGCGTGACTTTGACCGTGAACGCGGCTTGCGAGATCGGCTGCCGGATTCGCCGCGGCCATCGGCGCCGGAATCGTTGCGTGAGCTATTGCGCGAATTGCGCTGTCGGGGACGCCCGCCCTGGCTGCCAGTGCGTTCGGGCTGTTTCTCACGTGCGGCGCTGTGATTCGTCCCTGAAGCATCTACGGCATCGTTCTCTGGATCGTTTGATGATCTGGAGTCGGAGGTAGTGTCGTTCGAACTCGCCTTTTTTGACCGCGGTAATAACCGGGAAATCAATTTCCTCATTACGGCCGGAGTTTATCAGGTTCCGGGTCGATACAGTATGGTTCCTGCACCAACGACCTGACCGGAGCGATATACGAGATTGCCCTGTTCAGAGAGCTTCATCTCAACGGCAGGATAGTTGCCGTGGGGCAGTCGAAGCCCACAGGACTTGAAGCGGTTACCGGCGACCGTTCGAACGGTGCCGCCGCGACCCGCATAACTCAGCGTTCTGTCTCCGTCATCGGTCTCGAGCACACACGCGATTTCGTAGGAGACCGCGTTTGAATAGGCTGGATCTGCGACCTGAACGGCGATTCTGAGATCGCCTGCGCTGGTCGCCACCGAGTCGCTGGCTGCCTCACCGATAAGCATCGCCAGGTACAACCGTCCGTCGCGCTCGCCAAACGGCAGCTGCAGCCTCGCGGTGCTCCCGCTTGGCTGGGTAAATTCAATGGTCGCGACCGCATCGGGATCGACGTTGTAACGAAGCCCGCCGCTAGGCATCGCCGAGTCGATGGACTCGAGATACACCGACGTCACGTCGAGATCGATCAGGCGCGTAATGTGCGCGCGGGAAAGTCTCTCAAAACGTCCGGTCACTCCCATCCACGCATGCAGACTTTCAAGGGCGCGCTGATCGTCCGACATCAGGGCCTCTTCAAGCTCGGTAATCAGACCGAGTGCCGTCATTGGCGCAGAGGCCGCCGCGGGACTTGAGCCAACGACACACATGACCAGCGCCAGCCAGGCGGCCGCCGCATTGTGCATAAGTCGTGTCAGTTGCTGGCTCAAGATCCTGTGTCCGGGCACGGTCTCTTTCAATATAGACAGTTTTTGACCCATCGAGAGATCTGCGGTTTTTGCAGCCAACGCGGAATATGCGACCATTCGTCCGGCCGAAAGCGGCAAAAGCGTGGTCGTGGCCGCGACACCGCCAGCTTTGCAACACCACACTCTTTTGCAACATCAATCCCCGGGGAACCCCATGAGCGACAGTCCGTACATTATTGAAGGGACCAAGGAAAATTTTGCCGACCTGGTAGCCAAGTCCCAGGAACTCCCCGTGCTGGTCGACTTCTGGGCTGACTGGTGCGGCCCATGCAAACAGCTGACGCCTGTTCTTGAAAAGCTCGCCGCGGAATATCAGGGCAGGTTTCTGCTCGCAAAGATAAACACCGAGTCAGAACAGGAACTCGCCGCGCACTTTCAGATTCGCAGCATTCCGTCGATCAAGATCATCAAGGGCGGTGCCATCGTCGACGAGTTCATGGGAGTACAGCCCGAGGCGGTGATTCGCGAGATGCTCGATCGCCACTGCGGTGACGGCCCACCACCCGATGGTGAGGGACAACCCGAAGAAGCCGTCGACGAGTTGAGCCAGATGGCGATGGCGCAGTTCGCTCAAGGTGACACCGACGGCGCGATCGCCAATCTCACCGGCGCGGTAGCTGCGGATCCGGCCAACCACAGCGCACGAATCACCCTCGCCCAGCTGCAGATTGCGGCTGGCGAGTTCGACGACGCCCAGGCATCCCTTGACGCGATTCCAGAAGAAGCGCGCGATGACCGCTACAACAGCATCTCGGGCATGTTTGATTTCGCGCGAATCATCAAAGATGCACCGCCGCCAGAAGAACTTGAAGGGAAACTGGCAGCTGATGCGGGCGACACGCTGGCCCGGTATCAGCTGAGCGCGTTTCAGATGCTCGGCAACCGGCCGGACGACGCCTGCGAAAACCTGCTGGAAATTGTCCGCACCGATCGCAAATTCGAAGATGACGCCGCACGCAACGCGTTGATCAAAGTGTTCAACGTCATCGGCCCGGATCACCCGCTGACGGCCGAGTACCGACGCAAGCTGGCGCGACTGCTTAACTAGAGTCCGATCAACGTCAGGCCATCACCCGCGGGGATGGTGTTGTTCGTGCAGATTTTTCAGCCGCTCACGAGCTACGTGGGTGTAGATCTGGGTCGTGGACAGGCTCGAGTGCCCGAGCAGCATCTGTACGGTTCTCAGGTCCGCGCCGTGGTTGATAAGGTGGGTCGCAAACGCGTGCCGTAACGTGTGAGGCGACAGATCTTTGTCTATGCCGGCACTGGCCGCGTGACGCTTGAGCAAATGCCAGAACGCCTGACGTGTCATCTGTCCGCCACGTCCGGTCACAAAAAGCGCCGATGTTCGCTTTTGACCAAGAATGTCGGCGCGGGCGTCTTCGACATAGCGTCGAATCCAGTCGCTCGCCTCTTCGCCAAACGGCACGAGTCTTTCCTTATCCCCTTTGCCGGTGACACGTACGATACCCGCCTCGACGTTGACCTCTGCAAGCTGCAGTCCCACGAGTTCCGACACCCGCAGTCCTGTCGCGTACAGCACTTCAATCATCGCGCGGTCTCGTATTCCGAGGGCCGTGCTGTCATCGGGAGCCTCGAGCAAACGTTCAACGTCGTCCTCGGTCAGAGTCTTCGGCACCGGCCGACCGAGCTTGGGTGACTCGACATCGACGGTGGGATCGTTGGCGCAAAACCCTTCGCGAACCCCGTAACGATAAAACCGGCGCAGGCTCGACAGAAGTCTGGCGGTAGACCGGGGCTTCGCGCCTGCACCAACACGGTCTGCGAGATAGGCAAGAATGCTGGATCGATCCGCGTGGGTCAGCGTGCGCTTGCCGCGTGAACCCACACTCTGCAGCCATCGAGAGTAATGAGTCAGATCACGGCGATACGCGTCGAGCGTGTGCTGGCTCAGACCCGATTCCAGCCAGGCGCCGTCGATGAATCGGTCAATGACGCCACGATTCTCGTCGGACAGTGCCGGAAGTTCCTGGGTCGCGTCAGAAGTCATGGGATCGACCGCGTTGGCTTAGCGTTACTGCGCTTTGGCCGCGTCGCGAAGCGCCTGGGCCTCGATCAGATAAAGCGACTGCATTCTGCGTTCGATTCGAACGCGCCGTGCCTCATCAGTTTCAAGGTCCAGTATTCCCTGGAACAACACCCTCGCATCGCGGGTCAAACCTGCTGTGGCCATTGCTTCAGCTGCCTGATAGCGCGCGGACCGCGCCCACAAAGCCCCGTTCGGACCCGCAAGATCGGCTGAACGCAGATACAGCTCGGCGGCCTGGGCATCACGCCCGAGGGCCGTAGCGGACTCGGCGGTCCAGTAGGCAATTTCGCGCTGATGGCGATCGCCTGGAACAATAAGCATCACGCGCTCAAGTATCGGCAACGCGAGCTCGTGTTCTTCAACAGCCTGCAGATCAAACACGGGCTGCAAAAACCTGTCCGCAACGTCCGGGTCCATCTTGTCCGCGGCGTTCGCCCAGTCCTGCAGCACGGCGGCTCCGGATTCAAATTCACCAGCAAGAATCGAGATTCGGGCACGACGCAGCGCCCACTGGATCGGCTGCATCTTGCCCGGCGGGTTAATGATGTTGCGCACCATAGTCGCCGAGAACAGCATATCGCCGGCAGCCAGACCCGCGTCAGAGAGTTTCACGCGCGTAATGTCTGTCAGCTGCTGACTGTCCGCGTACTCACCCGAACCGCCATAGATGTCGAACGCAATCCTGGCGAGTCCGTTCTTGTCCTCGGCGAGCAGCGTCGCAAGGCCGTTATGGGCGGCCGTGACTGACGCCGGATCGCTGCCATTTTTAATGATCCAGGCATACATCGATCGCGCGGCGATCGCCGACTTTTTTGACAGTGAAGCCGCCGTCTTTATCCACGACGGATCATCGCCGCGCAACAGACTCGCGCGGTTGGCCTGTGAGATCCCGAGAGACTGCCACGCCTCCCAAAGCCGGGTTCTGTCAAAATCAACCAGCAGATCGCTGCTGCCTACCGACACCAGCGCTAGTTTTTCAAACGACGCCACCTGCATGGGTGCGTTGTTGGCGAGTCGTGCGGCCTCGGCTCGAATGCGCCACGCGAGGGGCAACAGCGCCGGCTTCTTTTTCAGACCGGCAAGCATCTTGTCCACGCGGGTGATTGTTTCGTTCGGCGTCACGGTTGTGCTGCGAAGCTGGGCCAGCGCGAGTATCAACCTCGACTCGGGTTCCTTGCGGGGCCCCAGCAGTCGACTGACGCTCTCGTAATCCTCTGCGAGCAGCAGAATGCGCGCCTGAAGATTGATCCAGGCGGCGTCGGTTGGCTGAAACTCGATTTGATAACGCAGCGCGCTCGAGCGGGCGTCATCGAATCGCTTTTCAAGCGCGTAGCTTCGCAGGATGTGGCGTCGCCATTCGGCTTCCTTGCCAGCCACCACAGGCGCGGCCCAGAGCAGGCGCCGCAGGGTCGCGCGTGCTTCGGCGGTTTCACCAAGCTCCAGACGAGCCGCTGCGCCAAATGCTTCGAAATCACGTCGGGCCTCCTCCGGGATCTGCACGGGGACACTGCTGACGCGATTGACGATGTCCCGATCGCGATCGAGCAGCGCATAGGCTTCCAGACGCAGTCGCTCCCACTGCAGCCAGTGCTTGACGTTTACAGGCTCTCCCTGGCGCACCTCGACCAGCTCGGCGGCAAGGCCCGCGGCGCCCTGGTCGAGCAGAGAACGCACGCGGACGATCTGACTGGCGAAAGTTTCCGCCTCGATCTGTTCAGGTGTCTTGGTCTTGATCGCGGGTAGCGGCGCAGTCACGGGCGCAGGTGTCGCTGCCGGCTGCGCACCCGCAGCCGGTGCCGCCACGGCGGGCGCTGCAGGCTGCGTGTTCGGGACCGGAGCGGGGCTTGCCGGAACCACGACCGCCGGTGGATTGGCCGCCGGCGTCTGCATGTCGGGCGCAGGTGCTGACGGAGCTGCTGGTGCAGCCGCCGGCGCGGTCACCGCTCCGGGCTGTGACACCGGTGCCGGCTGGGTTTGCACGCCCTTGAGCTCAACCTGGCCCGGGGTGCTTTCGATTACAGGATTCGCCGCGGGCGTTACGGCAGTCGGCGTCGCGTTCGGCGTTGTGCCGGTGCTGTCCGGTGGCGGCAGCGCTGCGGGCGTAGACGGTGTCTGATCAGGAACCGTGAACTGCACGGTTCCAGGCGCCGTGTTGCCCGTTGCAGGCGCCTGTGACTGGCCCTGGGCCGAACTGAACGTGACCGATCCCAGACTGACCGTGAGTGCAAGCATCAGGGCGGACACATTTGACCCGAGCAGGCAGCGCCCGGGGATTACGGAAACTCGCTGGAGTAGTTTTGCCTTCATTGGATTAGTGTCGCATAAAAAAACCGCGAGTCGTCGACCCGCGGTTTTAAGAATCGTCAACCGCCCGATGACTAACTTGGGGCGATAACTTGCGGAATTAACGCATGATCTTCTCTTTGATTCGCGCGCTCTTGCCTGATCGCTCGCGCAGA
>CALHMG010000066.1 GCA_938034705.1 uncultured Gammaproteobacteria bacterium
CGCAGCGATATACGAATCTGCAGACGACATACACCATGTCGTGTCGGGCGTGTTCGACTCTCTGGATGCGGCGAAGGCTGCGCTATCGCAGCTGCCGGAGCCGCTTCGAATACGATTGCCCAAGATTCGTCAATTCGGGCAGATCATAGCGTCGCTCCAGTCCGATGCAGGAAACCTGTCGGCAGCGAATGGGGCAGGACAATGACAGGCGACACCGCGGTTGCACTTCCGTTTGTTGATGAGCTTGAGCTGGTAGTTCCTGACAACATTCAGGTAATGACGCCGTACGTCATTCGGGAGCAACGTGACTGGTTTGAGATAGAAGCGCGCTTCGTTAGAACGATTCTCGAGCCAGGGATGCAGGTCATCGACGTTGGCGCAAATTTTGGCGTGTATGCGATACCGATGGCGAATGTGGTGGGCGAGACCGGGCACGTATGGGCGTTTGAGCCTTGCCGCAACACCTTCGACCATCTTGTCCAGAGCGTAAAGCGCAACAGTCTCAACAATATTACGCTGGTGCGGTCAGGTCTTGGCGAACGTCAGGGGATCGTACGACTTGCGACCAGCAGTGATGCTGAACTGAACGCGATAACGGCCGACGAGGGTGTCGCCGGTGAGATCATAGATCTGACAACGCTTGATACGTGTATGAGTGAGCTCAGCATCACGAATGTCGATTTTATCAAGCTCGACGCCGAGGGTTACGAAGCAAAGGTCCTTGAGGGTGGCCGAGGATTGCTCGAAAGATTTGAACCTCTGGTGATGTTCGAGCTGAGACACAACGACAGTATCAACATGTCGCTTATAGAGGATTTCAGACGTCTTGGAATGAATGCTTTTGCGTTGATTCCAGGCGCGAACGTGCTTGTTCCTTTCGATCCTGACGCTCCGCTCGATTCGTTTCGTCTGAATTTGTTCGCCTGTACGGATGAACGCGCGAGACAGCTTCAGTCCCGAGGCTTTCTCGTTAGTAACGTCGAAACGATTGATGCGGAAACACTCGATCTTTCAGATGCTCGCAAGCACCTTCTTTCAGTCGCGTCGGTTCTTGATTTACCCGTGATAGAGGTTCAGAAAATTGAATCGGGCAACGAGACACCGCTCGTCAAAGATCTGTTGCGTTGCCTTGCGGTTGAATCCGGGTGCGGTACGCCGGCACAAAGAATAAGTACGCTGCGTTATCTGGTCGACACTTGTTCAGAGGTGACGTCTTGTCAGAGCGACATTGCGCGCCTGGCACTGCTGGCCCGAGCCGCTCAAAGTCTGGGTGAGCAACGTATTTGCGTTGAAGCCGCCATTGCGGCGCTTGATCTTCTGAAGGCGGTCAAAGCAAGGCCACACCTGATGCTGAGTCCGCTACCCAGCTATGACGCTGTTGCGCCAGGAGCCCGATTTCACGAATGGCTCGTTTCAGGATTTCTCGAGTGTTTTGAAAGAACGCGAGCGTATTCATCGTTTTTGCTGGGTGATTCGTCGCTAATGAATCAAAAAATCCTGTGTGACATGGGGTTTGCCGGTCCGGCTATGCATCGTCGTCTGGCGTTGATCGAAGAACGTTTCTGTCACAGCACGCGCCAGGCTTCCGGGGCTTATCCAGGGACACCACAAGATCAGCAAGTATCGCCCGGGCCTGCCCCGGTCATTGAGTCAAAGGCACAAGAATGACTACCGGTTTGAAAATAGGGATTACTTTTCGCGATGACTTGTCCACCGCTGACATGTGGTGGGGCAGTGGCATCGCGCAACACATCAAGTTTTACTACGATCTCTTTGAGTCGATGGGTCACTGCGTGACGATGCTGACCTCACAGGATGGTGTCACGCTTGCCCACAACGGTAAGCAGTACCACTGCCTCTCGATGACACAACTGGTAAACACAGGGCTCGCTCTGGATGTAGTCATCGAGGCGGGGCTGACAATTTCGCTGGAAGACAAGCTTCTTATTCGCGAAGCAACCGGCGCGAAAATTGTTGGGCTGCGATGTGGCAATCAGTTCTTCTTTGCAACTGAAGGACTGTTCGTTCAAAAAGAGCTGCCGAGCAATCTTTACGTCGGCGGCCAGGATCGAATGTGGATTCTCCCGCATCACGCAAAGCAGCGAAGTTTTCTTGCCACACTTCATAGTTGCGATGTTGATGTGGCGCCTTACATGTGGATGCCGGATTTCGTTGAGCACACGGTTGAGGAAAAGCCACTTTCATCTGCGCCCGACATCTTTGTGATGGAGCCCAATATCAGTGTGCTCAAGAACGCGATGTTACCGATGGCGATTCTCGAGCATCTGTATCAGTCACACCCGGATTCGTTCAGCAAGGCCTACATATTGAACAGCGAGGGATTCGCGAATGAGGACAGATTCCTTCACAATTTTGTTTCCAATCTGACGGTTCTGCAGTCAGATCAGGAGCGGGTGTTCTTTTGCCCAAGGTACACCGTTAACGATGTGTTTACCGATCGAGCAATATTGCTTGGGTTCCAGTATGACAATGGGCTGAACAACCTTTACATGGAAGCCCTGCACATGGGGGTTCCCCTGGTTCACAATTCACCGTTTTTCAGCAGGGTAGGTTTTTACTATCCCGAACTCGAAGTCCATAAAGGTGTGGAGCAGGTACTCAAAGCGGTGCAATTGGGCGCGGACACCGCGCAGCAACAGAAAAATCAGGAATTCCTGTTTGACTTTAATATTCATAACCCCAATGTTGTGCGAGAGCACAGTCAGTTGCTCGACATGGTACTGGACCCACCACAATTTGTGGACGAGACACGAGTGAAAGTTGCGCAACCAGAGGCGTATTCAGTTAGTGAAGGCGGGAGCGCGAGCTATCACCTGGCGCCAGGCTATCGCTCCAGAAACGAGATCAGTCACTGGGACGACACCGCCAGCACGGATGAATATCAGAATGATGTTTACAAGTTTGCGCTGAGAACCGCGAAAGAGCGTGGCTACACCCGAATTGTTGATTTTGGCTGTGGCTCCGGGTTCAAGCTGATGAAGTACTTTGGCGAATTCGATACGACAGGGTATGAGCTTGATCCAGCGTTGTCATTTCTTAAAAAAAGTTACCCGGGTCGCGACTGGAGAGAAGGCGGGTTCGAGCCCCACTTTTTTGACAACGTCGACATGGTCATTTGCTCGGACGTGATTGAACATCTGCCCGAACCTGACGTTTTGTTGCGTGCGCTTCGGGACTCTTCAGCCAAAAGCGTCATACTGTCGACGCCGTCGCTGGAGATATTGGCGGATTGGGGCGGGACCGCATCCACTCGCTATGGGCCGCCCGCGATTCCGATGCACTTTCGAGAGTGGACCACCTTCGAGTTCGGCAAGTTCGTTTCCGAGTTTTTACCCGTTACCGAGCACCATGTGCTCGACGTTTATCAATCGACCCAGTTGCTTTACAGCAATCGGGAAGATCTGATCACAAGATCCGATGTCGGCGTTTCGAACGCAGGCGTACAAGAATCCACCAGTCAAAATTCGACAGCTATGAGTGTTGCATCATGATTAAGAAAATTCTGACGATACTGTCAGTCGCTGCGGCCTCGGCATTTTTTCCGCTGGCTATCTCGACAGCCCAGGAAGCTGAAACTCCCGAGCTAAATCAGCTCACCAACAAGTTGAGCGAACTGGGGTTCAGCAAATGCCTCAATCGAATAAACGACATCACAAATTTTGTGGTATCAAAAGGCGAACATTCGGCTTTGTTGTTTTATGACAATAACAAGAAAGACGAGACGTTGATCTCGTTCGTTGTGGGACGTGGCGGAGAAAACCAGAACTACCTGGCGACGCTTGATTTTTCTCAGAACGAAGACTGCTCCGCCAGTTACGAGATTACTCAGGTTTGGATCGACAGCTGTGAAGATGTCGTCGCCGCCCAGTTTAAGGACTACACCGAAGGCCAGGACTTGCACGGCGGCTTTTCGATGATGAGCAAAAGCGACAACCTGCATGTTGCCGTGCGTGTGCTGCCGGAAGCCGGGTGTCTGACGGTCCAGAAGGAAGTTATTTTCTGACATCGATTCAACTTTGCTTCGGTTCAACGATAAGGCAACATTGCGGCCTGCGTTAACTGAAATAGCAACACCGAGGCAACCATGGCGGAGACCAGCTCGACGGGCAGCGCCGGCACGGAAAGTGTCGAACGTGCCGGCGACAACAAGACTGTCGAATCGGATGTTTTGGTCGAGCCCTTAAGTGACAGTCTTCCAGAGTTTTCAGAGTATGTGCCCGAGGCGTTACGGCCGTATTGGGAGTCGATCTCCCAATATCCGCTGGTCGGAGCACTGGTTGTCGCTGCCCTTTTCTATATTGCGGCGTTTCTGATCAGAGGTGCGGTCGTACGAAGCGTGGGTCGTCTCGCGGCCTCCACGAAAACCGATCTCGACGACGCAGTGCTTGGCGCCCTCAAGAAGCCAATATTCAACACGGTCGTTTTGTTCGGGCTGGTGCTTGCCACCAAGGTTGCGCAGCTGCCGGCGGGTACAGACCTTATTATCAATCTCCTGCTTTCGGCGATCATCGTCACGCTGATGCGGGCAGCGTTCGCCATGAGTGGTGCGCTGCTTGATGCACTTGGCCGCAATCACCACAGGTTTTCTTTGGTTGAAGAGCGAACGGTGCCGCTGTTCGATTTGATCACCAAATTGCTGATCATCCTGCTTGGCAGCTATTGCCTGTTAATGATCTGGGGTATCAACCCGGTCGGGTGGCTTGCGTCTGCCGGCATCGTTGGAATCGCCGTTGGATTTGCCGCGAAAGACACGCTGGCAAACCTCTTTTCGGGTTTCTTTATTCTTGCGGACGCTCCGTACAAGCTGGGCGACTACATCAATCTCGATAGCGGTGAGCGTGGACGCGTCACGCACATCGGCATGCGCAGCACACGGCTGCTGACGCGCGATGACATCGAAATCACCGTTCCCAATGCCGTCATTGCCAACGCGAAAATTATCAACGAGAGCGGTGGTCCTTGGGAAAAGATGCGTGTACGCATCTCTGTGGGTGCGGCTTACGGCAGTAACGTACACGACGTCACCGCGTTGCTTGAAAAAATTGCCGCAGACAACAAGGACGTTTGTTCGCACCCGGAGCCCAGAGTGAGAATGCGCGCCTTTGGGGAATCAAGTCTCGATTTCGAACTTCTGGCGTGGATCGAGCGACCGGAAGACCGTGGTCGAATTTCTCATGAGCTCTACATGCAGGTGTATGACGGATTCAACGCCGCCGGGATCGAAATACCCTATGCCAAACGCGATCTTTACATCAAAGAGATGCCGACAGCTGTGTGAGAGTGTGTGCGGGCTGCGGGGCGGCAGCTTGCCTTAACCGGATGCCGTCGGTGACACTGATTGCTCTCTCACTATGGAGTTAGTCAATGGCTGCCTCAAGAGCACTGGGTGCGATTACGATTTCCCGTGCGGTTGAACTCACGATGGAGTTTGATCCGCTGTTTTTCTTTCCCCAGACCAGCCAGTCGGACTGGAAAGAACTGGAACCCATCCTGAAGCCCCACGCAATGCACCCGGATACCGGCCAGCTTCTGCTGCCGTGTCAAAGTTACATCGTACGCACAAGCCATCACACTATTCTCATTGACTCGTGTATCGGTAACCACAAAGAACGGACCAATCGTCCTGCGTGGCACCAGAAGACCGACAACGACTACATGCTTGCCCTGTCGGCTAACGGTCTCGCACCAGAAGATATTGACTATGTCATGTGTACGCATCTTCATGGTGATCACGTCGGCTGGAACACCAGACTTGTTGACGGGCACTGGGTGCCTACGTTTCCCAACGCGCGATACATTTTTTCCGAGAAAGAGGTCGATAGTTGGCAGAACCAGGGACATGAAAAATTCTCTGACGCGCCACTCGTTGACAGTGTTCTTCCGGTTATCGCAGCCGGCCAGGCTGATCTGGTTGCCAGCGATTTCGCGCTGGATGATGAAGTCTGGCTTGAGCCAACGCCTGGCCACACGCCGGATCACTTCGCGGTGCGGCTGTCATCCGGGAGCGAGAACGCCGTCATGATTGGCGACATGATGCATACCCCGGCTCAGTGTCGCCATCCTGGATGGGTAGCGTGGCCGGACTGGGATCCCGAGCAGGCTATAGCTACCAGACGCGGATTTATGGAAAAACATGCGGACACCGATATGTTGGTCTGCACGGCTCATTTTCCTCTGCCGTCCGCTGGTCAAATTGTCAGTGACGGTGACGCGTTTCGCTTCGTTAACGACGACCAAGACTGGTAGCACGCGGTTTCCCGGCGGTACACGGTAGCTCGAGCTTTCATGCTTCAACGCGCCCGCAAAAGTCCGGGTGGCGTCTGGCGACACTGTCTTGTCTTTACCCGGTATGCGCCTTGTCAGAACCTCGAGCTATCTGGAACGACGCTGTCACGTTCGAGTGATGTACTTCCATGCAACGGAGTCGTGCTGACGACAAAAGCTGGATCTTTGAGGCCAAGAAAAACCCGCCTGAGAAACTCAGGCGGGTTTGTTCATTCAACAACTGGATTGTAGATCTAGTTGCCGCTGTTTCCGATGATGTTGCAGTTCGCGAACAGTGGCGTGTCGAGACGTACAGCC
>CALHMG010000067.1 GCA_938034705.1 uncultured Gammaproteobacteria bacterium
CCGGATGATGCAGCAGCTTCGCCACGCCAAGCGGGATGTGGATAAAAGGATTACGGTCACGGCCGCCCGCTTCGAGCAGCACCACTTTCGCGCCGCCCGCCGACAGCCGATCCGCCAGCACACAGCCGGCAGAGCCGGCACCGACGATGACGTAATCAGCCTGCAATTCCATGGCGCAATGCTATCCCAGCGCCCGGCAGCGTCGAACCGGTGCGACCACCCCCGGGAACCGCAGGCGTTGGCTTCAGACTTAGTATTAAAGAACTAGGTGTGTGACCTGAACGTGATCGCCGCCGGTCTCGCAATCGCGCAGTCTTATCGTGGCTTCAGCCACCTCATCCTCAGCGGGAGGAACGAACGGCGTTTAGCGCGGTTCCTGTTACCACGCATTCACCGGCGCAGCACGATCAGTCTAAAGTGGCGTAGCTGGGGGCCCGCGTTCAATAGAACTCACCATGTCCAGAACAGAGCCTTCGCCGGAACCGGCCGCGTGCACGCTGCGGTCAGTCGATGCTGTAACAGAATCGATACAAAACTATGACCATAAGGCCGTGCTGTTCACTTGCATCACCATCGACGCCTGTAGATCATGCTTCGCAACCACGGGGTGTGTTTGTGGTTGGTGTACCCTGATCGGGCGACACACAGAGGTTGTCCGATCAGGTCCCCCCTTGTCATCGCAGCCGATGACGCCTGAGTCAACGACTCCGGGTTTTCCCGATTTGCTGAAATCGCTGGCACCTGCGCGTCAGCTGGGCGTGGATGACTTTGACCCATACCGAACGCCAGCCGAGTCAGGAATTGAGCGCTGCCAGCTACAGCCGGCGCATCATCCGAGGCTGATGTTCCCCGAAACCCAGTCCGGTCTTGGCGAAATCTGAGCCGCCTTGAGGCGTTCGCAGGTGTCGGCCGTCATCGGCGCCGTCCGCTGCTCTCGCGTGCTGTAGTGCAACGCCATGAACTCCGACGTCGCTCTCACTGAGCCGTCAACGACCATCTGATGCGCAAACCAGATTCGCTTTGCGTCGGACCCGAGGATCATGGACTCGATCTCAAGCGTCGCAGGCGCTCGCACTTCCTTTAGATATCGCAGATGGGTCTCGACGGTGTAAATCGCGCAGCCGGTCTCCTCGAAATAGCTCACCCCCAGGTCAAACTGATCCTGCAGCAGCCAGGTCGTCTCGCTCATGGGGACGAGATAGAAGGCTTCGTTCAGATGGCCGTACGCATCAAGCCATTCGGGCTTCAGCTCTACGGAGTTCAATCGATACAGTGTCATTTGCGCCGCCTCGCCTGTTCGTCAGATCTGCGAAATCTGAATCAGGCGCTTGCCCATGTTGTCGCCCCGATACAGGCCGGCGATGGAGTCAGGTGCCTGATCGATTCCGTCAAGAATGTCTTCACGGTAGTTGAGCTTGCCCTTCGCGACCCAGTTTTCCAGTTCAGTCACGGCTTCACCATATCGCTGTGCGTAGTCGAGGACCAGAAATCCTTCGATTCGTGCGCGCGCAACCAACAGCTGTCGGTTCAGTCTCGGCCCAAGCGGTAACGGATCCCATTGTGAAATCGATGCGGTACCGCAAATCACAACCCGGGCTTTGTGGTTCAGTCGCGTCAGGACCGCATCTGAAATTGTGCCTGCGGTGTTGTCAAAATAAACATCCACGCCACCGTCCAGCGCCTGCATCAGCTGCTCTGAAAATTCCGCACTTTTGTAGTCGACGGCAACGTCATACCCAAATTCGTCGAGACAGATGCGTCGCTTCGTCTCTCCGCCGGTGATGCCGATGGTTTTGCAGCCTTTGAGCTTCGCAATCTGACCCACGGCCGAGCCCACCGCGCCTGCCGCGGTTGAAACGACTACCGTATCGCCGGCAACGGGTTGTCCCGACTCAAGCAGGCCAAAGTAAGCGGTGATGCCGTTGAGGCCAAGCACCCCGAGCGACGTCGACAGCGGAACGCGCTCGGTCGAGACTTTTCTGATAATCGTCGCCGCGTCGACGGCGGCGTATTCCTGCCAGCCAAAAAGTCCTGTCACGTAGTCACCGGCCACAAAGTCCTCGTGACGTGAGTCAACCACCTGCCCGGTTGTAAATGCACGCATGACGGCACCAATCGCAACCGGTTCGGAGTAGTTACCCTCATCAGCGACCCAGCCGCGCATTGCGGGCTCAACTGAAAGATAGATATTGCGTATCAATACCTCACCGTCATCAAGCGTCGGCCTGGGCCCACGAACCACCTTGAAGTGTTCGGCCTGGGGAATGCCACTCGGGCGCGAGGTCAACACGACCTGTTGTTGTTCGTTTGTGTTCATGGAGTTCGCTATAAAAACAGGAGAATCAATCCTGCCGTCAGCAGGACCATACGAAAAACCGGATTAATCGGTGCGATGATGCCATAGGAAATCCCAAACAGCGCCACACCGGTTTTGAGTGCAGCACCCAGCGCCAGCACGGGTGTACTGCCAAGCGCTATAAGACTCGGGTTGGCGACCATGCTGATCGGAATAAGATACAGACCCACGCCCAGGGCCATTGCAAACAGCGCTACTCGAAACCAGTTTGCCTGGACGATGCCCGCAGCAATAAATACGGCACCACACACGGGTGGCGTGATGGTCGACAGCAGCGCGAACCAGAAGACAAACAGGTGTGCCTGCAGCGGCTGCAAGCCCAGATCGATCAGCGCGGGCCCTGCGATGGAAACACAGATCACATAGGCAGCCGTTGTCGGCACCTCCATGCCCAGCACCAGACAGGCAACAGCCGTCAGCACAAGAGCCGGCCACAGCGAGCCACCGGACCCGGAAATGATGAGCGACGTGATCTTCACCCCGAGACCGGTAATGCCGAGAACCCCGATCACAATCGACGCACACAGGATGATCGACGCGATGGTGGCGACCTGCTTGCCTGCGTTGAGACACGCGTCTTTTATCCGACTGACAGTCCGGGGCCCATCAAGCGTCAACGACGCATCGAACATCAGCAAAACAAAACTGACCAGAATCGCCAGGCTCGCCGCATACTGCGGCGTGTATTCGCCAACAAACATACCCCACAGCAAAACCGAAAACGGCACCAGAAAGAATGCCGACGTGATCAGCACGGTTCGCGCGCGGGGCTGTTCGTCCTCGCCGAGCCCTCTGAGTTCAAAACGCCGCGCAAAAGCGTTAATGCCGAACCACACTGCAGCAAAATATAAAATGGCCGGCAGCAGCGCGGCGCTCATGATCTTGGTATAGGGGGTTCCCGTCAGCTCGACCATCACGAACGCACCGGCACCCATCAGCGGCGGCATGATCTGGCCACCGGAGGACGCGACCGCCTCGACGGCACCAGCAAGCGCTTTGGGATATCCCAGACGCGTCATCGCGGGTAACGTGATCGCGCCTGTCGAAGCCACGTTAGCCGACGCGGATCCGGAAATCGATCCAAAAAAAGCCGACGCGAGCACGGACACCTTGGCGGCGCCGCCCTTCAGGCGCCCCGCCGCAGCAGCGGCGACGTTCATGAATCCCTGGCCTGCCTCCCCGGCATTCAGCACGGCTCCAAAGATGACAAACGTCGCGACGATATTGACGGACACGCCGGTGAGCTTGCCCCAGACTCCCCCCTCGGCAATGGTCAGGGTCCCGAGAAAACTTTTCAGTGGCGTACCCGCATGACCAAACTCACCGGGTATGTATTGTCCGAAAAGACCATAGGCAAGCGTGACAGCGGCAACGCAGGGCAGCGGCCAACCGATAGCGCGCCGCGCCATCTCCAGCACCACAACAAGCAGTGTGCCCGCCATCGCGAACTGGACAGGACCTTCCAGAGACCCGTACTGGTCTCCGAGCGCGTCACGATTGACGACGACCCATATACAGGCGATCAGCCCGGCGGCGCACAGAACCATCCCGCTGACGCGCTGCGCCCGATTACGGGCGATAAACACGAGAACCCATGGCAGCGCCAGCGCCATGTGTATCGGACGGCTGATCAGGTTCGGCACCAAACCGGAAAAGATCAGCCAGACATGAAACGCAATCGACGCGCCTCCGAGCATCACCCACCCGGCGCCAGCGTCTGACGACGTGCTATTCGTTGCAGGCACAGAGAGTTTTCGCATGGTTAAAAAAACAAGGGAGTGAGCCTGCCTGGATCAGCAGGTCACTCCCCGGTTGGTCGCGGTTAACGCTGGAACTACATGTGCGAGTCCGTCAGCGGAGCATCCTGTTCTTTGTAGAACTTGAGCGCGCCCGGATGGATCTTGCCCGAGATGTTGCTCAGCATGTCGTAAGTCACGCCGTTCCACCACTTTGCGCCGGCGCCCATCTTCATTTTCTGATCCCAGTAGGTTTTGGTCAGCGCGTATGCGGTGTCGTCCGACATCGCTGTGGTTGTAAACGCCACAACGGGCAACGACGTCGTTGTTATCGCGCCCTTTTGTCCAGCGTAAGTACCTTCGGGGATAACCAGTTTGGTTCGCTTGCTCTGCTTGATCTGATCGTCAGACAGGGACAGCACCGTCACACCGGTTCCCGCCGCCGCTTCAATTACGTTAGGTGCGGGAAAGGAGCCCGCCGTCACAAATCCGTCAATCTGTCCGTTCTTGAGCGCCGGTCCGGCGTTGGACAGTTCCATCTCCGCCAGCGTGACTTTGCCTTCCAGACCAAACAGCTTCAGATATTTGGCGCCTTCTTTGGCTCCAAAACTACCCTTGCCAAGCAGGATCGTCTTGCCTTCCATCCCGGCGAAATCGGTGACGCCACTTTTGTCGCTCATGACGAAGTGCATGGTCAGAGACGGAATCGGGAACAGCGCGCGTATCTCGCTGTACTTTGGATCGCCCTTGTCCTTGAACATGGCTTTGCCGCCCTGGGCCAGTTTCACCAGCACCGGAGGCGTGGTAAAGACATAGTCACCACCTCGCGACAACGCTTCCTTCACATTCTGAACGGAGCCCTGACTCTCCTCGACAGTGACCGAAATATCACCACCGGAGCCCGCTTTCATCGCTTCGGCGATCTGAACCGCCATCTGGTAGTAGCTCGACGTCGACTTGGCCGACTTGTATGTAATGCGCGTCTGCGCATGTGCGCTAACCGTCAGCAGCGCGGTGGCGAACACTGCGATAACAGCTGAGTTTGCAAGCTTTGGGATCTTCATTGTCTCTCTCCATCAATTACTGAACCGAGGCCCGGTCGGCGCACCGACAGTGCCTCGCGTGGGTCGTACCTTAACTGAATTCAAATGAACCAGGCGCGGTCGCGCATCAGGGCGGGAGCCCGGTCGCCCCGTGATGCCACTGCGCGATTTTGGGTTCCCTTGCGCTCGCGGTCCGCAACCGGGCGCGCACCGATTTGTGCCCATGGTGTCGTTCGTGTAGAAAATGGACCTTGCATCCAAAATCTGAAAGCCAAAAAGCCCTGCGAGGACACCAGCCCGGCGCCGATCACGACAAGCCGATGAGACTTTTTCATCACTAACTAACCGCGAGCCCACTTAAGCTAATGCAGACTACTGATCCGGTACGCAACGTCCTGTTCATCATGTGCGATCAGCTGCGCTGGGACTATCTGTCGTGCTACGGACACCCGACTCTGCAGACACCGCATCTCGATCAGCTGGCCGCCAGCGGCGTGCGTTTCGATCGCGCCTACGTGCAGTCACCCATCTGCGGGTCATCTCGCATGTCCTACTACACCGGCCGGTACGTGCACTCACACGGTGCGAGCTGGAACGGTATTCCGCTTAAGGTCAGTGAACTCACCCTGGGTGACTACATGCGTGATCTCGGGCGAGAAACCGTACTCGTCGGCAAGACGCACATGAACGCTGACGAAGACGGAATGGCGCGACTGGGCATCGATCCGCAATCGACGGCCGGACGACGCGTCGCCGAGAGCGGGTTTGATCTCTTTGACCGACACGACGGCCTGCACAGTTCCGGCCCTCTTGGACGCTACGATCCGCGCATCCCTCTGTACGAAGACTACCTTCGCAGTCACGGTTTTGAAGGCGACAACCCGTGGCAGTCCTGGGCGAATGCCGTGGTCGATGATGAAGGCAGGATTCGATCGGGATTTCTGCTGCGCAACAACAGATTTCCATCCCGGTTACCGGAAGAACACACCGAGACGCCCTACACAACGCGTCGCGCCATGGCGTACATGGACCAGGCCGGCGATCGCCCGTGGTGCATGCATCTGTCATACATCAAACCTCACTGGCCGTGTGTCGCTCCAGCGCCCTATCACAACATGTACACCGCGGATGACATCAAGCCGGTCGTTCGATCCAACGACGAACGTAATGATCCACATCCGGTGTACGAGGGCTTTATGAGTCATCGAGCGTCGAAAGCGTTTTCAAAAGATGAGGTGCGCGAAGCCGTCGTTCCGGCGTACATGGGCCTCGTCAAACAAATCGATGACCAGCTGGGTGTATTGTTCAACTATCTCGAGACCTCGGGTCTCAAGGAACACACGCTGATCGCTTTTACCTCCGACCACGGTGACTACCTGGGCGATCACTGGATGGGTGAAAAAGATCTCTTCCATGATGCTTCGGTTCGAGTTCCGCTCATCATCTACGACCCACGGGCAAGCGCGAATGACAGCCGTGGCACCGTGTGTACAGATCTCGTCGAGAGCATTGATCTTGTGCCCACATTTATCGACGCGTGTGGTGAACCCTCGATCCCGGATGTTCTCGAGGGTCAGAGTCTGGCGCCGATTCTCCGGAACGATTCCGGTCGCCAAAAACGAGAATGCGTTTTCAGTGAATACGACTATTCGCCAACGCCGACAGGCGCGAAAACGGGAATGCGCGCCAGAGACTGTCGACTGTTTATGATTTTTGATGGCAGATGGAAGTACGTTCATGCCATCTCGATGCGTCCGATGCTGTTTGATCTCGAAAACGATCCCGACGAATTGCGTGACCTCGGCAACGACCCGGCGTTCGCCGAACGAATCGAGTCGATGCGATCAATACTTGGTCACTGGAGCCTGCGATTTGCTGCGCGAACAACGCGTTCCGACAGTCAGGTTGCCGAGTCACGAGACACATCGACGCACAAAGGAATCCTGATAGGCTTCGAGTCCGAAGAAGATCTACCCGAAGAGATCCGCGCCCACCTCGTCAACTCGCTCAATCACTAAACCGGACTCAAGGTACCGATCGAGCGCCGGAGGCCGTCATATTGAGCGCAACCGGATACCTGACTCAGTGAAAATCTCCATCCTCGATGATTACTACGACACAATTCGCACCCTGCCATCGTTTGCGAAAGTAGCCAACCACGACGTCACGATCTACAACGATCACGTTCAGGACGTTGATATACTGGCCGAGCGACTCAAAGATACCGAAGCGCTGGTACTGATTCGCGAAAGAACAAAAATCAGAACGCCACTCCTTGAGAGACTGCCGAAACTGAAACTGATCAGTCAGCGCAGCGTCTATCCACACATCGATCTCGACACCTGCACGAACAACGGCGTCCTGCTGTGCTCGGACCAGCACGCGGGAACCCCGTCCTACGCCACGGCCGAACTTGCGTGGGGCCTTGTGATCAGTGCGATGCGTGAAATCCCCCAGCACATGCAGTCGTTTCGGGACGGCAAATGGCAGTACGGGGTAAGCCAGTCGCTGCGGCACAAGACGCTTGGCGTCTATGGATACGGTCGAATAGGCAAGGAAATCCTCAGATATGGTGAGGTCTTTGGCATGAACACCCTCGTCTGGGCCAGCGAGGGATCTCGCGAACGCGCGCGCGCCGACGGCGTAGACGTTGCCGGGAGCCGCGAGGAATTTTTTGAAAAATGCGACGTCATCAGCCTGCACGTACGCCTGTATCCAGCGACCCACGGAATCATAACGGCCGATGATCTCGCTCGCATGAAGCCAACGGCCCTGATCGTAAACACCAGTCGCTCACTGCTGATCGAGCCCGGCGCCCTGGTGACCGCGCTCCAGAACGGTCGACCCGGCATGGCGGCGGTAGACGTCTATGACAGCGAACCGGTTCCGGAACACGATGCGCCGCTGCTGACCATGGAAAACGCGATCTGCACACCACACATCGGCTACGTCACTCGAGAAGAGTACGACCTGCACTTCCACGACATATTTGATCAGATCGTCGCGTACGATCGCGGTGAGCCGATCAACATGATCAACCCGCAAGCGCTGGAACACCGCAACTGAGACTCGTACAGAGCGGGCGGTGCAGCACCGCGGCTGCGGCGGTCAGCCGAGGCCCATCCTTTTGCAGGTGTCTTCGTCCCGCAGGGACAGCTCCTGCCCGGCAAAACTCGCGGCGTCCTGTGAACACATCCATATCAGCGCTTTGGCCGGCCGCGACGGGTCGGCGTGAACCGACGGGTCAAGCTGGCTCACCGGATTGAGGCCCGATGCCTTGATCAAGACCTGCATTTCGGTTGCGATTGTCCCGGGTGACAGCCCCATCACACGGATGCCGTCTTTTGCGCACTCCAGGTCCGCAGCCTCGGTCAGCATTTTTGCGGCCGCTTTGGCCGAGCAGTAGTGGCTCCAGCCCTCCATCGCCCGGTGGGCGGCGCCCGAACTGATGTTGAGAATAATGCCACCGCCACTGCCCTGCATGACCGGGATGGCGGCTCGGAGACCGAAATAGACACCCTTGTAGTTGATGTCGGCGGCGTGGGCCCATGCTTCGGGCTCTGATGTTGCGAGATGTCCGATCGGTTCAATGACGCCAGCATTGTTAATCATCACATCGATACCACCAAATTCATCGACGCAGCGTGATACGACTGACTCAACATCACGGTAGCGACTGACATCACAGGCCATCGCGACGGCCGATCCGCCGGCACGGGTGATCTCATCGGCAATGTCCTGAATCTGAGTCGCGGTTCTCGCTGCAAGCACGACCTTTGCGCCGGCGGCTGCAAATTCTCTCGCCGCGCTGGCGCCGATGCCCCGACTCGCACCGGTGATGACAACTGCTTTTCCGTTTACTTCGTTCATTTTCTTGCGACCCTCAGGCACCGTGTTGCAGGTAGTCATCGCGCGTACCGACGGCAGCGAGACGACTCGTGATTTCGATTCCAAGCATTTCACCAATGTCGCGCGAAGCGGCCAGCGCGGCCTCGGAAGTGATACCGGTTTCGATACCCATCACGTTCAGATAGTTAATAATGTCTTCACTCGGAAGGTTTCCCACCGACCCGGTACCGCCGGGAAACACCATTCCGCCTCCAATCCCGCAGATTGATCCTTCGATCATGGTGACCCCTGCCTGCAGTGCTGCGAGCACATTTGCTGCCGCAAAGCCCATTTTCTCGTGCACGTGAAACCCAAACTCGCAGTCCGGAAACTCGTCAAACGCTCCGGTAAACAGCTTGTGAACGTGGTCGGGAGTTTCGACGCCGGTGCTCGCGGCGAGATAAAACCGTTTGATTCCAAGATCCCGTAAACGCCGAACGCAGCCAAGCGTCTTGTCTATGGGTATGACGCCATCATAAGGACACATCATGCTGACGCCCATGGCCATGATGAAATCGCGACCCGCATCATCGGCAACCCTGAAGCAGTCGCCCGCAACGTTGATCACCTCGTCCAGCGTCATGTTCTGGTTTTTGGCGAGATAACTCTCGCTAACCGTCATCAGCCCAAGGATCTCGTCGATATCTGTTTCGATCGCGTTAAGCGTGCCACGCTTGTTGGGCACAAGCGCTCGGTAAACCGTTCCCGGGCGACGTTTGATCCTTGAGATGACCTCCACCGCGTCGACCAGATTTGGCACCACTTTGGGATGCACAAAACTCGACACCTCGACGACGGGAAAGCCAGCGTCGCTAAGTCGGTCCACCATTGCGACCTTCAGATCAGTCTCAATCCAGTGATCAAGAGACTGCAACCCGTCTCTGGGACCGACTTCTACGACAGTTACCTTGCTGGGCAAAGAGAGCAATTCACGCCTCCACTGCAATTCTTCAGATTCAGAAGATGCAGAGCTTAACCTGAACGACTCGTGTTGAGACCCCGTCTGGCCATAGCGAAAGCCAAAATGCGCTATGTACCGCCCTGGCGTTCGATGTACTGGTTGATGAACGTATTGGTTCCCCGGTAGGTCATCGATCGAGACCGCGTATTTGGATAGACGCCCCACGGCGAACGTGGATTGTTTACGCCAAACAACGAAAACCAGATAGCCTCTCCGGCCTTGTCCTGCTTCAGCCACCACTTGAACATCTTGTTCAGATGACTGACATAAGCGTCGCTGTTGAGATAACCCGTCATATGCTTGCGCACTTTTCGGTGGTTCGCGTTGGCGTGGTTGTAGTCGTGAAAAACCTGATGTGACGCACCCTCGTACATGTGGAAAGCGCCCACATAACGGCCGGTCTGACTGAGCAGTTCGCTGATTTTTTCTTTCCAGTGATCGGCGCCCGCGGCATGATCTGCAACGACCGCGGCTTCCCCGTCAGACAGAATCTCGCGATACAGAGAATCCGTCGACCCAAAGACCGAACCGAAATAAAACGTCGCGGCAACACTGTCGACGCGTTCATACCAGCGTTCGCCCGATGGCCCAACAAGACGCTTGGCAGCGCCCCACGCGTTATGGGTGTGCACGCCGATGGTGAGATCGAGATCCTGTCGCCGGGATGCCCACTGCTCTTCCCAGACACCCGCCGTGTCGTAGGCTCGCTTGGCGTATCCGTAGTCGATGTTGACCGCATCAGTTTTGCCCGGATCCGCAAACGGGCGATTTGTCCAGACGTGCTCTGTCGCGAGATTAAACGGCCACGCGAAATTCCAGACCTCGTTTCCGTATTCGCGGATCAGATTACCTTCCAGATGATCCCGATAGTACGCGGCCTGTTTACTCAGGTAGGGGTCACCCTGTCTCGACGCCTCCCAGGTGAGAATGTGGTCCGTGTGCCAGACGCCCAGCTTCGCACGATTGGCGATCCATACTTTCCATTCATACGGAATTCCGTCACCGCCAACCGTGTTCCAGGTCGGGTGTGACGGTCGACTGCGGTCACGGTTATAGCCGGAAAACTCCAGAGAGTTGACGTTGCTGCCCGTCATGTAACGAATTCGACAAAAGCTGCCGAGTTTGGTCAGGGCCTCTTCATGAAGCAGCGGAAATGACGGATCGGTGGCGTACCGGTCGGTGTCGAAAATGTAGGACAGATTTTCGTCGGCCATGGCTTTTGCGTAATGGTCGGCGACACTCTTGGGCACCAGATGCCAGCGATTGCGGCCCTCGGTTGGCAGGTAACCCGCAAAGATATTCAGAACGTTGTTGCCTGCCGCAAGATTAAATTCGTGACCCACTATGCCGTCACTGCGCCAGGGTTGAAGATACGTGGCTCCCTGTATTTCCCAGGACCCGTACGCCGGCGGCGATATCCACGCCCCGGCCTGATCATAAGGCAGCAGCACCCACGGATTCATATCCTCCATACCGTGCTCACCCTCGGCGAGAACAAACACCGCAGACTCGCCGCCAACCGGCCACCGGTCATCGTCCATTAACGCGGGTGTCTGAAAATCACTGCGCAAAGGCCCGCGTGCCTTCTTGAAAGCATCGGTCGACAACTGGCCACCGTCCCAGGACAGCGAGAACCCGTCGTTAACGCCCAGACAGTGCTTGCCGATTGATCGTCCCGTCGTTGTTGTCGTCGTGGTTGTTGTCGAATCAACGCCGGAGTCTGTCGGTTCAGTCGTCGTAACTTCTGGCGATTCAGGCTCGCCCGGTGTCGTTTGCGCAAGATTCTGCAGCATCGACTGGCAACCCACCCAGACCCCGTCCGGGTAGCGAGCGATAGTGGCGTAGTCGAGGAGCATTTCCTGGGTGCCGGCATTTCGAAGCTGGCGACGGCAGTCGGCGCTGACCCATTGCCGATGTCCGCTCTCATGCAGCACCCACGCGGAGGCCTGCGCCGCGCTGTTCATCTCATTGACCAGCAGCGTGTAAAGACCACTGCTCTCAACGCGTGGTGCCGCAGCGCCGGCCAAAGCCATTTTCTTCATCCGCTTACACGTTCTTTTGCGCCCGTCCGGTAGCTGACGAATCTGCCATTTCGACCACGACCACACCTGCACGCCCAGTCGCCGCAGCGACTGCTCACAGTGCGCGGAAACAAGTTGCCGGGAGTTGTCCTTAAAACGAACCCACGCCTGCTTGTTGGGCTTTTGTCTGTCGACAATCAGAACGATGTTGCCGCTGTTGGCAGCCGCAACGGGCATGACAAAGGCCGCTGCAAACCACAGCAAACAAAAAATGCTGAAAGCGGATCGCGGCGTAAGCGAGGCGGAGAATATTTTCATTGAACCCCCTGAGGAACAACTGGTGAAGTCATCACCAAAACCTAGGGGGAACACTTCTGCAGGTAGAGTGTCACCAGCCTCGTTCGATCACTGCATCCGACCACAGGCAGGCGTGGTGAATTGCCTACACGGCCAAAGGTAGCCGCCGACAGATCAGAGGAATGCGTTCAGAAACAGCCTGAACGAACCAACACATTCGACCGACATTCGGCGTGTGCGAGTAAATCACCCGGGGTGACGACGCCCGGACACGACAGGCAGTCGGTTTTGACGCGCGGCCGGCACCGGCGCGTTTTGCGCCCCCGGGGACGGTGTATGCGAGATGAGCACAGTTGCCACCTTTACCACCAATGTCCCACCGCACCGTTCAGATATCGAGGCCCGCTTCGATCAGCTCTTGCTCGCTGAAGCCCAGTTCGTCAACGAGAATCTGGCGATTGCTGGAGCCCAGCTTCGGGCCCGCAGATCGAATGCCGCCAGGCGTGCGCGACATGCGTCCAACGACGTTCTGCATCCTGATGGGACCACCGAGCTCTTCGTCCTCGATTGGAACGATATTTTCGCGAGCCTTGAAGTGCGGATCATTAAAAATTTCTTCGATGTTATTACACGCCGCGCAGGCGGCATCAAAGCTGTCAAACAGCGCGATCAGATCATCACGATCAAATCTCAGCATGGCCTGCTGCAGGGCATCATCGAGTTCGATAGAATTTTGTATTCGCAGGCGGTTATCCAGAAATCTTTCGTCGGTAATCAGTTCCGGTATCTCCAGAGCCTCACACATTCTCTCGAATGTCGACTGGGCGCTGCCCGAGATGGAAACCCACTTGTCATCGCGCGTCCGATAGGTATTGCGCGGAGCCGTAAAAGGCAGACGACTGCCGTTGCGCTCCTGAATCAGCCCCAGCTGATCGAAATCGACAACCTGAGGCCCAAGCAGCGTAAACAGTGGCTCATAGATCGCCATGTCAATCATCTGTCCTTCACCTGAACGGTTCTTTTCCTGCATGGCGACAAGCGCAAGAAACGCACCCATCAACCCGGCAGTATCGTCCGCGAGACCAAAGCCGGGCAGCAGTGGCGGTCGATCGGCATAGCCCGTGATGTAGGCGTAGCCGGCGTAACCCTCCGCCAGCGTGCCGAAACCCGGTCGATGACTGTTCGGCCCTGTCTGACCGAAGCCGGTGATTCGCAGCATGATGAGACCAGGATTAATCTCCTTGAGCGTTTCATAGCCGATGCCCCACTTCTCGAGCGTGCCCTTACGATAGTTCTCTACAATTATGTCGGCGTCTTTAATCAGTCTTTTGACAATTTCCACGCCAAGCGGTGTACGCAAATCAGCGGTAACCGATTTTTTGCCACGGTTAACGAGCTTGTACATCAGGCCGACACCGTCCTTGTTGTTGCCCCAGAATCTCAGCTCGTCACCGGTGCCCGGACGCTCTACCTTGGTGACGTCTGCGCCAAAGTCCGCGAGAAACATCGACGACATCGGACCTGCCAGAAAATTGGCGATGTCTATTACTTTGACGCCGGCAAGGGGCATCCCGGTATTTTTCTGATTCATGGTCAAGGTTGTCTTTTGGAAAGTTTCAGATGTGTTTACACAATCTCAGTGAGTCATAGATTGCAGTGTGTATGTCGCGAGACGAGACGGCGTCACCGACACGATACAGACGATACGACGACTGATCGGCCTCGCCCGGCTGTGGACGATCGGCGGCCAACGCATCGACATCAGTCACGCCGTTGTTCTGCGAACCGTCGCGTAACCCAAGCCAGATATGGTCGTTCGGAACCGTACCATTTTCGACTATGACCGCATCAACGATCCGATCCACGCACCGTCCGGTAAGGTCGTTACACAACTCTGCCCGGTAGTGCTCACCGGAGCGGTCGACGCTGAGCAAACGATGATCGGTTGTCATTCGAACATCGGCGTCGTAAAGAGCGCGAAGATACTTCGGCTGATCGAGCTTCATTACACCCTGCATGAGACTGCGCATATGGGTTACAAATTCCAGCTCCACATTGTTCTCAACGAGAACATCGGCACATGAGGCTGCCGACGCCGTCCCGATGCCGTCGTAGAGCAACACCCGTCCAGAGAACTTTGCGGGTGCCTCGAGCACATCCCAGGTGCTGAAGACGGTCCCGTCACCGGCGACCGCGCCATCATCGGGAAGCCCGCCGGTCGCAATCACAATTACCGCAGGATCCAGTGCGAGCACCGCTGATTCATCGGCCAGTGTGTTACACCGAACGTCGACACCGAGGTGTTCGATTTCATTTGCCAGCCAGTCGGTGATCCCCGTCAGATCCCGGCGCCAGGTAGCCCTGGATGCCAGCGCCACCTGTCCGCCAAGACGCGCCGCGGCTTCCAGAAGCACAACCTGATGTCCGCGTGAGGCCAGCACCCGTGCCGCCTCCATGCCCGCAGGCCCGCCACCGACAACAACCGCCTTTAACGAGCGAACGGATTTTTCGATGACGTGGGGCATCGTCGCCTCGCGCCCGGTGGCTCCATTCTGAATGCACTGTCGGTGGGTGGAGCAATAGGTTGCGCCAACACAATGCCGGATTCGAGCCTCGTCACCACGGGCGATCTTGTTAACCAGATGCGGGTCTGCGATATGACCGCGCGTTACCCCGACCATGTCGACAAGACCTTCGCGAATGCCGTGACGCGCAGTTGCCATATCGTTCAGCCTGGTGCTGTGAAGCACGGGCACCGTGAGTTCACGTTTGAACTCACCGGCAAGTTCAAGATAAGGCGCCAAGCCAACGGTCATCCCCGGCATGTTGTCAGCAAGTGCCGGCAGGGAGTCAACACTGCCAAAGACCAGGTTGAGCATGTCGACGAGCCCTTCGCGGTCGTGGGTCTGGGCGATGGTCAGGCAGTCGTCTCGCGTCAACCCGCCGTCGCAGTCTTCGTCCATGGTCATTCGAAGACTGAGCAAGAACTCCGGCGACGTCTGTCGTCGCATCTCCTCGAGCACCCGGCGGCTGAACCGCATGCGGTTTTTAAGTGACCCACCCCAGCGATCGGTGCGCAGGTTCACTCTGGGAGTCCAGAACTGATCAACAAGGTGGCCGGTCGCAAGCAATTCGCAGCCGTCCAGACCACCGAGGAAACACCGCCTTGCGGCGAGACCGTAGTCGCGGATGCAGCGTTCGATATCGTGCTCATCCATGACTTTGGGAATCGCACCATAAAGGTCTTCGCGAACACGCGAAGGGCCTATCGCCGGCAGCCAGTCACCACCTAGCGAACTTGTACGCCGTCCCATGTGGGTGATCTGGCACATCAGCGCCGCGCCCTGTTTGTGAACGCGCTCTGCAAACTGCTCGAAGTACGCAATGACGCGGTCATCGCTGACATTGAGTTGCCCGAAAACCGAAGGCGAGTCCACGGAAACCGTTGAAGAACCTCCGAACATTGTCAGCGCGATTCCGCCACGCGCCTTTTCTTCGTGATAACGCTGATACCGCTCGGCCGGCATTCCGCCATCGTCATAGGAGATCGAGTGACTGGCCGAGAAAATTCGATTGCGAAGCTTAAGATTCCCGATCGACAGCGGCGCAAGCAACGGGTCCGCGGATTTACTGTTGCTCATGTTGACTCCTGCAGGTATGCGATCGAAGGTGGCTACGAGTTCGACGACTTGTCTCGCAACAGGACCAGCCCACCCGCAACGATAACGGTTGCGCCAATCCACACGTGAATTGCCGGCACGTCACCAAATATGACGAAACCAATAGCCGCACTGGAGACAAGCTCAAGATAAACCAATGGCGCCAGCGTAGACGCCTCGGCGTACCGAAAGGCGGCAATGGACAGGAAGTGACTGACTATTGATACGGCTCCGAGCCCGAGGAACAACGGCCAGTGCTCGGCCAGCGGTATTGACCATTTCCAGATCGCCTGGGGTGTGAGCACAAGTGCACCCACAACACACTGAAACACGAGCGTCCGAACCGGGTGTGAAGATGCAGACGCAACTCGAGTGGCGATCATATACAGCGCAAACAGACCGCCGGCAGCCATCGCAAACACAACCCCGGCTTCAAGACCCGACGTCGGTCTTAAAATGGTCAGTGCACCCACTGAGCCGAGCACCAGTGCCGCGAGTTTGATTCGGTTGAACTTTTCTCCAAGCACAAGCACGGCCAGAATCGCTGCGATAAAGGGCGCCACAAAATACGATGCGGTGGCCGTTGGCAGTGGAATCATTGAAATCGAGACAAAGAAGAATGTCATCGACGCCATCAGAAATATCGTGCGCAAAAAGTGCGAGCCGAGTCGCTCAGAAGGAAATATGCGTGTGCCGACACTGAAGAACGCAATGGGCAGAATTACGATCGAGGCAACGACATAGCGCGCCCAGCTGATATACAGCGGTGAATAGTTAGCGCTCAGCGCCTTGCCAAACCCGTCCGCCATCGGAATGACCAACATGGCCGCCGCCATCAGAATGACGCCGCGGATTACTTTGTTATTCATTCAGATCAGGACATACTTGGATAAGCCCGAACTATATCAGTATGTTTTTGGCCGCCACCGATATCCGGGTGCAAGGTGGCTCCACAACCAGCCTGAAGAGAGACCGATGCGATTTTTTGATGCCGACAGTGTTCACACCTTGCTTGACTATCCCGGTCTGGTTAATGCCCTCGCGAAAGCCCACCATAACGACGTTGATCTGGTGCCGTCAGCGATGATGGAACAGTCGACGCCAAGCGGTGATACCGCCTACTTTCTCGCCCTGCCCGCCTGGCAAAGAGAAAAGGCCATTGGCGCCAAGCTGGTTACCGTTTTTCCTGACAACGAACACAACGCGAGCGGCCTGCCGTCGGTCCAGGGTGTTTATGTGATGTTCGACGGCACTAACGGTGAGCCCAACGCCGTTATCGACGGCACGGCACTTACCTTGAGAAAAACTGCAGCGGACTCTGCGCTCGGCACAAAACTGCTTGCCAACGACAACGTCGAATCGATGCTGATGGTGGGCGCGGGTGCACTCGGGCCTCATCTCATCATGGCCCATCAGTCGATCAGGCCCAGCATCAAAAAGGTGACGGTGTGGAACCGAACACCGGCAAGAGCCGAAGCCCTGTGTCGCGACCTGCAAATTCCCGGCGTTAGCATCGACGCGACGACAGATCTGGAAGCGGCTGCGCGGCAGGCTGATCTGATTTCATGTGCGACGATGGCAACCGACCCGCTCATCAAGGGCGAGTGGCTCAAAGACGGCGCGCACCTCGATCTGGTGGGCAGCTATCGCGAAGATATGCACGAGTGCGACGAAGTCGCGATGACTCGCGGATCTGTCTTTACCGACTCACCGTGGAGCGCGATCAAAGACTGCGGCGAAATTACGTCCGCGTTCAAAAGCGGTGCCCTCAACGAACAGGATATTCTTGGCAATCTTTTCTCGCTCACTCGCGGCGAGCGCAAGGGACGCAGTCGCAGCGATGAAATCACGGTCTTTCAAAACGGCGGCGGCGGGCATCTGGATCTGATGGTTTCACAGTATCTGGCGAGCCTGGATCACTGAAACAACGCTGACGCTGTGCTGGCTCCGGTAGCTACCCGGCCTTCGCCACCGCGCACGGGCGGATCGTCCTTAAGAAAGCGTTAACCCAACCCCACTAGACTGCCCGGGAAATCCGCAACCCGGTCTGCCTTCAGTGAACGAACACGCAACAAGCGAAATCAAGCTTCGGCACCAGAAATCCGTCAACGACGCGGATGGCTTGTGGAGCATCGTCGAAGCCCAGCTGTCCACGTGGCGACTCACGTCGGCCGAACGTGATGTCGCAATCTGTCTTCTGCTCGGGCTCAGCAACAAGCAGATTGCCCGGCGGCGAAAAACTACCGAACGAACCGTCCGTGCGCAGGCCCATGCAATCTACGCCAAAACCGAACTGGACGGCCGTCACCGACTCACCGGTTTCTTTTTTAACACAATGTTGAACGGCGCGCGCTGACTGGACCCGGGCGAGATTGACACGCCAATTCGCGGTAGCATCGGTTTACCGATGTCGAGTCGATTCGCGCGCCCTGTCGGGATGTCGTGTCTAACATGGACACGTCATGTGTCACTTACGCCCACGTGACGTCCCCTGAAATGACATGACATGACCTGAAACGAACAGACGGCCGTATCGAGAGTCGGTCACAAACAACGGTCATGAGACGGAGTGAGCTGATGCTGGATAACACCTTTGCCCACGACTGCGATTCCGGCACCGTAGCCGAAGCGGTGCAGCGTGACGGGTACGCGGTGATAAAGGACGTGCTGAACGAGTCGGATCTCGATCGACTTCGGCGTGATCTGACACCGTCTGTCGAGTCCACCGAGTTTGGAGACGAGGATTTCTGGGGACACCGGACCAAACGTTTTGGCGCACTCATCGCAAAGTCAAAAGTCGCTCAGCAGATGCTGATCCATCCCGCCGTGCTGGCGGTGTGCGATCAAATCCTGCTGCCGTGGGCCGCAAGCTACTGGACGAACTATTCAGGGGTCATGTACCTCGCTCCTGGTGAAACCGCCCAGACGCTTCACCGGGACACTAACCTCTGGCCTTTTGCCAACCCGTCACCGCCTCTCACGCTCGCAACGATGTGGGCAGTGAGCGACTTCACCTCCGAAAACGGCGGCACGCTGCTGGTGCCCGGCAGTCATCTCTGGGATGACGATCGCAAACCGACGCGTGACGAAGTTGTGGCTACGGAGATGCCGGCAGGTTCGGTGCTGCTGTACACCGGCAACGTAATACACGCAGGCGGCGCCAACCGCACGAATAACTCTCGCTTCGGCGTCGCACTCCACTACGTTCTCGGATGGCTGCGCCAGGAAGAAACGCAGTTGCTGACCGTTGACCGCGAGCAGGCGCTGGAACTGCCCGAGCAGGTCCGAAAACTCATGGGCTACTCGATGGGTGCGTCGGGCCTCGGCATGGTAGACCACCTGGACCCGCATCACCATCTCACCGGCGTGCGTGAGGACAGACCCGTTGCCCTGTCTACGCCGGAACTGGATATCAACGAAGCGAAGATGAACCGACTTCGGGTCGTCGGGACCGCCAATCACGGGCGTACCCGCATCGAAATCGAGCCCGACGCACAACCCGGCGCGAACAATGAATGACTTCACTGCAAAAGACGCCCTCGCCGAGCACCACCAGGCGTTAAAAACCAACGGATACTGCGTGATCGAGAATCTTCTTGATCCCGAAACGCTGTCTCGATTGCAAACCCGTTTCGAAGAACAGGCAGTCGCGGAACGCGCGCTGCGCACCGGACAAAATCATGCCAACAACGCTCGGGGCAATCAGTGGATCGGCATGCTGCTGAACAAGGGCAGCATCTTTCTCGAGCTGATTGACCATCCGGTCACGACGGAACTGATCGCGGGAGTCCTGGGCCAGGACTACACAATTTCAGCGTTTGACGGCCACATCCAACACCCGGGCTCGGATGCCATGGGCGCGCATATTGACCAGTGGTGGATGCCAACACCCACGCCGGCAGGTGAACCCGCCGACCCGGCGTCCGACATCACACGCTCCATGGGCGATACGCGCCAGCCCGTTTATTCGAACAAGGCGCTCAACCCTGCGGTCGCCGCTTCAGTCATGTTCATGATTTCTGATTTCACCGAGGCAAACGGCGGTACCCGCGTTTATCCCGGCAGTCACCTGAGCGAACGTCAGCCCGAGCCAGAATGGCAGTCCAGTGCCGGCTGGGTTCCCGTGACGGCACCCGCCGGCAGCGTCATGGTCTTTGACGGTCGTATCTGGCACGCGGCTGGCGCAAACACCACCGGGCGACAGAGAGTCGGCGCACTCGGTTATTACTGCGCACCTTTTTGCAGGCCGCTTGAAAACTACATCATCGGACTGCATCCGGACGCGAGACGGCAATGTTCAGAATCAGTGCTCAACCGACTCGGGTTCAAATCCTGGCGAATGTACGGCCACACTGGCGATCTCTCGGGCGATGACGTCTTCGGTGACGAGCGAATAATTGGCGAACTGAAACCCTGATTTCGGGCGTCTACTCGCAACACCTGAGTTGTTCCTGCCTGGCATAGTCTTAAAGTATTTAGCTTGAGACCTGAATGCCGGTGACGTCGCCGATTTCTTGATGTTCATGACGTTCCGGTGTTCACTGACCCGGTCAGGGTCCTGCCCAAAAGGACCAGCCCCAAGCATGGACACGCACTATTTCGACCCTCGTGTTCGAACGACGTTCACTATCGTCATCGCATCGCTGACCGTCTTCGCTCTGATTTCCGGATGTACCGATCCACGCGCCTCTACCGACGCGGACACGCCCGGAGCAACGGTAAACGTCGATGTCTCGGTTGCCGACACCGAAATTGTGGATGTTCCTGATACAGGCATCAGTCTCGGCTGGGGCTGGAACACCTACGACAATCGAGCGGTGCCGTCGATCTGCATCGAATTTGCCGAGGGTCGAGAACCCGCCCAGACCCAGACGGTGTCGATCAAGGAAGTCTCCGACAACTTTGAAGTCATGCAGCATATTGGCATCACGGCAGAAGCCTCTGTCAGCACCATTGGCGTCGAAGCCTCGGGCAAGGCCGCATTTGCGAAAGACGTAAACATTACGGGTTTCGCTTCAAACTTCATGCTCAATGCAAGTGTTCAAAACGGCGTGCGCTACGCGTCGCCTGTCCCCGCGAAAGGCCAGCAACTGCCGGCTGGCGTTACTCCGCTGTCGGATCGCGGAGGCGCGGGTGGTGAGATTCGACTGACCGACGCGGCGTTGAAACTCGCCAGCCTCAAAGACCCCGGACAGTTTCAGAAAGCCTGTGGAGACTCGTTTGTTTCGTCGGTATTCAGCGGGGCGAAGATGACCGCGTTGATCACCATCAACGAGTCGTCACACGCCGAACAGGAAAAGCTGTCGGCACAGATGTCGGGCTCCGGCTGGGGCGTGTCGTTAAGCGCCAGCGCTGAAGAGAATTCAGAAGAAAAATCCAGCTCAAAGGATTCCAGCGTCTCGGTGTTTCTCACCGGCGGGCGCAACGAGGCGATCCCGTCCGACGCGAAAGAGGTTGTCGCCGCCGCAAAACGCCTGGCCGTCATGGCGTTCGAGGCGCCCAAAGATTTCAGCATGGCAATCACGCCCTATCAGGCCCTGGCCAACTGGCCAACCCAGACCACGCTGGTGGGTGAAGAATCCGAATTTGATCAGCTCGCGAGTCGATGGGGTTCGTTTAACACGATATACGACGAAATTCAGTACGCGCTGGACAACCCCGATCAGTTCTACTTTCTGACCCAGGTCATGGGCACGGCAAAACCCGTGGATCCTGCAAGTCCTGAATATGAACTTGCCCTTGAACATCTGGAGCACCTTCAGGACGAGGCGCTTACGATCGTGCGTGAGCTTTCCATAACGGCGGCAGACTGCGCTGAAAATGCCGAGAACAAATCGGATCAAATAGAATGCAAATTCGACCATACGCTTTACCCTGATCCTTATCGCTATCGCATCCAGCTGCCGCTGCCTCGTGGCGTCACCGGCAGAGTTACCGACGCCATAGCTATCCTTGATCAACAGCGGGCCGATTACGTTACGCAACGCGACCGATTAAACAGCCAGGCGTCCAAACAACGAGAGACAGACAGGATCAACGCTATCGACAAGGCCAAAAGCGCGCTGGCCGCCTGGGCAGACTCCGACGCTGACGTCGTTGCCGATATCGGCACCCACGCTCTGCGCTACCACGTGATCGACAAGGTAAAACGGCGCTGCAGTATTGATGTTCATAATCTGGGCTGCCTTACGAACGCCGAAATCAGGACGCTTTCAACACTCGTCGGTAAAGAGCTGAGCTATCTCGATGACGGCCGAAACACGGTGGCTCCAAAATCCATTTCTGCACGATGACGTCGATCGCGCCGAGACTGTGCGCAGACAGGATCCTGAGTCGAGCGGTCGCACACCTCAAATGGATTGCGGCGGTGGCGGTCATGGCGTTCTCGCCATCGGTTTCGGTCGCCGCGTGCAAAAGCTCTGCCGATGGAACTAACGAAGTCAATCGCATTAAACGATGCCTTGAATCCGCGCGGGACATAAAGGCATCGGCCCCGGGCACGCTGTATCACTTTGGCGCCGTCGAGACCGTTGAGCGGATGCACAAACTCGGCCAGCAAGAGTTCTGTGCGCGTCACGCATACGAGCAGAAATCGATCACCTGGTTCATACGTAACGTGCAGGTCAAACGACAGTCAAAGCAGCAGGACCTTGTATTGTCGAAAGCGCTGGACCGCGTAACCGGTGTACTCACCGAAAAAGTCAAGGCCGATGACGCCAGTTTCAAAGATCAGGACGATCCGGGCAAACGCGTGGCGCGCCGACTTAAACAGATCAGCTGTCTGACTTCTGCGTGGACCCATCTGCAACAAAAACCATCCAAACCTCTCGCCCACCCTGACGCCTGCAGGGCAAGCGGCCTGCGCTCTCTCCCAGACAAAGCCGCAAAACAGAAAAAAATTCTCAACACAGCCCTGTCAAAGATGGCACGCAGCCTCCCTCCCAGCGCGCCGAACGCCAAACTTCCGACGCCCGCCATCGCGGTACAGCGAGTGCGAGCATTCACCAGGACGGCGAATCAATACCTCGACGGACGGGACACTTCTCTTGGCGATGGCACCCGAGTGTTCAACGATACGGTTGCGCATACAGCGCCCTGGGGCGTCGGTGTTTATTTTCAGAGTCGACCGACGCCGCGTGTGTTTGTCGCCGGGACCGGCCCAAACGCTGACACCGCGGTAGCCTGCGGGCCCGGCAGCGCCGAGCTCATCGGGCTCGGATCGCCGACTCAACTGACGAGTCGAGGTTCACCACTGAGGGGCAAACATATTTTTCGGTTTACGCAGAATAATGAAAACCACCCCGACGGAAACATCGTCAACCCCGGATCCTACGACATCGCAACCCGGCGCAAGCTGCTCAGATTTGGCGGAGATGTTCGCAGCACCTACGTCAGCAACTGCGCGATCCAGTACAGCAGCTGTCAACCCGTTACGATCAAGTCATATCAGTCCTGCTCTGACATTGGTGAACTGGTAGAGAATCGATTCTCCGTGAACCCGGCCTGGTTCAACCATCTTAGAAACGCCAAAGCAACATCGGCCGAGAAGCTCGACCTGGCGTCGCGGCAGAAGAAGTTCGACGCCTTATTTATTGATAAATGGCACAAGTGTGTTCAGCAACAGGCCAAACGCGCCGCGACCACATCAGGCGCTGCGCAGGTCGCCGATCGACCTGACAGAGAACAGCGTCTGGACCGACGCCTGAACCGGGCGCTGTGCCCTGATGGCATCACCGGAAGACTCGCGTACGGCGCGCAGGTCAAGTCCTATGCACAGCAGCTGGATTCATCGCTACGTCCGGTGCTTGCCGATATCGGAAAAACCTGCCGGAACCTGACGCAGTAGCGCCGGCCAGATCCCGGCTCGATATCTAGACTCCAGCCGGGTTATCGATGTCACCACCCATGTCCTGAATGTCTTGATAGCGGTCACCAATACGATGGTGCGGGCGCCCGCCAACAGACGCGCCAAGCGCGATCAGCATTTCGTCCTCGTTGGGTGCGTCCGGGATACTCATGTGTATCGTCAGATAGTGAGACCGCCGGCCCGCATCGTTCTTGTCCATCAACGGAATCATGATCGGCGTATTGGCACCGCCACGAACGTTCGTGAATGAAAGGTACGACTTGGCACCCACGGCCTGTCGATAGGTGTTGCCGAAGCGCAGCGTGTGGATGATGCCGGCGCAGTGCTCGATCTCGCCGTTGAGGCCGACGATAGCCGCTTTGCCATAGCCTTCGACAGCCTCTCCTGAACCCGCGTGTTCGATAATCCTTGCAGACAGCAGTTCTCCAAGCGTCGGCGCGATGCGCCCAATATCCGCTTTGAGGTCATCGACAAACCCGCGTCCGGCCCAGGGATTATCCAGCACGGCGGCAATGCCGATCAGCTTCAATGGTTGATCGGCGGCTTTGCCGCCTTCTACATAGGTCGTCTCGACCTGCTCGACGATTTTTCGAATACCGATTTCTGACGGGTTCATAGATTGCTCTTTAGATATCTCAAATACTCAGTTCAGATTGATGTCACGTGACCTGACGCAACTCAAACCATGTTCGCTTCTTCAAGCACCTTGCGGGCCGAGCGAAAGCACTCAATGCCCTGGGGTACACCACAATAGATTGCAATCACGTGAACGATCGCCCGAATCTCTTCAAACGTACAGCCGTTGGTGATTGCGCCTTTGCAGTGAAGTTCCCACTCATGCATCTTGCCAAGCGCCCCGAGCATCGTCAGGTTCATCATCGAACGAGTCTTTACGTCGATGGTTTCGTCACCCCACCCAAAGCCCCAGCACCATGCGGTCATTGCGTGTTGGAAATCTTTGGTCAAATCGTCGGCTGCCGCGAGGTTCTTTTCGACGTACTCAGCGCCGAGTGTTGATTTACGTTTGGCGAGTCCGGCTTCAAACAGATCTATCTGGGTCATTTTGGTTTCCTCAAGATTTACGGTAGGTGTTCTGGGCTATATTACGCGCCGCAACGCCTCCGGGCGCTTTTGATTTCGTTAAAGAAAACCATGTCCAATCCAGTCAAATTGCCACCGGTCTGGCTGCTGGTGCTTTGTGTAGCACTTGGCCCACTGACGATGACCATCGTGGTGCCAGCCAATACCCAGATCATGCGCGACTTTGCGACCGAGTATGGCGTCGCGCAGATGATGCTTACGGTATACCTGCTGGCGATGGGTGTTTCGCAACTGTTTCTGGGATTCCTGTCGGATAAATTCGGACGCAGGCCGGTGATGATTGGCGGTCTCGCGATATTTACCGTTGGCTGCCTGCTCGCGGCGTTTGCGCCAACCCTTGAAACGCTGCTGTTAAGCCGTGTCGTGCAGGGAATGGGCAGCGCGACAGGACAGGCACTGTCCCGGGCAACCGTGCGCGATGTTTACTCACGGGAAAAATCTGCCAGCGTGCTGGGCTACATCAGCATGGCCATGGTGATCGCACCCATGGCGGGCCCAACCATCGGCGGCTTGCTCACGGAACATGCGAGCTGGCGCTACATCTTTCTCTTCCTCGCGTGCGTGACAGCCATGTCCCTGGTACTCGTGTATCGATACATGAACGAAACTGCGCAGAAGAGTACGGCGGAAAAGCCGAAATTCCTGCCGAGCGCAGCCAAGCTCCTGAGCCAGCGTGCGTTTCTCGGTTACTCAATGAATCTCACCTTCGCGACCGGCATGTTCTACAGCTTCCAGTCCGGCGCCCCTTATGTGGTTATGGAAGTCATGAAGCGGCCACCTTCGGAATATGGCGTTTACTTTGTGCTGACGGCGCTGGGGTATTTTCTCGGAAATTTCGTATCCGGAAAATTCTCCCAGCGTGTTGGATCAGACAGAATGATCCTGCTTGCCATGATTCCTGTGGCAATCGGCCTCGGGCTGTTCTGGCTTTTCGCTGAAACACCACATCCTCTCGCCCTCTTTGGACCCATGATGTGCCTGACTTTCAGCAATGGACTCACCATTCCCAACGCGATGTCCGGCGCGTTGAGCGTTCGACCTGAACTTGCCGGGACCGCGGCCGGCCTGAATGGTTTTATTCAGGTTGGCGTCGGTGCGCTGCTGACGTTTATCGTCGGCTTCGCGCAAAACGGGTTCTTCTGGCCATTGCTCACAACGCTCACGCTCTGCGGCATTCTGTCGACGCTGGGCTCGTTTATTGGCGGACGAGAACCGAGCCAGCCCTGATCACAGATTCTGGACCACCGGCAGGTTGATTTCTGGAAGTTGATTTGCCCTGTCCTTTGGGTGAAATTGATGTGCTTGTCTGTTCGCAAACGAACAGACCACGTCATTCGGAGAGACCAAATGCTTCGCTTTTATACCGTGGATGTTTTCACCGCCCTTCGCTACAGCGGCAACCCCCTCGCCGTTGTGCTCGCGGCTGATGACCTGTCGAGTGAGCAGATGCTTGCCATTGCGGGTGAGTTCAACCTGTCGGAGACGACGTTTGTCTGTAAACCCGACGACCCGAACCACACCGCCAGGGTGAGGATCTTCACGCCGCGCGCCGAGATGCCCTTTGCCGGTCACCCTAACGTTGGCACGGCGTGGGTGCTTGCGAATTTTGGAGAATCGATTGGAATACAGGCGAAAGACGACGGCTTTGTGTTTGAAGAAGTCGCGGGTCTCGTGCCGGTAGAGCTGCTCAAATCCGAGGGCGGTGTCAGCGGTGCTCGACTGACGTCGCCTCAGCCACTGACCCTTGGCGGTGAAGTTCCGGTTGACGACGTTGCCGCCGCGTGTGGACTGACCGAAGCGAACATCAATATCACCCGACACAAACCCATGCATGCATCGTGTGGCACCGGTTTCATCATCGCCGAAGCTACAGACCGCAAGACTCTCGCGGCCGCCTCACCCCGCGCTGAAGTGTTCGAAGATAAATTCGACCGCGACTGGGCAACCGGAATTTTGCTGCACACAAGGGACGCATCAGACGACAGCGTCTACCACGCGCGCATGTTCGCGCCACTGCATGGCGTGGCCGAGGATCCTGCGACGGGCAGCGCCAACGTGGCGCTTGCAGGTCTTCAGGCCCATCTGTCAGACGCGACCGATGTCACGCTCAATATCACCGTCGAACAGGGTCGCGATATGGGGCGCACCAGCATCCTGAACGCCACCGCCATAAAGGAAAATGGCGTCGTGACCGCAACGCAGATCGGCGGCCAATGCGCCGGCGTAATGTCCGGTACGCTCGCGGTCTGAAGCGCGCCCTGCCCCTGTCGCCAACCTGGAGGTTATGACCCATGGCTGCACCATTTTCTGCCGATGAGTATGCGTCGCGACTCGCAAAGACACGGACCGCAATGCGCGATCGTGGACTCGACGCGATGCTTATCGGTGACCCCGCCAATATCAACTGGCTCTGCGGATACGATGCCTGGTCCTTCTACACCCCGCAAACGATGGTGGTGACGCTCGATGATGGCCCCTTCTGGCTTGGACGCGAGATGGACGCCGGGGCCGCCCGCGTATCAAGCATTCTCAATCCGGACCAGCTGGTGCCGTTCCCGGAACACCTGGTGCAGAAGCCCGGGACACATCCCGGCGAATACATGGGCCAGTGGATGCGCGAACACGGACTCGACGGCGCACGAATTGGTCACGAAAACGACGTTTACTACCTTTCGCCAAAATGTCTTTCAAGTATTCAGGCGCAGCTGCCGCGAGCAACCTGGCTCGACGCCGATCTGCTCGTTAACTGGGTGCGTGTAGTTAAAAGTGAAGCCGAAATCAAAATGATCGCCCAGGCGGCACAGATCGCCGGCATCTCGATGCAAACGGCCTACGACAGAACACGACCCGGCGTCAGACAGTGCGACGTCATGGCCGAAGTCTGCGCTGCGCAGGTTCGCGGCACGCCCGAGTTTGGTGGAGATATGCCCGCGCTGCACCCGCTGGTACTCGCAGGCGAAGCCGCCGCGACCGCTCACCCGATGTGGACTGATGCACCTTTTGAAAACGACCAGACTGTGGCTTTCGAACTGGGAGGCTGTCGTAAACGCTATAACGCCGGACTCGCTCGCACGATGCATCTGGGCAAGGCACCTGCACGGCTGACAGAAACAGCAAAAGCCGTCAACGAAGGAATGGAGGCCGTCGTCGACTCTCTGAAGTCTGACGTCCACTGCAGTGATGTCCACGCCGCATGGCAGGCGGTGCTCGATCGATACGGACTCGAGAAGAAAAGCCGCATCGGCTATTCAATCGGTGTCGCCTACTCTCCGGACTGGGGTGAGCACACGCTGAGTTTTCGCCCGGGGGAAACCGATACCGTCCCCGAGAACGCGACTGTTCACATCATACTGGGCATGTGGATGGACGGCTGGGGGATGGAGGTCAGTGAGACCATACACGTCCGGGAAAACGATGCGATCTGTCTGACCGACTTTCCGCGCGAAGTGTTTGAGGTGTGACCTGGGCCGAACCGGTGACAGGCGCCACCGGTTCAGAATTCAGGCTAACCCAGTTTTTTCACTTCTTCTTTCAGGACTTCGATCATCTTGTCGGAGTCAACGCGGAAGCCGTCGAACACGACACTGCCGTCAGGCGCAATCAGCACCTGCCAGGGCGTACCGCCGGTTCGATATCCCAGCATGGTGTTGGGGTATCCACTCTCGGTCTTTGAACCCGGGTCGTGTCCCATCGGAATGGGAATGTCGTAACGCAACTGCATTTCGCGCACTTTGTCACCGGTATTGGTGCTGTGACCTTCAAACACGGTCTGGATCGCCACGGTTACCACGCGGTCATCGTCCTTGAAGGCATCGGTCATTTTCTTCAGCGCCGGAAATCCAAGTGAGTGACAGCCGGGGCACCAGCTTTGCCAGAGCTTCATGTACACCCACTTGCCACGCTGCGCGTCCATGCTGAACGAACCCGGTTCGCCGTTACCGTCGAGCCAGAACTCGCAGTCGAGCTCGGGCGCCTTGCTGCCAACAATCCCGCGCTCGGGCTCCTGAGCCAGCGCGTTGCCCCAGCCAACGACGCCCGCTGCCGGCACGGCCGCTGCCGCCGTCAGGATTTTGCGCCGGGTAATTGCGATTGGCGATGAAGTACCAGGCTCTTCGATCGCAGGTGTAGAAACCACAGGCTTGTCTGAATACGTCACTAGTTCGGTCCCGTTGTTAACTTGAGGTTGTAGAGTCTCTTGTCAGACCGCACTCACGGGCGAAAGTTCCGGTGCTGCAGCTGTTGCGCAATCCGCCGATCAGCTCGTCTGTCGCACGGGTTTCAGCGTCAAAACCATCAAAATCGCCAGACCCACGAGGGCGGCCAGAGACAGCCAGGCCACGTTGTAGCTACCGCGCGTATCAAAGATCCAGCCGGCCACCCACGGACCCACCGCCGCACCAATCGTGCCGAAAAAAAGCACTACTCCGAAAATGCTGCCGTGGGATTTCATTCCAAAATACTCAGCAACCGCCGGCGACACCACGGTAAAACACCCGCCATGGCCAATCCCGTAAATCACGGCAAAAACAAACAGCATATTCGGATCTTCAATCACCCGCAGCATCAGCAAACTGATCAACAGTGGAATCAACCCAATCAGATAGCCACGCTTGACGCCGATCCTGTCTATCAACATGCCGATCGTCAGTCGACCCGCAATGCTGCACGCGGCGATAGTCGACAGCACCGAGGCCGCCACCGTCTGACTGAGTCCCAGATCCTGAGCGTGTACGGCTACATGCAGCGGCACCGTCACCAGCGTCTGAAAATAAGCGAGTTGAATCGCACACATCGTCCAGAACTGACGTGTTTTTCTGGCAGACAGATAATCGATTCCCTCCCAGGCATCGCTCGCGTCGGCTTCGCTTTGGGCAGCGAGCACCGCAGGCGGTGGATCTCGACGCATGAACTGCGCGACCACGACCAGCGCAACCGCGCCAACAGTACCGATCACCAGAAACGCCATGCGCCAGCCAACCTGGGCAATGAGCGTTGCCGCAATCAGCGGCATGATTATCTGGCCGACAGCTGTGCCGCTTTTTATGAAACCGGTCATTTGCCCGCGACGGCGTTTAAACCAGCGCGCAATCACCGAAAGCGTCACCACGTCGTGTGTGCTCAGTGCGACACCAAAGAAAAAACCGTACAGCACAAACAGCTGCCAGGGCGCGTGGACAAAGTACATCAGTCCAAAACCAATGCCGAACGCGACGCCGGACACCGTCATCACCCACCGAGGTCCAAACCGGTCGTTGAGACGCCCGGCCACAATCGCCAGAACACCCATCACCAGAAACGCGACCGATGTCACCGCCGACAACAGCGTTCTGGACCAGCCAAGATCTGTTTCCAGTGACTTGAAAAACACGCCATAGGAAATCATCGCCCCGATCGTCACGGCTTGCACCACGAGACACGAAACGACGACCGGTGCGCGACTGTTTTCGAACATTGCTACCTCGGAAAAAACCCATCAGAACACAGCATTGAGAGGCTGCGATGGTATCAGTGTCATGACGGAGTCTGACGACGGCATTCAAAAGACGGTCTTCGACCGGTTTTCAATTCGCCGAGCACCTGGAGCCCTGATTTTTCACGTTGTGAGTACCCGCTGAGGATACGCAATCACACATCGAGCCGATGTCGGGAATAATGAATCTGACCGTGCCCGGTAGCCGAGTGTCGCTGTCAAAACTGAAATCCGTGCATGGCAACTGTGGTTCCAGAGATTTCTCAGGCACACTTTGCGCGAGAAACCCGGAACTTAAGTTCGATACCTAACAGTGGAGTCAGGATCCGTGAAAGACAGTGCACAAGTCGTCGTCATCGGTGGAGGCCTTGTGGGCTGCAGCATCCTCTATCACCTCACCAAACTGGGCTGGACAGACGTCGTGCTGCTCGAGCGCGACGAACTCACGTCCGGGTCAACCTGGCATGCCGCGGCGGGTCTGCACGGGCTTCACGACCACAACAATATCTCCAAGCTCCAGTACTACACGATGAAGCTGTACAAGGAGCTTGAAGAAGAAACAGGACAAAGCTGCGGTGTTTTCCAGCCGGGTTCGCTGTATCTCGCCCAGACTCCGGACCGCGAACACCAGCTGCGCATTCAGGCGGCCAAAGCCCGCTACTTCGATGTCGACTTTCACGAACTCAGCCTCAAGGAGGCGAGCGACATGCACCCGCTGGTCGACTTTGACGGCGTGCGATGCGTGATGCTTGAGCCTGATGCGGGCAACGTCGATCCATCAGGTGTGACTCACGCTTACGCCAAGGGAGCGCGGATGGCGGGCGCGCAGATTCATCGTTTTACGCCGGTTACCGAAACCAACCCACGTTCCGACGGCAGCTGGGATGTTGTCACTCCAAACGGCAACATCCACGCAGAGTTTGTTGTCAACGCCGCCGGACTGTGGGGCCGTGAGGTTGCGAAACTGGCCGGATTCGAACTCCCCCTGATGACCATGGAGCACCAGTATTTCGTCACCGAAGAGATACCGGAAATTGCTGCGATGGACCGACGTCTGCCGTCGGTGGCCGACCGCGACGGCGAATACTATCTGCGTCAGGAAGGCAACGGACTGCTGGTTGGCGCTTACGAAAAAGACGGAAAATTCTGGGCCGAAGACGGCACACCGCTGGATTTCGGGCACGAGCTGCTGCCTGATGACCTTGAGCGAATCGAAGAAAACATCATGCGCGCGTGCGATCGATTGCCGGTACTGGCAAACGCCGGTATCAAACGCGTTATCAATGGCCCGATGATCTGGTCGCCTGACAGCGCGGCGCTATTCGGTCCGGTCCCCGAGCTGACAAACTATTTTTGCTGCAACGGCATCATTCCGGGCTTCAGCCAGTCGGGTGGACTCGGGCTGTTGCTGGCCCAGTGGATCGTCGAAGGCGAACCCGAACTCGATCTGTTCCCCTGGGACATGGCCCGGTACTCGGAGTGGGCGACTAAACCGTTCACCAAAGCACGAGCGCTCGACTGCTACGCACACCGATTCAAGATCCACTTCCCTTATGAAGAACGCGAGGCCGGACGACCTGTCAAAACGCGCCCGGTGTATGAACGCCAGAAGGAACTCGGTTGTGTATTCGGTTTGAGCTACGGCTGGGAACACCCGATGTGGTTTGCAACCGAAACGGTGGCGCAGGAAGACACCTTCGGCTATGAACGCCAGCCGTGGTTCGATGCAGTTCGAGAGGAATGCGAGGTGCTGAGAACGGGTGTTGGCATTATCGATGTCTCGAATTTTGCCAAATACGAAGTCAAAGGCGCCGGCAGCCGCGAATGGCTTGACCGCGTCGTCGCGAACAACGTTCCGTCAGAAATTGGCCGCTCGTGTCTTACGCCGCTGCTTGGTGTACGCGGAGGCATCGCCGGTGACTTCACAATCACCATGCTCGACGATGAACACTACTGGATCGTCGGGTCTGGCATCGCCGAGCGCTACCACAAACGCTTTTTTGACATGGTCGAACGGCCGCACTCTGTCTCGTTTGAGTCTCGCAGCAACGCGTGGGCCGGCTTTAACGTTGCCGGGCCCAAATCCAGAGATCTTCTGCAGCCACTGGTCGACACCGATCTTTCTACCGAGGCGTTTCGGTTCATGCGGTCGCGGCAAATCGCCATTGGGGGGATCAAGGCGATCGCAATCCGGGTGTCGTTCTCGGGCGATCTCGGCTGGGAACTCTACGTCAACGAAAATGACCAGCTTGCGCTGTATGACCTTCTTCTTGAAAAAGGAGCCGAGTACGGCATACGGCCGGTGGGCAGCCGTTCATTGCTGAGCCTGCGCGTCGAAAAAGGCTACGGCAGCTGGAGCCGGGAATACTCACCTGAATACTGGCCCCATGAAGTCGGTCTCGATCGATTGATCAAACTTGAGAAACCCGAATTCATCGGCCGCGAAGCCTGGCTGGAGCTGAAAGATCTCGAGCCTCGCGAAAAACTGGTGATGCTTGCGATCGATACGACCAACGCCGATGCGTCGGGTGGCGAACCGATTTTCACTCGCGAAGGCGAGCCGTGTGGTCGGGTCAGTTCAGGCGCCTACGGTCATTCCACAGGCACTTCCCTGGCGCTGGCTTTCATCAAGACCGAGCACGTGAATCCCGAGGCAGAATTCGACGTCGCCATTCTCGGCCTGCCGCACCGAGCGAAGCTGCTGCCTGAAGCCCCGTTCGACCCGAAAGGACAGAGACTGCGAGCGTAAGCGATATCGCGCGCTGGGAGGGACGACGACGTTTACAAAGCGCGCCCTTGCCTGGTTTCAACGAGGTTTAAACCGGGCTTCAAAGTTCGGGGTGCGGTCGCACCCGTCTTGCGCCTGAGGTTTTGGGTTACGGTCCTGAGAACACCGCTCGCGACCGCGCACGTTATGCGTTCGGTTCCGAGCCTTATGCGCACCACAATCTGAAATAGTCTTTGCGACTGGACGAGGCAGAACATGCATGTCGGAATAATTGGCGTCGGACTGATGGGGCACGGCATCGCCCTGAATATTCTCAGAGGCGGCTTCTCCCTGTCGCTGATGGATCACCCGGGCAACCAGCCTGTCGACGATCTGGTCGAGATGGGCGCAACGCTCGAACAAACGCCCCGGGCTGTCGCTGAACAAAGCGACGTTCTGATCCTGTGCGTCACCGGCTCCCCTCAGGTTGAAGCGGTGTTGACCGCAGATGCCGGCGCTATTGAAGGACTGAAACCAGGCTCCACAGTAGTTGACTGCTCGACGTCACTGCCGGAATCAACCGAACGCATGGCGGCTCTCGTAGCCGCAGCCGGCGCAGGCTTTCTCGACGCGCCCATGACGCGATTGTCCAAGCAGGCGCATGAGGGAACGCTGAATATTCTGGTCGGTGGCAACGCCGATCTGCTCGACGCGGTTCGACCGGTGCTGGACACCTTCACAGAGAATATCGATCATGTCGGCGATGTGGGCTTTGGACATCGGATGAAATTGCTTCACAACTACGTGTCGATTGGCCACATGACACTCATGGCAGAGGCGGCCGCCCAGGCTGCAGAGGCCGGCGTCGACGCTCAGGTCTTTGTCGATGTGCTGGCCAAAGGCGGTGGTGCAGGCGCCGCGCTCGAACGTCTGCGCAACTGCATCCTGACCGGGGATTCAAGCGACGTGCCCTTCGCAATCGGAAACGCCATCAAGGATATTGACTACTACCGGGAAATGGTCGGGACTACGACCGGAAGCCGCGCGGTCGCCGACGGCGTATCGGCGGCGATCGGCACCGCTACAGCCGCAGGTCATGGCGATGCGTATGTGCCTGAACTGATGCATCTGTTTCGACGCTGAACTCGCGCGATCGCGACCAAAGCCACAAGCGCTGCCGCGCTGGGTGCAAAAAAAACCGGCCTCGTGGCCGGTTTTTTGATCTGACTACGATCAGAGCGCTACTTGAATTTTGATTCCTTCTTCTGATCCTTGACCAGCAGGTAGTAAAAAACCGGGCGCAGCTTGGCACGATTGGATCTGCCGATCTTGTCGATGGCCTTCTGGATCGACTTGTCCAGATCAGGACCATCTTTACAGCCAAGCTTTTTGATCATGAAATTCTTTTTGATCGTTTCGAGCTCTGACTTCTGGCCTGCAGCAACCGTACTGGCATCGCGATTGTAAAGGCTTGGGCCAAGTGACTTGGCAATGTTCGTGAGCAGTTTTTCGTCGCACGCGATTTTCTGCTTCTTCATCTGGGCTTTGCATTTTTCTACTGCGTCGTCGAGTTTTGACATGGTTCCGTCCGCCGTGGTGAGGATTGTGGATCTGATTTATCCTGGATTGATTGGGGTACCGCTGTCGCGAAATTTACACGAACGAGATCCGCCGACGCAATGCAATAAAGACAATCCGGGTCACAGCCCCAGCGACTGCAGCATCGGGTCGAGCGCGGGTCGCTTCCAGTCAAAAGTCGACTCAATGTGGCTGGCGTATGACAACAGGTTGTACTCATCATGCGCCTTGCCAATCAGCTGCAGCCCCACAGGCATGCCGTCTGCGGTCACACCACAAGGCAACGTCACGACGGGGGCGGTGGCAGTCGTGCTGGCATAAGCGATCGCAAGCCAGCGATAATATTCCGGTATTTCAAGCCCTTCGGAATAACCGATGTATCGCTCCTCGACCGGCATGGGCGCAACACACGCCGCCGGGGCCGCTATAAAATCGTAGTCCTGAAGGAAATCAGCCAGATTCTGGAACACTCTGCCCTGAGCAATCATGGCCTTTAGAATCGCGTCGCCCGTTGCTGCAAGACCCTGCTCCACGTTCCAGACGACCTCGGGCTTGATCAACTCACGCGTCTGATCAAGGTTCTCACCAAGCCCGCTGGCATAGGCGACTGAGCGCAGAACGTCGAAGGCAAAATGGGATTCGGTCAGGTCCGGGTGAGACTCGTCGACTACGGTGCCCTGGTTGCTGAGCTGGTCGACCGCGGCGCGACAGATACTGGCGACTTCCGCGTCGGTTTCAGTAACACCGAGATCATCGCTATAGGCGATACGTAACGGTTGTCGGGGTGAGCTGGCCGCCTCGACAAAGCTGCTGCCCTGGGCGTGCTTGGACAAAGCCGCACCGCTGTCGACCCCCGCCATCGCATCAGTGAACAGGGCGAGGTCTGCGATATTGCGCGCCATCGGCCCGTTCTGCCCGAGAACCTCAAACGGCAAGAGCGATGGACCCGTCGCAATCAAACCCGGCGACGGACGCAAACTGGTCACACCACAGAAACTGGCCGGCGTCCGAAGAGACCCGGCCATGTCTGAACCATGTGCCAGCCACGCTTCACCCGTAACCAGGGCAACGGCGGCACCTCCGGAAGACCCGCCGGGAGATCGCGACAGATCAAACGGGTTTCTGGTGATGCCGAACACGTCATTGAAAGTGTTGCCGCCGGCCCCGAATTCTGGCGTGTTGGATTTGGCGTAAATCGCTGCGCCGTTACGCTCAAGCCGCTGTACGACCAGGTCGGATGACTCCGGAATAAAATTCTCATGGACCTTCGACCCGAACGTCGTGCGAACGCCGGCAACCGGATTCAGGTCCTTGATCGGAACTGGCAGACCCGCGAGCGGCCCTCGTTCCAAAGCCGGCAGCTGCGACAGACGCGTCGCCACGTCCCGGGCTCGCTGCATGCATAGCGTTGGCAACGCGTTGACGTGGGGTTCGACGAGATTGATCCTGTCTTCGAGTGCATCCAGCAGCTCAACCGGCAGAATTTCACCCTTGTTCAGCCCTTCGACTACCGCCGTTGCATCGAGATTGAGAAGTTCTTGATTGTTTTCCACGCTGTTTTTTCCGTGTAATTCGTGTGACTGCCTGATGAAGTTTCGCGGTGAGAGCATCCGGCGAGAATCAGGTCAGCTGCATGCCGGGTATACGGTTGTTGGTAATGAGAGAACGGCAGTGCGACTCAAAGGCCTCGAGGGTTCGTGGCTTGTGGTCCTGATTGAGCGTAACGATACCGGTGGTCATCGGTGCATGATCTCCCGCGAGAGCAAGCGACTCGAGCCTCTTGCCGTCCAGTGCAGCCATATTGATGGGCCTGACGTTGGCAATGGTGTAACCAAAACCGCTAGCCACCATCGTTCGCACAACTTCCTGACTTGACGACCGTGTCTCGATATTGGGCTCGAGTCCGGCCTGAGCAAACAGCTCAAGAAAATACTGCCGACTGTAGGGAAGATCGAGAAGCACAAGCGGCTCGTGCGCAATGTCTTCAAGCCTGATGTTCTTGCGACGAGCAAGCGGGTGGTTCTGAGCCACAAGAACCCGCGGCGGCAACGTGGCAAGCGGCTCAAACCCGACATCGGGCGGAACGTTCAGGTCATAGGTCACCGCAACGTCAATTTCGACCTGTCGCAATTTTTCAATCAGAGATTTGGGGTCACCCTCGGTAAACTGCAGCTCGACACCGGGATTGACCGCGGTAAACGTGTGACTGAGTTCAGGTACGACCATCGGTGCCAGCGTCACAAGACACCCTACGGCCAGCGTTCCGCAAACTTCGTTCGCCACCTCGCCTGCTGCATTTTCCAGCGCGGCGGCCTGACGCAGCAGCAGCCGCGCCTCTCGCATCATTGTTTTTCCCGACGTAGTCAGGGAAAGGCCCTGGGCATGATGTCGAACAAAGAGCTGAACGCCCCAGATTTTCTCGAGACTTGTGATTGCCGTGGAGATCGAGGGCTGGGAGATACTGACTTTCTGGGCAGCCTGTTTAATGCTGCCGCATTGTGCGGTCGCAACGAAGTATTCGAGTTGCTTGAGCGTAAAACGCACCGCCGTCAGTCACTCGTCGCCCGGCACGCCGTAACTTGGAGCGTCCGACGGATCGAGAGCTCGCGTCACATAGTCGTCGAGCTGTGGCGCGTAGATTTCCCAGACCTTCTCCAGGTCTTCAATCGGCGTGCCTTCATGACTCCAGTCAACACGCAGGCTCGCAACGGGCCACGAAACCTTGTCGACCAGCAGCAGGCCCGCTGACTGCACCGTGCCCGCCTCCCCTCCAGCGGCCAGCGCCGACTTCATGACGCTGATCAGACGATTGCCCAGATGCTGTCCCTCGCATTCCCTGAATGCCGCCACCATCGCCGCGGGCACGTCGGTGTTGGCCAGCAGGTTGCCGGCGCAGACGACATTGGTGTCCTCGGCACTGGCGTAAACGCCGAGCGTATTGTCGCCGGAAAAACATGCCGTCGTGCCTCTCGCATCAACCGCGGTGAGCTGACGAAACGCGATGTGTTCGGTCGATTCAACAATCTGCGAAACCGCCTCATGGGCGGACGCACCGCTTTGCATCAGATCAAGACACTGTTGCCCCAGCGCGGGGTCGGTAATGTTCTGGCTGCCGACTGCACCAACGCCCGCTCGGGCAAACGCACAGCGTGCGGCAACAGCAGGCGACGAAGACGAGACCGCCATGCCAAACATTTCGGTGTCGGGACATCGGGCGCAGATAGAAAAGGTCATGATTCGTTCTCCGGGATCACGGCTGTCGCGTCAATCTCAACCAGCCACTCGGGGCGCGCCAGCGCGACAACCACGAGCCCGGTGCATACCGGATGCACGCCTTTGAAATACGGCCCCATGGTCTGATATACCGCTTCGCGATGACGAATGTCGGTGAGATAGACCACAAGCTTGCAAAGGTGCTCGATCTTGCCGCCGCCCTCTTCGATGAGCTGGGTGATGTTCTGCATCACCTTGTGGGTCTGCGCTACCGGGTCACCGACGCCAACGTTCTCGGCGGTATCAAGATCCTGCGGACACTGACCGCGAACGTAGATCGTGTTACCCGCAACCACCGCCTGGGCCAGGTCGTTGTTCAGACTCTGCTCCGGATAGGTGTCTTTGGTGTTAAAGGCTCTTATTCTTTTGTGTGCCATGACTCTTTGCTCGCTGCCTCGTCTACTTAAGTATTGCGTCCCGGTCGCAAGTCCGGGCCGAAGCGACTCCAGCAATCGAAGACCGCGGCGGTCCGACCGGACACCGGTTACTTTCGCATAATATTGTTTCTGATTGCAGAGGTTTCGATTTGGCTAATCAAATCCTGTCCCGAACCGGGCGCCGTGCAACTCAGGCCCGCGCCTTGCTGCGGGTGGGATCAATGAATGGCACGGTGGTTACCGTTGCCGGCAGACGTTTGCTGTGCTGGTCCAGCTTCCCCACCTCAAGCACGCCGCCTTCGGCAGCATCCTCGACCGCGACCCGGGCCATGGCTATTGCTCGCCCGAGCTGTGGCGAGCGTACCGCGCTCGTGACTACGCCCACCTGACGCCGGTCAACAAACACGCCGTCTCCGTGAATGGGTGCTTCTTCACCATCGAAGTTCAGGCCAACCAGTTTGCGTCTGGGTGCCGTGCGATTGCGTTCAATGGCGGCGCGGCCGACAAAGTCGCCTTTGTTCATGTCGACGGCAAAACTGAGCCCCGCCTCGTCGGGATCGACGTCAGGCGTGAACTCCGCGCCCGCGGCCATGAGGCCGGCCTCTACCCGTAACAGCTCAAGGGCGTGACCGCCCATGGGCGTCAGCCCCTCGGGCTCCCCTGCCTCAAGCACCGAATCCCAGACCGCAAGCGCATCCGCGGCATTACAGAAGATCTCGTAGCCAAGCTCGCCGGTGTAGCCACTTCGAGCCACCATGAACGGCGCACCTTCGCGATCATGCAGTCGACCAATACAGAATCCGAACCACTTCATCGCCTCGAATCGCGGCTGGGTGGGCTGAGTAAAAATCATTTTCGAAAGAATGTCGCGACTTGCCGGCCCCTGGATCGCGACGTTGGCAATAACCCGGGACAGGTCACGAACCCAGACACGCCATCCGTGTTCAGATGCGATCTCTTTGAGCAAGAGCGCCGATTCATCACTGCCGCAACACCAGCGGAAGACGTCAGGCGCAAGTCTGAAAAGCGTTCCGTCATCGACAACCGCACCACGCGCGTCGCAGATTAACGCGTAAAACCCGCGATTGACCGCGACCTTGCTGACATCGCGGGTCAGCACATGCTGCATCAGTCGCTCGGAATCCGGCCCGGTGATATCCAGTTTGCGAAGACTCGACATATCCTGAATCGTTGCCGCGTTACGGCAGTTCCAGTATTCCTCGACGGCGCCCGTCGCATCGAACTGCATCGGCGCCCACACGTCGCGCGCCACCTGAAACTGCTGGGTCAACGCACTGGTTCTTGGATGAAACGCGCTCTCACGGGTCATGACGGGATCTGCATCGGGTGTTGCTCGGTAGGCTATCGCACGCCGTACCGGCGCATCGGGTTTATAGATTCGCACATGGATGTCTGTCGGATTCCATCCATTGATCGGGTCAACATCGTCCGGGCACGCGGTCGAAACACACACCAGATCACGTAACGCGCGCATCGCGACGTAATCACCCGGCCGCGACCAGGCTTCGTCAACCTGAATCTGATTGTCGTCTGGATGAATCCAGGAATTAAAAAAGAAATTTATCGCCGGCCACGCGCTGCGCCGGGCAATGCCATAGGCATCATAGGCATCCGAGATATTGTCCGAGCAGTTGATGTGGCCAGGGAATCCGCGCTCTTCATAACCGCGCGCGGTACACGCCAGCGCAAAGGTGTCGTGACGTCCAATCGTATCCTGGACGACCGCCAGCAGCGGCCGCATGTCCTGATCAAAAAACTTGTCAAAAAGACCCGGCGCTGGATATGCGCCGCGCGCCATCGTGCGTGTCACGGCTGAATCAATATAGCGTTCCTGACCCTGATCGAGAGCGGCACTGTTCATCGCCATGAAATCCGAACACTGCTGCCCCTGAACATCGATCACCTGAACAATCTCGCCCTCATGAAGTTCATAGGAACGTGCGCTTGCCCGGTCGATTCTGAACTCGTCGCGTATCTCGCCGAGTGGCTCCGGCAGCGAATCTTCAGGCGCGCGCGTCGATACGACTTCTACCGTCAACTCACCCGACTGAACTCCGGCGATCTGAGCGTCGATTGATCCCGGAACGATCACGACCATCAGCACCGACTGCGTTGCCTTGAGCACATGGGCTTGCGGTGTCGCCGACAGCGCGACGGCTGAAAGATCAGTCACGGACAGTCCGCGTGCGGCAAATCTAGCGGCAAGCTCATCGGCGAAAAAACTGTCGAGGTCCAGGTGCTGCAGCTCAGCGTCGTCCAGCCCGATGGGCTGAAGCGAAAATCGATTTTCGTTTGTGACCGCCGCAAGCGCGAAGCGGTCGAGATCATCACGGGCGCGCAGACTGACGATATCGCCGGCCTTGATGTCAATGAGCCGGCAGTGTCCGGGAAGTACCGTGTCCGCAACGGCAGCGCGTGCCGGGAATCCGGGATAGCGGACCCGCTCAGTCGCCTGACCACCACGTGCCGGTGACCAGATCTGCGTGTCGGTGCCGTAAGTCATCGCCTGCCCGCGTGAAACATGGGCTGACGAGAATATATCGGCACCGATAGCCTGACCAGTCGCCGTGGATTAAAACCGGGGGTTCGCGAAACCGCGAGACGTGCTCAGGTTTCGGGGCTCAGATATTGCAGCAGATTTCAGGGATCAGGCGCTACTCGCAGAACGTGCAGCCATCATCTTTGCCGCCACCGCCGCTCGCTACAGCCTGCTCAGATGCGAGCAGCAGCGCGATGCCGGGGCCGGTGTATTTGGCAAATTTGGCGAGACTCGCGAGGGCCTGACGTCGCTCGACGCTCGAGAGCTGCGACGTCTCGTCGCTGTCGGGGGTGTGCTGTGAAACCGCCGACGGGCCGTTGTCCTTGTTCATCAAAATCCTTCCTTGGAGCGTGCCCCCACCGGACGCGCGGATGCTGCAACGAGTGGGGACTCAACAACAGGGGGCAGAAGATGTTCGGAAGACTTTGGCGGCTAGAAGGCACTCATTTGGGGTAGTAATTTATAATTAATCAATCAATCGGATTTTTGACATTAAAACAGCAGCTTAGGAGCGATTCAGCGACGCGATCTGAGATCGTCGATCGACCGCCCAGGCATACTGCTTCGGCCACATCTTGAAGTCCGGATCGACGCCCAGCGCCTCGGCCGCGTGCAGCGGCCAGAACGGGTTGTGCATGATCTCCCGCCCCAGCGCAACAAAGTCGGCCTGACCGGAACTCGCAATTTCTTCCGCCTGATGCGGGTCGATGATGACGCCAACGGCCATCGACTTCAGGCTGGTCTCGTCCTTGATGCGCTGCGCATACGGCACCTGAAAACCCGGCTGCCGTGCAGAACTGCGGGTCAACGGTTTGCCGGCGTCATCGGTACGAAACCTCGGCGCACCTGCAACCCCGCCCGAGGAACAGTCGACGACGTCAATCCCCGCTTCACCCAGCGCTTTCGCGAGCACCACCGAGTCGTCCATCGACCACCCACCGTCTGCACCGTCGACGGCAGAAATCCGAAAAAACAGTGGCACGTTCTCGCCAACTTCCTGGCGCACAGCCCGCGCTGTCTCCAGCGGGAATCGCATGCGCCCTTGTATATCACCGCCGTACTCATCCGTGCGGACATTGGAAAGCGGCGACAGAAAACTGTGCATCAGGTAGCCGTGGGCGCCGTGCAGCTCAATGACTTTGAAACCGGCCTGCAGCGAGCGGCGGGCCGCCATTGCAAACTTCTCAACAAGATCGGCAATCTCGGCCGTGGTCAATTCGTGGGGCACCGGAAAATTCGGGCCAACCGCCTGAGCGCTTGGACCCACAACCTGCCACGCGTCGGGATCATCGGCCGGCAGTGGTGTACCTCCAAGAAATGGCGGTGCGGTCGAGGCTTTGCGGCCGGCGTGGGCCAGCTGAATGCCCGGGACGCTGCCCATCTCCTCAATAAACGCCGTGATGGGTTTCAGCGGCTCGATCTGTGCATCGTTCCAGATTCCAAGACAGCGCGGCGTGATCCGACCTTCAGGAACGACGCCGGTAGCCTCGGCGAACACCAGCCCCGCCTTGCCCCGAGCGAAGGTACTCAGATGCGCAAAATGCCACGGTTGACCGACACCGTCATCGGCCGAGTACATGCAAAGTGGCGACACCACGACGCGATTGGGAAACGTGACGCCACGAACGGTGACAGGGCTAAACAGAGTCGACATGGTGATTATCCGGCCTCGGGAAATATGAAAGTTGAAAGTTAAAAACCTGTGAGTGAAGTATACGGTGACTCCAACACTTGAGTGATCTAAATCTGTGTTTTCGGTTTCACTGCACAATCTGCTCGCGCGCCTGTGTCCAACGTGCGAACCTTCGCCTACCCCTTTCGCAAGGCCGGGAACCCGATGACAGGCACAGATATCCACGCACTTTCCACCACCAACGTTGCCGATGCGCTTGACGCATGCAGCCTCAAGGGTGCGACGTTCGGTATTCGGCCAATCTGGGAACACGGCCGCAAAATCGCCGGACGAGCGATCACGGTAAAGATGACGGCGGCTGGCGAAACCAAAAACCCCAGACATCTTGGCGTCGACGCTATCGCGAGCGCGGACCCCGGCGATATTGTCGTCATTGATAACGGCGGCCGGATCGACACCTCGTGCTGGGGCGGCGTGCTGGCAACCGGAGCGTCGCTTAAAGGTATCGCGGGTGTCGTTGTCGATGGCGCCGTTCGTGACGTGGACGATTATGTCGAGCTCGACTTCCCGGTCTTTGCCCGAGGCTCTGTGACCGCGACCGCAAGGGGCAGAATCATGGAAGAATCCACCAACTCAATGATCCAGTTCGCCGGCGTCCAGGTCCGGCCTCGCGATTTTGTGATGGCAGACCGTTCGGGAGTTGTTGTGGTGCCGTCAGAGCACCACCATCGGGTGATCGACAAAGCCCTCGAACTTTACCAGCGTGAGGAAGCAATGATCGGCGACCTGAAAGCTGGATTGTCGATGCAGGAAGTCGACAAAAAGTACGGCTATGAAAACATGCTGAAGTGAGTAACTCGTGACGCGTAAGGATCGGATCGATACGCTTGGCGCCAGTGTGCTCGTCGCGTTTTCGGTTCTTCTGGGTCTGAATCAGGTCATGATCAAGGTAGTTAACGCAGGCCTTGCCCCGGTTTTTCAGGCGGGCCTGCGATCGGCGCTCAGTTTTTTCCCGGTGCTCGCCTTCGCATTGATCATGCGCAAAGGTGTCAGTGTCAGCGACGGATCTCTGATTCCGGGAATTGTGTCCGGCCTGTTTTTCGCAATCGAATTCACGCTGCTGTTTAACGCCCTGGAATACACGTCGGTATCCAGAGCATCCGTGCTGTTTTACACGATGCCGTTCTGGGTCGCGGCGGCCGCGCACTTTCTGATTCCTGGCGAAAAACTCTCTGCCGTCAGAGTACTTGGACTGATACTGGCAGTCAGTGGCGTTGGACTTGCGTTTGTTAAAAACGAATCACCGGCGTCTGAAAATGCCCTGCTAGGAGATCTGATGTGTCTGCTCGCAGCGATGTTCTGGGCCGCAATAGTCATGCTCGCAAGAACAACGTCACTGGCGAAATCTTCACCCTACATGCAGCTGCTCTACCAGCTCGGCGTTTCAGCGATTGTTCTGTTACTCATCGCGCCACTTTTTGGCGAACTTGTACGCGAGCTCACGCCGCTCATCGTTGGTGTTTTCGCAGCCCAGGTCATATTCGTTGTCTCCATAGGCTTCGTCGTCTGGTTCTGGATCCTGTCGGTTTATCCAGCGTCTGACATGGCGTCGTTCAGTTTTCTGTCGCCCGTATTCGGCGTCGTGTTCGGCTGGCTGATTCTCGACGAACAGCTCACCGGCAACATCGTCTTTGCGCTGATTCTGGTTGGAATTGGCATTGTTCTCGTCAACCGCCGGCCAAAAACAGCGTGATTTCTTCGACTAACCCGTCGCACCACCTTTCCACGGGACAGGTGGTCTGTACTTCTTACCGTTGCTTGCGAATACTCTTATCAGAGCCGCGATAAACTCGCGGCCGGCCACTGGCAACAAACGATGACACCGGACGTCAACCAAACCCAGATCGAACGCTGCCTCCTGCAGGTTGTAGGAGAGGAGCACGCCGAGTTGCGTCAGGCGATCACGGAACGCGCGGAAGTCCACGAACTGCGCAGCGGCCAGATTCTGTTTGAGCAGGGCGTCGAAGGCGACGGAATGTATCTCGTCGTACGTGGGCGGGTACGAGCGTCGTCGCGTGATGTTGACGGTTCCCTCGCTCCGATCATCGAGGTTGGCCGAAACGAATCTATCGGTGAAATCGCGCTGTTCACCAACCACACACGCACGGCGACCGTAATGGCGCTTCGCGACAGCCTCTTGTTAAAACTCTCGCGGGAGGATTTCGAAGAACTTTCCCAGCAGTGGCCAGGTTTCTCGCTCGAAATTTCCAAGCGAGTGGTAGATCGACTGAGTCGATCAATGCTCGGGCTGCCCCCCTACACGCATAAAGCGACCATTCTCACTATAGTCGCCACTCACAACGGCGTTGACATAGACGGCTTTACGGCAAAACTCGAGTCCGCACTTGGAACTCATGGCCCGGTGCTCGTTCTGAACGCACGCAATTTTCGCAGCCATCTCGAATCGGCAGGCATCGCAGAACGCTACGGCGACTACAGCCACAACAATATCGCCGCGTGGATGGACGAACTGGAAAATGAGTACCGTTTCGTAATCTGCGTCGGAACCACCGCCTCCACTCAGTGGACAAGACGCTGCGTTCGCATTGCCGACAAGGTGATTCTGGTAGGCGACGATGACACCAGTGAAGCTGCACATGCGCTGAATCAGCAGACTTTTCAAAAAGCGCGTGTCGATGTTGAATTCATACGGCTGCACACAAACTCCTCAAAAGAGGCGACCAGGACCGATACGCTTCTCCTGAACAGGCAGGTTACGCGCCATCACCACATTTGCCTCTCTCAACCCGAGGATCTCGACCGACTTGGTCGCTTTCTTGCGGGCAGCGCTGTGGGACTGGTCCTCGCCGGAGGTGGTGCGCGGGGTTTTGCGCACATCGGCGTCATCAAGGCGCTGCGCGAGGTCGGCATCCCGATCGACTACGTTGGCGGCACCAGCGTCGGCGCAATCATCGGCGGACTGCTCGCAATGGGCATGAGCACTGAAGAAATTCGCGATAACGTGTACCGCGCATTTGTAGAAGAAAAGCCTCTATCTGACTACACCGTCCCCGTCGTCGCAATGCTCAAGGGCACCAAGCTTGACTCCATGCTTCAGCGCTACTTTCCGCGCGACTGTATAGAGGATCTGTGGTTAAACTTTTTCTGCGTGTCGGCGAACCTGACGACCAACGAAACCGTCGTGCATGAATCCGGAATTCTCTGGAAATCCATACGCGCCAGCATTGCCCTGCCGGGTGTACTGCCGCCCGTTATAAAGGACGGACAGCTGCTCATCGATGGCGGACTCGTAAACAACCTGCCGGTAGACGTGATGGCCAGCAAAGGCGTTGGCAAAATCATCGCGGTGGACCTTCAGGGAGGCAACCGACAGTTTTCGGTCAGCGAAGACCGTATGCCCCCGATCACGGAACGACTGCGCAAGCGCTGGATGCCGGACGATGAGGCAGACGGTCGTGACGGCGCGCCCGGAATCATCGATATCATTCTTCGTGCATCACTGATCGGAAGTTCACAGCACAGCGCACGCAATCAGACCGGCGCGGATCTTTATCTGAATCCACCGATGGACCAGATCGGACTGCTTGAATTCAAGGCTTTCGAAGAAATCGTCACCGCTGGGTACGTTCATGCACACGAAGAGCTTGCGAAACGCGAAGGAAATCTCTTTAGCTGAGGCCGTCGTTTCGGCGCCCGGCAACTCGCCCGCGATCTCGACCGTTTTTAGTACAGTGCCCAGCATGTGCCCGCAAACTGAACCCGCACCGTATTGATGATTCGCCTCGCCTCAGGCTCCGCATGGTGGGGAGACCGAATATCACCAGCCGCGCAGGTTGCCGAACACGGCAACCTTGACTACCTGTGTTTTGAAACCATGGCCGAGTCGACGGTTTCTGCAGCGCAGGTCAAAAAACGCCGCGAGCCCGACTTCCCCGGTTACGACACGTGGCTCGATGACCGAATGCACGCGGTGTTGCCACACTGCATCCAAAACGGCACCCGCATCGTCAGCAACCAGGGCTGGATAGATCCGGTTGCAGCCGCCAGAAGAATCAAGGAGATTGCGGCCACACACTATGATGCACCGGAATTAAAAGTCGCCGCCGTCACCGGGTCCGACCTGACTTCAAGAATTTCTGACGTTGCCGACACGATTCTCGAAACCGGTAAACCGCTCACCAGCCTGACCGACGAAATTGTGTCGGCCGAAGCGTACCTGGGCGCCATGCCGATTGCGGCTGCTCTGGACCAGGGTGCTGACGTCGTGGTGACCGGGCGAGTTACCGACCCCGCAATTTTTCTTGCGCCCATGATCCATGAGTTTCGCTGGAGCCCGGACGACTGGAATCTGCTCGGTCAGGGTACCGGGATCGGCCACCTGCTCGAATGCGGCGCACAGGTCACCGGTGGGTATTACCCGGACCCCGGTTTCAAGGACGTACCCGATCCATGGAATCTTGGATTTCCGATCGCCGACGTAGAGGCCAACGGCGACTGCATACTGCACAAGCTACCGGACACCGGCGGTGTCATCGATCGTCACACGGTACTCGAACAGATGTTCTACGAAGTACACGACCCCGCCAACTATCTGACTGCCGATGTCGTTGTCGATTTCACGACCGCCGATATTACCGAGCTCGCCAAAAATCGAGTGCAGGTCAGAAATATCTCGGGCAAACCTCGAACCGGAAAGCTGAAAGTATCAATTGGGGTCGCCGAAGGGTTTATTGGCGAAGATATGTTTTTTTACGCCGGGCCCGGTGCAAAGGATCGAGGCGAACTTGCAAAGCAGATTCTGAACGAGCGCTTCAGGATCGTTGATCTGTGCGCACAGGAACTTCGCATCGAGCTGCTTGGGGTCAACGCACTGCACGGTGCAATGACGCCCGACACCAGCGCGGTCCCCTACGAGGTCGGCGTCCGGGTTGCGGCCCGCACCAACACCCGAACCGAGGCACTGAAGGTTGGACGCGAGGTCGACGGAATGGCGGTGTCGGGTATCGCCCACACCGGCAAGCGCGTGCCGTTTGGAGAGCGAGTTCGTGAAGTCATTGGCGTCTGGTCAACGCTGGTCGACGAGAGCGAGCTCACCCCTGAAATTCACTTTGTCCAGATTTAGTCGAGGAGACGCCAATGCCTGACGTAGAACTTAGACACCTGGCGCACACACGCTCGGGCGACAAGGGCAATACGTCGAACATCGCCGTCATCGCGTGGCACGAAGACCTCTTTGATGTCATCGAGGCGTCGCTTACCGCGACTGCGTTTGCAGGGCACTACGACGGCGTTGTTACCGGCAAGGTCACACGCTACGAGGTCCCGCGACTGGGCGTTCTCAATTTTGTCGCCGAAGGTGCGCTCGGCGGAGGCGTTTCGAGAAGCCTGTCTCTGGATCAGTACGGTAAAACCCTGGCCGCGGGAATTCTCAACTTCAAAATTCATGTACCCGAAACGCTGATCGACAAACTGCGGAACTATTCTTAAGCTGCCCCGGAGCCATCACCGCCCGACAACGCACCCGTAGTGACGGGCCATCGACGCGTCACCCCTGGTCCGGCCGGGTCTTGTCGCCATCCTTGTATTCAACCGGCCCGCCCGCTTCTTTCCACGCATTGAAGCCACCCTTGATGTGCGCCGCCCCTTTAAAACCCATCTCGTGCAGGGTATTCACGGTTAACGCCGAGCGCCAGTCGACGGCGCAGTGAAACAACCAGCGTTTGTCACCATCGAAAACGTCCTTGAAATACGGACTCTCGGGATCCACCCAGAATTCGACCATGCCGCGAGGACAGTGGAAACTGTCTGGAACGTAGCCAGCTCTGGCGCGTTCCCTGACATCCCGGACGTCTACGATGACAACGTCGTCGCGCTTGGCGAGCTCGATCGCTTCCTCGGGCGTGACTTCTTCAATATTTTTTCGAGCGGCCTCGACAAGATCTTCGATACCTTTCTTCAGCTTCTGCACGGCAGGGTTCCGGTTGTTCTGTATGGCGCCAGATTATAGCCATTGTGCTGTGAGGTGCACCCGCAGCCCAAAAAAAGCCCGGTCGCAAGCGCAACCGGGCTTAAGATCACCTGCGGAAGACGAACCTATTTCTTAATTCTTACCTCGTTGATATCTACGCTGATCACGCCCTTGGGCTTTTTCAGGCCGCTTTCGCAGGACGCGAGATCTGTACGAGCCTGAACGTTTGCCCGCAGCTCTCGCACGGACGGGAATCCAACCGTCAGATCACCCGTGTAGTCATACGTCACCGACCCGGAGCGTGCGCCCTGCTTCGCGGTGAACTTGATGGTGCCGTCTTCCTGTTTCCAGACATGGCGGAGCGATATTTCCTGACCCGGATCAACATTCTCCAGAACCGGTTCCTCGAAATAGTCGGTGAACACACTGCAGCTGGAATCGTCGCAGCTGCCGACATAGGCGCGCGCGTGAAGACCGCTTCGCTGATCGCTGCGCTCCACTGCCAGCGTGACAAATACTTCACCGGCTACACCGGTGCTTCCGTCATCGGAACCTGCACCGTCATTGAAGTAAACGGCCTGTACCTGCCCCGACACTTCGGAAGCTTCAGAGTTTGCAACCGAGCAGCCTCGAACAGTCGCCTTGGTGACGGTCATTTTTGCCTGCAGACCGGTGAACCCTTCGCTCAAGGCTTTTTTGACCTGCAGTCGATTACGTCGTGCGGTGGGATCGCCTTCGGAGAATGTGCCCTTGAGGCGTAACGCCCGCAGCCCCAGGGTGGCAGAACCACCAGATACGCTGCGCTCAATTTCCTGCAGGCCGCTGTCCCAGCCGATGGACGTTGGCGTCCACAGACTGTTGGAGATATTCGGGCCATTGTCGAACGAGTCGTGAACAACCCAGCTGGCAGCGCTGGCGACGTTTGCTGTTCCGGCGAAAGTTCCTGCAACCGCCAACAGGAATAATTTTTTTGAAATTTTCATGTTCTTTTATCCTGTTGTCAGTTGCTGAACAGCGCTTTGGTGTAAACCGAGTCGATCTCGGCTTCGATCAAGCCAAAGGGTTTTTTACCACTCGTCAGCACACAGTTGTCGAGTTCGCTACGCATCGCGATGACGGTGAATTCATTGACCGGTGCCGTGATGGGCATCACCCCTTCAGTCACCTGATAGGTCACGGTTCGGGTCTGTCCAGCAGTGCGCGCACGAAACTTAACTTCGTTGGTCTGGCGATTGATCACCGTTCGAAGCTCAAACGGCTCGCCGACGTTAACCGTACCCATGTCGCCACCGCCGTCTATCCGTGGATCTTCTTCTGTCGCGCAGTCAGCGTCTGCACATCGGTACACATATACCGAAACGTGCAGCAACGGGTCGCCGGGGAAACGCCGCAATCCCAACAGAGTTTTGAAATCCCCGGTCTGGTCATCGGGGCCGGTGGAAGAACCGTCGTTGCCCCAGTTAACAAAATTGGTCAAGCGCGCACGATAGCGGCCGTCCGGGTTCGAGTCACAGCCGCGGACATTTGCCCGAGTGACAACGCCTCGGTACTCAATACCGCTCAACGTTGAGGCGATTGACCTGGGGAACTTCACGTCCTGCCGGGCCCTGACCTGCCCGTCTGCGGTTGTCGTGTCGTTGCGACCGTACATGTGCAGCACAAGGCTGCCGTTCTCGATCTTGCGCTTGACGCGCAGAGCCTGATCCGACATCCAGCCACCGGGCCACTTGTTAACACTCAGGTGCGAGCCGTTGAAGTCGTCGTACAGCGCGAACTGGGCCTGCGCGATCGTGGGCAAAACACCCAGCGATACTGCCGCCACAGCCAGTGTCAGCAGGCGCCGGCCTGCTTTGAAACTTGGGGTAATCATTTTCGAAGTCCCTTCGGATTGAAACTCATCAAGAGCGGGGGACTACGAAAATACCGGCGGCCTGCAGCCGCTTCCATGCTGCAAAGTTGCTAACTCGATCGAGGTAGCTCTGAAAAATTACTCCGGTCGAGTGGACTACAAAATATTAGTTGCGCCGCCAGATTCTGGTTGCATCGTCAAACGAATTAACCGTCGTGCGTCCGAATGAGTGGATCACAACGCCTTAGCTGCCTGAGAGATAGCGGTCACGGTCTGATCCAGATCAAGATCGGTCAACGCCAGAGACGGGTACATTTTAGCCGGCGACTTGAAGATGCCGTTTTCACGCAGCACGCGATTGAATGTCGCCACGTGAGTCGCCGAACTCTTCAATGTGTCCCGGTAGTCGCGCACCGGACTGTCGGTATAGACGATGTCGAAGAGCGTCGCGTCACCGACGACCTGATGCTCGATGCCGGCGGCACCCAGGTTCTCCTTGATGGCGTCGATAATCGTCTGACCGTTAGCGCGCAGCTTGTCGTAAGACCCGGGGCGTTTGAGAATTTCCATGGTCTTCAGTCCCGCCACTGCGGCAACCGGATTACCGCTCAGCGTTCCGATTTGATAGAGGAAACCACCGGCGCCCGACTTTTCGAGATCAAAGTGCGCCATGTACTTTGCCTGTCCCGCGATTGCAGCAAGCGGAAAGCCGCCGCCGATGATCTTGCCCAGCGTGCAGATATCCGGCGTTACGCCGTATTTCTCCTGCGCGCCACCGTAGGCGAGTCTATAGCCTGTCACCACTTCGTCGAAAATCAGCAACGCGCCCGCTTTGCTGGTCTCGCTTCGGAGCAACTCAAGAAACCCAGGTAATGGCGGAATCAGTCGCTGCAGCGGCTCGGCAATGACACACGCAATCTCGTGGCCGTGCTCGGCGAACACGCGCGCAACGTATTCGGGATCGTTAAACGGCGCGATAATCATGTGATCCTGAACGCTCGATGGGATACCGGCCGAGTCCGGGATCGGGGCCGGCACATCCTGTACGACCGTAGGCGCCAGACTCATCAGTGATTCCGCCGACATCCCGTGGTAGCCGCCCTCAAATTTGAGAATCTTGTCGCGACCGGTAACGGCACGCGCAAGACGCATGGCGTACATGTCGGCCTCTCCACCGGTACTGACAAAACGAACCTGTTCGGCGCAGCTCACCGAGTTGCAAATCTCCTCGGCGAGCTCAATACCTTTCGCGTTGTTGGCGAAAAACGTCATTCCCTTGCCCAGCTGTTCGCGCACGGCTTCGACGACTTCTGGATGTCCGTGACCTATGAGCATCGGTCCGGACCCGATCAGATAGTCAATGTACTCATTGCCGTCCTCATCCCAGATCCTTGAGCCCT
>CALHMG010000068.1 GCA_938034705.1 uncultured Gammaproteobacteria bacterium
GACGAACTGTCCGTTTTCCCATATGGCTTAGCCGATAACGAAATCGCCCAATTTTTGGGGTATGAGCGCGTCTTCTACCTGCGCGGCGACAGCGGCGATTATGCGTCAGACGGCAGCATCAACCCGAGCAACAACGTCGGCAAAGGGAACGACAACAGCAGCTTTAGCCATCGGCTAACCTGCCGCACCTCCAACCCGTTCAGCTCGTCGGCGATTCCATGTCTCCAGCGCAACAGCGCGAATGGCTATGCCGATGAAGGGTTGGGTGCATTCCCAGGCAACTTTAACGATTTTGGCGCAGTCCAGACCCCTTCTGCCGCCAGTCTCGACCTGAGCCGCAACGGGCAGTTTAGCCTTGCGGCCTGGGTCAGCAGCAACCCCAATGGTGGCAATGGCGGCACGCAGTGGCTGATGGGCTATGGCAATCCAACTGATAATGGCTCACGCTATCAATATGCCTCATTCCGCCCACTGGCGTATGTCGAAGGCTTTGGCACACAGCAATTTGTCAGCGACACACTATTAGGCATCAAGGGGAGCGACGGACGCATTTGCGAGATGACGCTCGACACGACGGTTGCCGACAGCGACCCGCGCTTTGCGCGCCTCAACAGCGATCCGAACTGGCATCACTTTGCCGTCACCTTTGATGGCACAAGCTTTGCAGCTTTTATCAACGGCATTGAATTCCCCGTGGTTCATGCAGTCGATGGGGTTGTGGGTGCCAACTGTGCGGGGGTGACGCCGCAATCGGCCGAAACCTTCACCATCGGCGGCGTTGGCACCGTCACCGCTGTCGATTATGGCGGCGGGCAGGTTGCGCAAACCTTTAGCGGCTCGCCCTTCACCGGTGCCTTCGACGAAGTGCAGATTTTCAACTATGCGCTGACCGCTGATCAGGTTGACGACATTTACTGGGACGAGACGCCAATTCTCGATTTACGCCTCGACGAACCACCCGCCAGCACCGTGTTTGACGACCGCTCGCTGAGCAGCTTTGACGCGACCTGCTCAGCAGGCGTTAGCTGTCCGCTGACCGGTCTACCGGGTCGCGACAATCAGGCGGTGCGCTTCGATGGTAGCGACCAGTTGTCACTGGCGACGCTCAAACAGCTCGACATGGTTGGTAGCAGTTTTACGCTAGCCGGTTGGCTGCAAACGGAAGCGAGCGGCGGCGGGCCACTGCTGCTGCGCTCGGCAGATGGCAAGGTAACGGTCGGCCTGAGCAACAACAACGTGCCGCGTGCCGTTGTGGATGGGCAGGCAATGGAGGCAACAACCGCGATTCAGGCTGGCGCGTGGGTGCATTTGGGGTTGGTGTATTCGGCCGAAAACAACCACAGAGTCTCCCTATTCGTCAACGGCACAGAAACAGTTTTCTACAACGATCCCGACCAAACGCTAAATCTAAGCGGCAGCAGCCAGCTACAGGCCGGCGTTGGTCTGGTCGGCATGCTCGACCGCATTCAGGTCTTCCGTGGCGCACTAAGCGCTGCCGATATGCTCGAATTGACCCAACAGGTGCCCATCCTCAACCTGCATCTCAACGAACGCGCAGGCCAAGCACCGGTCAATGCGGCACAAACGGCGATTAGCGCGACCTGCACCGACTGCGGGCTGGGCGCACAGGGCCGTATGTATGGCGGCACCAACCGCTCCGCCGGAGCCGATCAGCGGCTTACTGCAAGCGGGAGCGACCTCGCGCTGAGCATCTACAGCGTCGGCATGTGGGTGCGGCCGACTGAGACACGCAATCAGTGGCAAACGCTATTTGCCAAAGAGGGTACAGGTGGCGACCGCAACTACAGTTTGTTTATTCGGCCGAATGAGATGCGGCTGCTTGCCGACATGCGCCTCAGCGATTGCAGCACGTCCGCTTCCTTCGACAGCGTACGGACGCTGACCGAAAACGCATGGAACCACGTCATGCTGACCTACGACGGCACGCTGCTCAAGCTTTACCTCAACGGAACGCTCGACTCGCAAGTAGCAGCTTCATCCGCCTGTACCTCGCCACAACCGCTGCACATCGGCAACAACAGCACGGGCGGCTTCCGCTTTGTCGGCCAGCTCGATGAGATGGTTGTCTACCCAAGCGTGCTGTCGCAAGATGAGGTGTTCGACCTGTTCAACTATCAGGCAACCTGGATCGATGCGGCGGTCGAGCAGCTTGTCATCATCGACGCTGACAATCCGACTGTCGACATTCAGGAGCCGACAGGCTACATCCGCAACCTTGACACCGTGCTGTCAATCATCGCCAGCGATTCCACCAGCGACGTCGACCGCGTTGAGTATCGCGTCAACGGGGGCGCATGGACAGACGCAACCCGCGACGGCGAAGCGTGGCTCTTCACCTTCCAGCCGAGCGGTACGGCAGACTACAGCATCGAAGCGCGGGCAACCGACGCGGCTGGCAACATCGGCACGAACAGCGCGACGGTCAGCGTGGACGGCACGCCGCCAACCATCGGTGTCGTTAATGTTGAAGGATTACCGACCGCCGCCGTCTCGTTTGACAGCGCCTCGCAGACCTGGCTGCTCAACATCAACGGCGGCATTGTCACCAGCGGGGCGGCGTTGGCGCAGGTGTTGGTCAGCGTACATGCGCCGGACAACACGCCGATAGCTGGCGAGCTAATGGGAACGCACGGCAGCGGCGTTTGGCAGATTGACTATCCATTTACCGAACGGCCAAATGGCGCACACCCCGTGACCGTTCGTGCCATCGATGCGATTGGCAACGAGAGCACGCGCGCCGTTATTGCCACCATCGACGGTACCCCGCCAGAAGGCACGTCGTTGACCGTACCGGCAACCGACTATCGTCTGCCTGTCGGTGCGCAGCTGAGCGG
>CALHMG010000069.1 GCA_938034705.1 uncultured Gammaproteobacteria bacterium
CCTAATCTGCGCTATAATAAATCCGAATGGGGAGTTTGATAAAAACGTTGCGACTTACTATTCCGACCTAGAGGCCATAATAATGCGACCTGCACTAAGTAACATAAATGACTCAGGTGAATTGGTGATTTTCGGTCAGTACCCCGGAAATGTCAAGAAACAAGGGTTTACCAAAATAAATTTCAAGTAAAAAGATACTATTGTTTCAACTACCCCTCAGGATGCATAAAGGCCTGCTTGCCCAGTAAAACTTCCTCTGTCTCTACTCGATCCTCATCAGGAACACAACAGTCAACGGGGCATACCGCCGCACACGGTGCGTCGGTGCAGTGCATACAGGCTACCGAGATTGATTTCTCACCGGGTTTACCGTCATTCAGTGTCACTACACGACGGCGGTTAACACCCCATGGGATTTCATGCTCGTTCTTACAGGCTGTAACGCAAGAGTTGCATTCAATGCAGCGCTCGGCGTCACAAAGGAATTTCATACGTGCCATTGTCGTTTCTCCTCTGGGCCTCAGGGGCGGTGAACCTGAGAATCAGAATCAAGCATTGCTGTAGCTTGTGCTGTTCTCAAGATCTCGCGACCCCTGTGGCGATCTTGCATTGTTATGCGTTGTAGACTTTGCACAGGGATACTTTCGATTCCTGCATCTGGGTTACGGAGTCGTAGCCATAGGTCATCGCCGTATTACAGGCTTCGCCGATAACGTACGGAACGGTTCCCTCGGGGTATTTCTCAGTCAGATCCTTGCCCTGATACATACCGCCGAAGTGAAACGGCGTAAATATCACGCCAGGCTCCACCCGTTCGGTGACCATCGCCTTGACCTTCAGCTTGGCGATGGGACTTTCGACCCAGACCATGCTGCCGTCTTTGATGCTGGCATCGTTGGCGTCTTTTGGATGAATCTCGACAAACATGTCTTGCTGCAATTCCGCAAGCCAGGGGTTGGATCGACTTTCCTCACCACCACCTTCGTATTCCACCAGACGTCCGCTGGTAAACACGAGCGGAAAGTCTTTCGAATAGTCAGTAGCCTGAATACTTCCGTAACGAGTTGGCAGACGATAAAAACGCTTGCGGTCTTCGTACGTTGGGTAGTCGGCGACCAGATCGCGACGAGGCGTATATAACGGCTCACGGTGCACAGGGATCGGATCCGGGAAGGTCCACACGTTGACGCGGGCCTTGGCGTTTCCAAAGGGTGCACAGCCGTGCTCGATCGCGACGCGCTGAATACCGCCGGAAAGGTCGGTCTTCCAGTTCTTGCCTTCGGCCGCTACCTTTTCAGCATCTGTCAGGTCGTCCCACCAGCCCAGCTTCTTCAGAAGCTTGTCACTGAACTCCGGATGACCGTCTTTGATCTCGTTGCCTTCAGGAAAGGAATTTTCCGCAAGAAGGTTGTCGCCGTCGCGTTCAACACCAAAGCGCGCGCGGAAGTTCAGTCCGCCCTTGCCAACCGGCTTGCTGGTGTCATACAGAATCGGCGTTCCCGGGTGACCCATTTCAGGAGTCCCCCAGCACGGCCACGGCAATCCATAGTAGTCGCCATTGGCCGGGCCGCCTTCGGCCAGCAAGGTCGTGGTGTTGAAGGTGCCACGGTTTTTGGCGTGCAGCTTCAGACGTTCTGGACTCTGGCCGGTATAGCCGATGGTCCACATTCCCGCGTTGATTTCCCGCAGGGTGTCTTCGATGCTCGGCTCGGTTCCTTCGACCTTGATGTTCTTGAACATCTCGTCAGCGAACCCGAGCTTCTTGGCCATCATGTAAAGAATTTCGTGGTCGGGCTTTGACTCAAAGACCGGTTCCACAACTTTCTCACGCCACTGGAACGAACGGTTCGATGCCGTTACCGATCCATAGGTTTCGAACTGAGTCGATGCGGGCAGCAGGTAAATACCATCCGTGCGATCGTTCATGACGGCAGCATGGGTTGGGTACGGATCGACAATGACCATGAGGTCAAGCTTCTCCATCGCCGTTTTCATCTCGGGGCCACGAGTCTGTGAGTTGACGGCGTGTCCCATGTAGACCATGGCCCGGACGTTGTCTTTCTGTCCGATGTTGGCTTTGTCTTCGATGACGCCATCGACCCAGCGCGATACCGGGATACCCTTGTAGTTGAGCGGATGCACTTCCTTACCGCCATCACCGACGACCATGTCCTGGTCGAAACGTGCCTTCACCCACTCGAAGTCAAGATCCCAGACACGCGCCCAGTGCTTCCACGATCCTGTCTTCAGACCGTAGTAGCCGGGCAGCGTGTGGGAAAGAACGCCAAGGTCGGTTGCGCCCTGAACGTTGTCGTGACCACGGAAAATGTTTGCGCCGCCACCCGACTTGCCGATATTGCCCAGCGCCAGCATCAACGTGCAGTACGCTCGCGTGTTGTTGTTACCGGTCGTGTGCTGCGTTCCACCCATGCACCAGACGATGGTGCCGGGACGGTTGTCGTTGAGCATCTGGGCGGCGGCCTTGATCTTGGCCTCGGGCACGCCCGTTACACGCTCGGTTTCTTCCGGAGTCCACTTTTTGACTTCCTCGCGAATCTTGTCCATGCCATAGACGCGATTGTTGATGTACTCCTTGTCCTCCCAGCCATTTTCAAAAATATGCCAGAGGATGCCCCAGACCACCGGTACGTCAGTACCTGGCCGGAAGCCGACATGCAGATCCGAATGAGCTGCCGTGCGCGTATAGCGTGGATCGCACACGATCATCTTCGAGCCGTTCTCCTTGGCCCGCATGATGTGCTGCATCGCAACCGGGTGCGCTTCTGCTGCGTTGGAACCGATAAAAAACATGCACTTCGAGTTGTGCATGTCGTTATACGAGTTCGTCATCGCGCCGTAGCCCCAGGTGTTTGCTACACCGGCAACGGTTGTTGAGTGACAGATTCGGGCCTGGTGGTCGACATTGTTCGTGCCCCACATCGCGGCCATTTTGCGAAACAGATATGCCTGCTCGTTGTTGTGCTTGGCAGATCCGAGCCAGTAGACCGAGTCGGGGCCGGACTCTTCACGAATTTTCAGCATCTGGTCGCCGATCTCCGTGATCGCCTCGTCCCAGCTGACTTTCTTCCACTTGCCGCCCTCGAGTTTCATCGGATACTTCAGACGCCGCTCGCCGTGGGCGTGCTCCCTGACAGAAGCACCCTTCGCGCAGTGTGCACCGAGGTTAAACGGTGACTCGAAGTCAGGCTCCTGACCAACCCAGACACCATTGCTGACTTCGGCGATGACGCCGCAGCCCACAGAACAGTGTGTACAGACCGATCGTTTGATCTCGATGTCGCCGCCTGCGGCGGCAGAGGCCTCGGCCTTGCGCGTCATCATTGACGGCGCAAATGTTGTCGCGGCCGCGCCGGCGCCCGCTGCGAGTCCTGACCGACGCAAAAACCCGCGTCGCGTTACAGGGCCACCGCGAAACTTGACGCCCGCGGACGCCTGCTCGGCAGGTCCTTCCGGATGTGTGCTCTTTCTGATGAGTTTCATAGTTGGTCTCCTGATTAAAACCGGGCTAGCCGGTAGTACTCACGGATATGGTCGGTTTCGCGATAACCCTTGCCCTTTTCAGCGGCGGGTTTCGCTCCCTCTTCTGACGACTTGACCGTGCCACCGGTGGCGTACGTAGCGGCGGCAGCCGTCGTCACACCGGTCGCGACGACCGCCCGACGAATAAAACTTCTTCGTCCCTG
>CALHMG010000070.1 GCA_938034705.1 uncultured Gammaproteobacteria bacterium
GAGGTACGGGCTTGTTCTGCTCTTGGACGTGCTCATTCGCGAAAAACCACCGGAAAACGGCTGGAAAATGTAACACAGGCCACCGCTGTAGCCGGGTTAATTTGCAATGTTTATGGCGTGCGGCGCGTTCAATCCGACGCGTCGAACAGGGCAGCCAAAAGGCCCTCGTCCGAGGCGCTGGTCGCGATCGAAACGGGTCCCGAGACACCCATGTCGCGGGCTACACGCGCAAGCCGCTGACCCATCACGACAAATCTGGTCGACAGCACATGGGGCCGGAGATCTCCGGCAAGCTCGAGCAGGTTTTCGAGCGCGGTGGCGCTGGAGATTATGCAGTCAGTCGGTCGATTCACTCGCCATAAAGCACCAAAATCCCCGACCGAGAGCTCAGGTTTAGTGCGTCTGTAACAGACATGGGTGAACAGCCGCGCACCGCCGTCGACCAGCGCCTGCTGCACCACACCGCGGCCACCTTCCCCCTGAAATACGATGAATTTCCGATTTTCGAGACTCCCCATCAGCGGGTGCCGGAGCAACGCCTCGCTGTCTATGCCACCTATCGGCGTGGCATCGGCCGCGTAGCCGCTGTTGCGCAGAGCGGTCGCCGTTGCATCCCCCATGGCCAGGATCCGCCCGGCGAGTGTGACCGGGTGCGATTCGTTCAACCCGAACCGGACCGAATTCGGGCTGAGAAAAATCGAGGTTGATCGCGCATCACCCAGCGCATCACGCGCGTGCGCGTCGAGGGTTGCACCCGTGGACTCGATGCCGATCATGGGTGCCACCACCGCTTTTGCGCCCGCCTGAGCGATGAGATCGGCCAGAATCTGGCTCTGCTCTTTCGGCCGAGTGACAAGCACTGTGGACTCGCGCGGCAAATACCGGGCCATCTAAACCGTCCGCGACACCGCGTCGATAATCTCGCGCGCGCCGCGTGAGAGCATGCTCTCACCGACCTCAGCACCGATCGACGCGGCATCTTCGCGGCGTCCCCGGACATCTTCGACGATCGCCGAAGTGCCGTCCGGATAGCTGATACGAGCCCGCAACCGCAACATGCCGGCATCTTCGAGTGTCGCGAAAGCGGCAAGGGGCATGTGACAGCCGCCTTCGAGTCGCGCGTTGATTGCGCGCTCTGCACTGATCCGTGTCGTCGACTCGCCGCAGTTCAAGGGCTCAATCAACTTACGCACTCGCTCGTCGTCCTCACGACACTGAATACCAACGATGCCCTGCCCGACGGCGGGAAGGAAATCATCCGGTGAAATTCTTTCGCGAATTCGTGCTCCGAGATCAATACGTTCAAGACCTGCAACGGCCAGAACAATGGCATCAAATTCGCCGCTGTCGAGTTTGGCAAGCCTCGTATTGACGTTGCCGCGCAGTCCCTTGATCTGCACATCCGGCCGCAATGTCTTCATCGCCGCGGCACGTCGCAGACTGGACGTACCGACAATCGCTCCAGCTCCCATCGACGCCAGGTTCGGAATTTTCGGACTGACCAGAGCGTCACGTGGATCCGCACTGGTCATGACAACCGGTATCGCGAGGCCCGCCGGCATCGTCACCGTCACATCTTTCATCGAATGCACGGCAAGATCGATTTCCCCGGACGTCAGGGCGACCTCAAGCTCTTTGAGGAAAAGACCCTTGCCCCCTGATGCGGCCAGAGGCCGATCGAGTATCCGGTCACCTTCGGTGGTTATGCCGACCAGTTCGACGCTCAGGTCGGGGTCGTTTTGTATAAGCGCGTCACGAACGTGATTAGCCTGCCAGAGGGCAAGCTGACTTTGACGGGTACCGATTTTGATCGTGTTGCTCACATGGCGAACTGTACCGAACACGGCCCCCGCTTGTCCTCATTGGACTCACTCGGACTCACTTGGAATCACGTGACTTAGTCTGCGGTTGCGCAAACCCGGGATCGGGAGGAGCGAAGGGTAAAGCCCGGGAGTGAGAGCAAGTTCTCTCGGTAACTCCCGGGATCTGGACTCAGGAACGCCAGAAAACGTCCTGAATCAGCGCCTTGTCCAGCGTCGTACCGAAGGCGTGTGACGGCGACTGACGTCGAGCTTGTCGTCAATGCCCTTGAGCAAGACGCGCCAGCGGCCGTTAGGCTGCTTTTCGATTCCGCGGATATAGGGCGCCGCTACGAGCGCGTTGCGATGAATCCGCAGGAAGCGCTCACCAAATTCTTCTTCCAGCGACACCAGCGAATCTTCGATGAGATGCTGTTCGGTCGCCGTTCGAACGGTGACGTACTTGCTGTCGGCCATGAAGTAGATGATGTCCTGCACGGGAATCAGGTTGATCTGCCCACGCATGTGCACACTGATATGCGTACGCGATGCGGGCTCGTCCTGGGACTTGTTGAGCTGTCGCAGTTGGCGCAGCGTCACTCGTCGTGCCTTCTGCAGGGCTGTCGCAAGTCGATCCTTGCGAATCGGTTTGAGCAGGTAGTCCACCGCGTTGACTTCAAACGCTTCCAGCGCATGCTGGTCGTACGCGGTCGTGAAGATCACAGCGGGTGGTGTATCCATGGACATCAGATGAGTCGCGGCTTCAAGGCCGTCCATCACAGGCATCCGGATATCCATGAGTAAGCAGTTAGGATTCAGCTGCATGGTTTTTTCAACAGCATCGCTGCCGTTGATGGCTTCACCCACAATAGTGTGTTCGCCGATTTTCGTGATGAGCTCCCTGAGCCGCGCTCGCGCTAGCTTCTCGTCATCAACGATAAGGATTTTCACTCAACGCCTCCTGAGGCTGGATGCCTCACATTAACAATATAGAGCTCATTCTCGACATGTGTTTCCAGCATGCCTGAGCCCGCGTAATGGTCAGCTAATCGCATTCGAATGTTGTCGAGAGTCGTGGTGTCGGCCGCCGCGTCATTTCGTATTCCACTCAAGCCGCTTAAACCGCCTGTACCACTCGAACCGTTGGCGCCTGCGCCGGTGCTGCCCGTACTGGTGGACTCACCGTTGCCGACATCTGATCCGATTCCTGACTCCCGCTTCCGAGCTCCCCGTAGCGTTACTCCCTTGCTACCGGATGAATCGTGAGCGTCCTGCTCATGATTATTTCCGATGACACCAGCGACTGCTGGTGAGTTAGGGCACTCGATGCGAATCCTGACCTCCTCGTCGTCCGCGCCTATTGTAATACTGATCTCACCACCATCCGAGAGGGGATCTATCCCAATATGAATGGCATGTTCCAACAACAGTTGCAGAATTTGGACCGGAGTCCGGACTAATCGGGGTATTCGCCCGAGGTCCCACTCCACGCGAAGCCGATCGTCCAACCGTAGCTTCTCTAATGAAAGGTATTTTTCCGCTAACTCGATCTCTTTTGTCAATGAAACGAGCGGATTGTGCTCGTCCAGCATCAATCTGAAGAGATCTGCCATGTCCATGATCGCAGATTCTGCCTTCGCCGGCGATTTTCGCAGTAAACCTGCCGTCATATTCATCGAATTGAAGAGGAAATGTGGCCTGACACGATATTTCTGCACTTCCGAGCGCGCCTGGGCATCCGACAGCGTCACGCGCCGAAGCTCGTCACGGCCGAGCAGATACCTCAAAAGGAGGGCATTGACGACAATACTGACGACGATGTTCTGGATGTGAAAACGCGCATATTCCGGCGGCCGCGGCGACGGCAGACTGCCGAGCCAGTGCAGCACCCAGAATGAGAGTTCGGTAATTGCGAAACTGACACACAGCAGCAGCAGATACGCCATCAGAAACGAACGTTCGGGTGGCAGCGTGTTCAACCAGCCTCGCAGCAGGCACAGCAGCGCGATACTGGTGAGGGCAATCCACTGAACAAACAGTGACACCATGACGAAGGTCCGAATCGGTGAATCCGAATAACGTCCCTCGACCAGTACGGTCACGACGAGCGCGAGCAGCTGAGCCACCACCACCACGCGCGCAACCAGCTCGCCACGACAGAAGTCGGGCAACAGTTGTCCACCTGCGGTTTGTGTTGAGTCACCAGCGATAGTCTGGTTCAGCAGTCGATTCCATTCGACCAAATTGATCTGCGCCTCCTGACGCCAGATTGTGATGCCCTGATAACTGTCACCGTCGCGCGTGAAATTCCTTATCCGCGCACGACGGGTATTTGAATGCGAACGTCGTAATAACCGTCCTTCTCACCATTCTCCAGTACCGCGCGACCGCCGAAATGCCTTTCCAGACGTTCGCGCACGTTATCCAGGGCCATGTTGTTGCCGGGCCGATGATTTTTCTGCTGACGCTCGGGCAACGGATTGGTAATCGCTATTTTCAGAGTCTCGCCTTCAGACCACAGATTGACTTTGATCATGCCGCCGTTACTGCTGGGTTCGATCCCGTGGTAGACGGCGTTTTCCACTAAGGGCTGGATCGTCAGGGAAGGAATCAGGGCGCTGCGCGGCACGTTCGATGCAATCCACCGAACGCTCAGCCGCTCGCCAAGACGAATCTTTTCAATCTCCAGATATTGTCGAGCCAGTTCGCCTTCCACCGTGATGGGAACCATCTTGCGCGCGTCCTGAAGCATGACGCGAAAAACATCGGCAAGGTCTTCCAGTGCCTTTTCGGCAATCTCCGGCTCGGACCGAATCAGACTGGCCACGCTGTTCAGACTGTTGAACATGAAATGGGGGCGAATTCTCGACTGCAGTGCCTGGAGTCGGTCGTCCTGCTGGGATTCGCTTTCAACCTCGACGCGGGCGTTGATCATGCTGTAACGCAGGACGAATATCGCGACCACTGCCGTGATCAGCAGCGTGCGAATCAGAATACCGAAATGATCCGCGGGCCATCGGTCCGCGTTTCTGCCAAGCACATGCAGTAGCCAGATAAAAAGTTCGGTCGCCAGAGCGCTGACGACAAGGATGATCAAAAACGCGGTAACCACCCCGGCGGTAAAACTCATGTCGCTGATCGGCTGCGCGGCAATCTTCAACGCGACGAAACTCAGGACGGCAACGGTCACCGCGAATCCGGCGATCAATAACGAATCTGTGACGGCGCTGTCGCTGAAAACGGTGTAGCGACTGAGCACGACGACTACGGTGATGATGCCGGCGACAAACAGGAACCGAAACAGATAATCAGGTGAACTGAAATCCGGCAGGTACCGCGGGCTGTCAGGGTCAGACGGTTTAACCCCCGACGCGGCATCGACTTCGGGGATGTCGGCGGTCGTGTCGCGGCGTATCAGGTTCGGTCTTGGCATGCCGCTATGTTATCAATCATCCTCCCCCTGCTACCGCCGTTATCGGACAAATAAACACCGTCCCGATTCAGTTCGTTCTGAATTGTCAGGCGAAAAAAAACCCCCCAGCAATGCTGGGGGGTAACATCCTGATCCGGTACTAGGTGGGGGTGTCTGAGGAAGGTG
>CALHMG010000071.1 GCA_938034705.1 uncultured Gammaproteobacteria bacterium
GCAATCGTGCGGTCCTGAAGTTCCTTTTCGGATTTCTCAAGCCGCGCCATTGTGTGTGACTGTTCGACGCGTTTGCGTTCGAGATCGGTAATGTCGTCAAAAGTTACCAGAACGCCTTTCGCGTCACCTTTTGCATCACCGATCGGTGTGGCGTTAACCATGAACACGCGTTTGTCGTTTTCAGGTCCATAACGCAGTGGCTGGTCGATGACGTGTTCACCATCATCAATACATTTGGTCCACGGGAGCTGATTGTCGGATTTATTGGGATCGATGTCCCAGCCAATAGAGTTGGCTTTCTTGCCCCGAAAGTCGACACCCTCTTTGCCAATCTTCTCGGTAAACGCGGTATTGGCGAGTACGATCTGTTGCCTGTCGTCGAGAATCAATACACCTTCTGCAAGCGTGTTGAACGCCGACATGACTCGTTCGGGCACGACCGCCCCGGGATCAAGTTCTCGCAGCGTGCGCTTGATAAAAATCAGATAGGCGATAAATCCGAGTACGCTGAAAAGGCCAAGAAGGATATGAAGCGGCTGAAAGTTTCCGATCGGAGATTCAATTGCTCCAACAGGTTTGAAAACGACTTCCATCTGTCCCCAGGATTCGTTGTCCCGGAAGATAGGAACCTGAACGTGGGTTGGAGTAGATTTCCCGTCTTCTGGAGATTCCCAGTTAGCCAGGTGGTCGCCGGCGGTGACAAGAGATTCGCCGTCCGCATCTTTCAGCGACGCTGAAACAACATCACCGTTTCTTGAAACAAGGGTATCGAAAGTTATTTTGACGAGATCCATCTGATCTCGGCTCGCAGCCAGCGTTGTCTGAACCGCCAGCGTTTCAGCAAATTTCTTTCGGCCTTCAAGAAGACCGCGACGTTCATCAGGAATGAAACCGAACACATCTGCGAGAAGCAGAATTGTGATGGTCAACATGACCAGACCCAGACTCACCCGGGTTGCGGGACTGATACGTAACATTAAGTTCGTTCCGTGCTTTCAAGGTCGGATCACTGACACAGCGATTCCAACGAATTTCCGTTTTGGGTCTGCCACTTGCCCCGACGTCATGGCGTAAAATGCCTGTCAGGACACCGTTCTATACACTTAAAATCTAGTCATTTACGGCGCGCGAGGAGCGCGCGGCGGGGCATTTAGTCAAAAGACCCAAGCGGGATCAGGGGGCTCGGCGCGACTTCTTCGAGTCAGTGGCTGCGGGACAAATTCCCGGGTAGCGATCAGCCCTGTTCGAACATGTCCTCGATCAGCCTGTCGCCGGAATCATCGTCCTCGTTCTCGGTACGTCTGTTCTTCTTTGTCTTGGCGCTGGCCAGCACCGGGAGTGGGTCAAACGTGCGCAGCGTCGTGCCCACAGAGAGAAAGCCTGCAATGAGGTATCCAAATCGCAGCAGCCAGCCGACGTATCCAACCGATACGCTGACCGTCAGGCCAATGGCCGCGTTGGAAAAAATCTGTCCGTGGGCGATTTTGGTCGTGGGATCAGCGAGCTGACCGAGAACGCTGTCGAGCGCGGTCAGCAGGGCGCGAGACAGTTCAGCGGGCTGCATATCGAGATTCAGCAGGCTGCGGCTGTACTCGACGTCCAGCATCTCCGTTCGCAGATCGATCAATGCGAGGGACAGCGGTGAACGTTCGAATCCGGCAAGCGCCGGCAGTCCACCGTCTTCCTGAAGCCGTTCCTGAAGTGTCTCTATGACCTGATTGATCTGTTCGACCGCCTGGTCGCGGCTGATGTCGAACTGGGCTATCTCGGTCTCGACGGTTTGAAATTCCACGTCCGCTGGATTGTCAGCAAGTTCGCGCTGTTGGGTAGGTGCCGTGGTTGTCTCAGGCGCCGGATCCGTTCCGTCATCCGACTCAGGGTCTTCTGGTGGCGTCGGGTCAGGAATTTCGGTTTCTTCGACAACGGGTTCTTCTTCAACAACAACAACAACGGGAGGCGTGTCGTCGACATTGTTGACGTTAACGTAGATCGTCTTGACATCGAAACCGCCCTGGCCGTCGCTGACGGTCAGAACCAGTTCGTAGATGTTGTTGCCGTTGACGTCTACGGCAGCCTCATAATCCGGTGGCACCTTGAAGGTCAATTCGCCTGTGGCAGAGTCGATGTCGAAAACGGCAGCGTCAGTGCCGCTGATCGCGTAGGAAATGTTGTCACCCGGCAGATCCGGATCGGAGGCGCTCATGACCCCTACATTCGAGTTGCCTTCGTTGACGCTGTATGTGGAAGTCGAAGTAATTCCGGGATTTTCGTTGACGTCGGTAACGACGACATAGATAACCTGGAAGTCGGTCTGGTTGGTGCTGTCTTCAACCTGGACGCGAACCTCGTAAACGCCGTTGTAGTCAGCGTCCACGGGAACCTCGTGGTTTGGCGCAGACTTGAACCGCAGATCCCCGGTAAAGAGATCGATTTCAAACAATGCGGCGTCGGCGCCGCCCGCCAGTGAGAACTCGAGTGTGTCAGCGGGAAGGTCACCGTCGTTTGCGACCACGGTCGTCACGGCGGTCGTGCCTTCGGGTATGTACAGTGTTGTGACCGGGTTGCCACCGTCGCTGACGATGTCGGGCGCGTTCTGTACGTCATCGACCGTGACGGTAATAGTCTGGGAATTGACCAGTCCCGCGGTGTCGGTCACCTGGACTTCGACCACGTAAATGTTGTCTTGATCAGCGTCGCCCGGGTTTTCGTAGTCGGGTACGGTGTTGAAAACCAGGTTGTTACTCGTATCGAGACTGAACGCGGCTTGATCCGTGCCCCCGACAATCGCGTAGCTTGCGATGGAATCGCCCGGGTCCGGATCCGTGGCGACAATCGTTGTGGCTGTTGTAACGCCCTCGTTCACCGTAACTGCCGCGGTGGAGCCACCACCATCAGAAGTGATATCCGGTGCCTCGTTGGCGTTCAGGATGTTAAAGACGTGCAGCTGTGTGTCGGTGTTTCCCGCAACGTCCTCGACCTGGACCGTAACGTAGTATTTATTGTCACCCGTTTGTGCCATCACTGCTTCAAAATCAGGCGGCGAGTTAAAAGCCAGTTCGCCCGTGACGGGATTGATATTGAAAAGCAGATAGTCGGCGTTTTGAACCAGTGACCAGGTGAGCACGTCGCCAGAGGTCTGGTCGGTTGCGGTGTTGTTGGTCGAGACGGTGTTGTTCTCGAGATAGATGTGATTTACCGACGGGGCACCACCTGCAGTGGTTATGACCGGGCCATGGTCATAGGTGGTGGTCGCTCGGTTAGCGGCCATCTCCGAGGTACTTCCATACGTCGTGCCGGACTGCACGGTCGCGGTAGCGGTAACGAAGGACCCCAGGGCGACGGTGGATGAAGCATCCGAAAAGCTGAATGTGGCATTGCCGGCGGAGTCCGTGGAAACAATCTGAAAGCCCAGATACTGCTCGGCTTCGCCGTGACCAAGACTGTCCGCGGTATCCGTAGAGAAAAATTCTATTCTGTAATCGGTCAGGGGCGTGCTGTTAAGTGTGGCCTCGACATAGACAAAACCCGAGCCATCGGTTTCTGCAACCGTAATGACGGGGAAATTCTGCAGATCGTTAGCGCCCGTATCCGCATCGCCGGCGTCGTTGGCGGACACAAAATCCAGATCCAGGTCGATGGCGGTATCGTTTTGATCGTAGATCAAATTGCCCAGAATCGAGTTGGACGAATTATTGGTGCCGAAGATGCCGATGCCGTCGCTTCGGTTGTTGGCGATCACGTTGCCCTCACCGGGGTTGGCGCCACCGATCATGTTGTCGCCGATGTCGTTTCCGATAATGGCAACCCCTCTGCGGTTTTCGAGGTTCACGGTTTCCGATTTGTCTGTACCGATGTAGTTGCCCGAGATCGTGTTGTCACTGCCGTCTAGATAGATGCCGTCCAGAACGCTGTCGCCAATTACGTTGGCCTCGGCCAGTGTCGCGCCACCAACTACATTATGGTCGCCGACAAGTCGGATACCGTGGGCGCCATTACCGATTGCTCCGGTGCCAGCCGCGTCGGTTCCAATATGGTTGCCCGTGATCGTGAGATCGTCGCCACGCAACCACAGGCCCGTTTGCCCGTTTCCCGAGACGATGTTTCTGTCGGCCGAGGTCGTTCCACCGATCGTGCCGTCAGAAATACTGGTGCCCTGGATGCCGTTCCCGTTATTTGCGATTGCGATGTTGCCGGCCGCGTTGAGACCTATCACGTTGCCGCGGATCGTAAAATCACTGCTGTTGCCGATATCGATTCCGTCGTCACCGTTGCCGGAAATCACGTTGTCAAAGACGTCAGCGTCCAGAGACTGCCAGATCTGGACTCCGTCACCGCCGTTACCGAGAGCCGCGGTACCTGAAGCATCGAGGCCTATCGTATTGCGCCCGATATCAATGAGGTCGGAGTCGCTGATCACAATTGCGTCGAAGCTGTTGCCGGAGACCAGATTGTCGACAATATCGTTACTGTCGGCGCGGTCCACGAAGATGCCTGTGTTCGTATTGCCGAGACTCGCGGTTCCGCTGATGTCGGTGCCAATATTATTGAACTGGACCGTGTTGTCTTCACTGTCCACCATCACGAGGATGCCAACACCGTCGTTGGCTGAAACTACGTTACCGTAGTTGGTTGAAACACCGCCGATGGTGTTGTTGTCTCCAGATACCAGGATGCCGTGAAGGCCGTTGCCAAGTGCGGTGTCACCGTCGATGTCGGTGCCGATGAGGTTGCCTTCTACATCCGAGCCGTCGGCGTCCAGCAGAATTCCCGAAGCGAGGTTGCCCGAGATAACGTTGCCTTCGCCTGCGTTGCTGCCGCCGATTTGCAGGTTCGTGGATTGTGCAGCTGCTATCCCGCGTACCTCGTTGCCAACCGCATTTTGGCCAGTTGCGTCGGTGCCGATCAGGTTGCCATAAACGACAGTGCCGTCTGTTCTGTCCAGCTCGATCCCGGCATCCGTGTTGCCGGAGATCACATTGTTCAAGATGGCGTTATCGGCACCCTGAAAAATATCCAGGCCGTCGTTGCCGTTGGCAAGTGCGGCGTCACCCAGCACATTGATACCGATATAGTTGCCTTCCACGCGGGTGTCGAACGCATTGAAAAACGCAATGCCGTCATCGTCGTTGCCCGAGATGATGTTTCTGTCACCCGCGGTGTTGCCGCCGATGATATTGAAGTCACCGTTAATCTGAATGCCGTCGCCGCCGTTGCCGATCGATACCAGGCCGGATACATCGGTTCCGATGTGGCTTGATTTCACCTTGATGTTGTCGCCGTGCAGGACCAGCCCGTCTGAACCAAAAGCGTTTATGGCAACGTGCCGAATCTCACTTCCGCTCGCATTCGACGTGAGGGTTAAACCGTCTCCCGAGCTCGTCGCACCGTAGAGTTCGATCACGGGCCGATCGGTAAACTGTGATTGGGTTTCTCCTTTGAAGATAACTTCAAAGTCAATGCTTGGAAGGCCTGTACCAACGTCGATTCGATACCAGCTTGAAGCATGATCAGGGTCGATATCGAGGATGTTCGAGTCGAGAAGTTCAGTGGTCGTGGCAATGGCCGTGACATCGACTTCTCCGCTGACACCGTCATCGACATAGTAAAAGTGATTGGCATCGGTTTCGCTGATGGCGAAACTGATTTCATGCGGGCCCGCAACGAGATTGCCGTTGGTGATGGCCCAGTTCAGTGACCCCGCACCACTGCTGTTGGTGTTGGTGACCGTGTAAAAATTGAGTGCGCCACGCCAGCCAAATTGAGCGTCCAGGCCAACGATGCTGTGGGTTTGCACCGAACCAAGGGTAAATTCAAGCGACCAGTTGCCGCCAAACTCGGTGTTACCCGTAGAGTCGGTACTGGCAGCAACGTCAGCTCCGCTCAGGTTGCTGACGGCGTTGAGGAATGCCTGGCCGTCGCGGTCGGCGGCGAGATCGCAGCCGTAAAAAAGGATGTCGGCGTCGGCGGCGAGAGACTCCCCCCAGATCTCAATCGACTGGCTGTATTCATCGACATTTTCTGAGCTGAGCCACGTTTCGCCGATGCGAACAAGGTCCTCGTCGCCATGAGTGACGAAATGAATAGATTCAAGATCACGATAGTCGCTGATCGTTTGCGTCACTGATTCCAGGTTGTCGTTTTCTGCATTCAGCAACACCACAAGTGTGTTGCCGACTATCTGCTGTCTTGGATTTTCTGAACCCGGATCTGTGTCCTGCGCACCACCGTCAGTGGAGTCTATTGTCTCGGAAGGATGCGACTCAGCTTTATCAGTCGATGATGCTTCGAGCGAGGACTCCTCGAATGCCGCTTCAAGGTTTTCGGTAATTTCAGCAACAAGCGTGTCCGGGTCCTGCACATCGGTGTCGATGAATACAATGCTGGTAATCTCGCTGTTCGGTTGTGCAGGTTCACCATCAGGATTGATTTCGTCAGCGCCTTCGCTCAAATCAGACTGATCGTTTATAACCGGCGCTGAACACTCAGGCGTTTCGGCCGGTTCGGTTGTCCCGGGAGTTGCGGATTCCGGCGACGCTGTCTGCTCTGGGTCATTCGCACCCGACGCCGGCTCGGTCGTGGACGCTTCAGCTGGCTGCAGAGGCGGCGCGGCTTCAGGTACCGGGTCACTGATTACCTCGGCGGCCGTGACCATCGCCGCGGCGTCGAACATCACACGCGGCTCGAGTGCCACACGAAAACTGGGACGCAGCATGCCTTGAGACCGCGTTACCAACGCAGTCTTTGGCGTGTCGCTCTGAGCATTGCCCGGCGACTTTTTGCGGCCCTTGTCACTCACCTGATTCGGTCCCCACATCGGAGCGTCCGCGGTTTCCCGAGACGAGGGAAACGGGCGCACGACAACCTGTTATTGCTTGCTTTTAAGGCTAGATGGCGGGGTGTGACAGGGACAGGGAGGGAATCCCGGTCGCCGGACGGGGCGAATGCTTTCAGTGAATTACCCAACACTGCCCCGGCGGCAGTGCCCGGTTAAGTCGGGGTTTCTGATGATCGAAGACGTCGATGATGACGATACTTTAGGTGACATTTGCGGCTCAGAAGCCGGACTCCCTCCTGAGTACACCCACAACATGCCGATAACCCGCGGCGAGCAGACTCGCAGAGTTGGCATCCATGTGTACGGTTCCGCGTGACACTCTTCCGGCCAGCTTCGGTGGCAACGACGCGCGAGGCTTCAGTCGTACGGGATAGAGCGCTTTAACCGGTTCGAGATCAGGGCCGTCCTTCACCTCGATCGGACCTCCGAATAAAGAGGCGAGAGAGGGATTGGGTAGCGACTGAATCCGGGTTGATCCAAGCTCGACAAGTTCAAGCTCAATACCGGCAAGCTTCGGGTCCTCGGGAAAAAATACGGCGTGACCGCTTTTGTCCAGACGCTCCAGATGAATTTCGTCGATATAGGCGATGATCTCGAATCTGTTCAGGTCGACGACGGTGGCCAGAGACTGGGTGTCGCTGACCCATTGATCCACGGCGACGGACTCTCTCTTGCGCACGACATGTCCGTCGAAATCAGCGAACACGACGAGGGACTCCCTCTGTCGAGCAAGTCCCGTCTGCTCTGTTTGAGAACTGACCAGCTTCTCCTGCAGCACGTCACGCTGCTCCAGAAAATCTTCTGTTGACTGACGTTCCAGAGCTGTTCTGAATCTCCTCACTTTGACCGCCGCCAGAGCGTGATCGAAGTTAAGTGACTCAGATTCAACTTCGACCAGTTTCTGTCCTGCTTTCACAACGTCGCCAGTGCTGAATCCAACTTCTTTCAGCCGTCCGGGGGCAGGTGCAAATATTTCCTTCTGAACCGTTGACTGAATTACCGCCGCGGCTGGCACATGTCTTTGCCACGGAACCAGCAGCAACGCTATGAGTCCTGCCATCAGACACAAAGAAAACACTACATTGAGATTGAGTTTCATCATCTTTCGTCGCTCATGCCACGATTTAATTTCAGTTATCAGCGGACCTGCGATAAACCACAGTATCGCCAGGGCCATCGCTATGATTCCAAGTGCCTTGAAAAGGAAGTTGTACGCGAGCAGCGCGATACCCAGAAACAGCACCACGCGGTAGGCCCACGTTGACCATGCGTATCCGATCAAAAAGCGCCGCATTCTCGGAGTTTGCGGTTCCGGCGGTTCTTCACCGAATCCGAAAATGAGTTCTCGCAGTTTCCATTTGCCAAATTCGAACGCGCGACCGTGAAGATTCTCTATCTGTATCGAATCGGAGAGCAGGTAGTAGCCGTCCCAGCGCATGAATGGATTGGCGTTTATCGCCAGGGTCATCATCCACGATGCCGAGGCCAGAAAAAAAGCGGCGTTGCGGATGCTGCCTTCACCGGAAAAGCCCCAGACAAATGTCGCCAGAATCGCGATATACAGTTCGGCACCCATGCCGGCGGCACCCACGGTAAGGCGTGGACGCTTTTCCTTGAGGCGCCAGGCATCGGTTGTGTCCGTGTACAGAAATGGCCAGACCACAAAGAATGCGACGCCCATGGTCGGCACGCTAAGACCGTAGTGCTTTGCGGCCCAGGCATGACCAAGTTCGTGAAAGCATTTGGTAACGGCAAGTGCCAGAAGAATCAGCGGCGCCGACTGCCAGGACACCAGCGTTGAAAAACTCTGAACAAAATGTGGCCACTGTCGGTTGACCAGATAGATGCCAACGAGCGCCATGATCAGCAACACAAAAAACGCAGCACGGCTGGTCATCATCCGGGCAAAAGGGAGCGTTGCCTCGAGAAATCTATCCGGTCTGAACAAAGGGAGGCGGAAATATATTCGTCGCTGCAGACCTTTGTTCTTCAAGGCGGCCTTTTTGAAAGTGCTCCGATCCGCAAGTAAACCGGCAGTTTCGCCCGTGTCCGCGACCGTCAGATCGTTTTCGCAGGCGAAGTCGGAAAACGCGACTACATCTGATGCGACGATATCCAGGGGCGTTTGATCCAGGATTGTCTGCGCGATGAGATCCGGCGACTTCAGGGACCATCGTTTGAGCATTTCGAACTCAAGCCAGCCAATGCTGATAAATCTGTTGCGCACGGGATCATGAATCAGCCAGGACGGATTGCCGTCACGGGTTCGAGCGCCCTCGGTAAGGGTCAGGTCCGGTCGAATCTCGCGAACCGTTGCTTGAGGTTGCGAACTAAATGCCGAATTTTGAGCCGCCGTCATCGAAGTTGCCGCTTCAGCTTCGTCTGTCAGAGACCGAACTTCTGGCGGAACACCGACCACGGGCGTCTGAACAGAAAGTAAAACAGACTGACTCGTTCGCCATAAACCTTGGCGGTTCCCTTCAGGCCGAGGCGAGCCTCGTTGCCTTTGTCCAGCAGCTTTGCCTTGAGTTTAAAACCGAGTTCTCCTGACTGAGATTCGGTCGGCTTGTAACTCGTCTGGCGCACCACAGCCTGAATTGGCTTGGCAGGATTGATATTCAGAAATACGTCGACTTTTGCGCCTTTCTCCAGATTCGTACCGTCTTCCACAGGTACCCAGATTTCGACTTCAGTATCGTCGGCTTGAGCAATCGTCAGAATTCGTTCCCCGACTTTGACAGGCTTGCCTATCCAGTCATTGACGTCGTTGAACACGACCACACCAGCGCGATTGGCCGTGACGATCGTCTTCTGAAGATTCTGCAGAGCATAGTTGCGTTCCAGCTGCTTTTCTTCCACACGCAGCTTGAATGTTTCACGCTCAGCCTTGCTGCGCTGGTCGTGAAACGCCTTATTGGTGGCGCGTCGATAATCCGCTATGGCAACCTGAAGGCCCGACTCCGCAAGGGCAAGCTTGCTTCGGGTTTCAGTATCGTCAAATGAGAACAGGGTCTGTCCCGCTTCGACTCTGGTGTTGGGAGACACCATGAATCTGGAAATCACACCGTCCACCGGCGCCGAAACAAAGGTCGGTGCAAACGGCACAATCTCGGATGGCGCCAGGACCGATTGTCTAACCGGGAGAAACATCGCCGCGACGATCAGAGCCGCCATGGACCAGCGCATGAGTCGACCGGCCAGAATTTTCAGCAGTCCTTTCTTTCCGGCTTCAGGGTTCAATGCGCGCCACGCGTGAGCGTAGGCGTCGGTTGCGAGCGTCGTTGCACGAATCTCAGAGGGATGGAACTCCTGCTCGCGGGTCAGGAAATAGCCACCAAAAACTTTTTTGTTCTTGTCGAGTAACGGACACCAGAGGCCGAATTCGGGAAACCACTTGCGCCAGTCTTCCGCGACTGCGTCATCGAGATCGCCTGGCTGGACGCTGAACAGCGTATCGCTATCGGTGCGACTTCTTATCGCGTCAACGATATTCGACATCGCCACAACGACGGGAGCATGGCGATCGACCTCGGAAACTCCGGAGACAGCGTCAATGCGCGCTCGACCGGTCGCGCCGGGCTGCCAGAGAAAGCACTGGAAATAGCGCAACAGTCGATGGGTTTCATTGACGATCTGAAACGTCAGTGCATCGGTTGTTGTTTGCTGTCGCGCACCGCTTTCAAGCGCGAGCAGAATCGAATACAGCCGCGTTTCAGCGGCTGCGTCGGTATTGATACTCTGGGCCTGTAACGACCGCTTCGGCTGCGTCATTGCGAATCAGGAAACTCTGCCGCACCACTCATGCCAGGCAAAAGCTCCTTGTGAGAGCCTTTCACGGTTGCCGTGACTTCAACGGTACCGCTCGATGAATCGATTTTTGGCGTCACACGTTTTACCGTTGCGTCGTATTCCTTGCCGGTCTCATCGATCTGTACCTTGAATCGTTTGCCAACCAGGTTGTTTTTGATCCACACGGACGGGACGTGCACGATCATGTCGAGATTTCGATCGTCAACGATGCCGATCAGTGCGTCCCCAATCTGTACGCTCTCGCGTTCATCAGCGACGATGTCGGTGATAACACCGTTGTAGGGTGCCTTGATTTCGCATCGCTCGAGCTGAGCCCAGACGTTCTGGACGTCGGCCGTGCCTTCTTCAAGCTTCGCCTCTGCCATCAGCAGATCCAGCTGGGTAACGGCGTTCTCAACAGCCAGTTCCTTGTTCGCGTCGAACAGGATCTGATGTTGCTTCAGTCGTGCTTTTGCAGATCGAAGCCGTGCTTCGAGAGTCGAGCAGTCAAAGCTTACGAGAAGTTGATTCTTCTTGACGCGTTCTCCCACCGCTACATGAACGGTCTTTATCGGCGCCGTCATCAGGCTGTTCATCATCCCTTCATGGCGGGACACGAGCAGACCGCGGATGTCGGGCGTTGATTCGACAATGGTTTCGTCAAAAACGATTTCCGGCTGCGCTACGGGAGTCGGTACAGGTGCTGGAAGCACAATGTTCTCGGATTTGGGCGGGATATTGATGTTCACCGGCTCCTGAGCGTGCGCTGACCCGAATACTGTGATCATTGCGGCTGCGAGGATTGTCCGGTTTGTCTTGGCGTTGCGCATAATAGTGGCTTCGGTGAAAACTAATTCGTGACCAGGCTAGTCGAGAACTTCGACTGACCAGCTTGTTGAGTGGTGTTCCAGAGGTTCGCTGCTCGTTTGAACTTCCACATCCGGGTGTTCGCGCACGTACTGATAGCGCTTTTCGTCGCGGTCGTAGCTGGCGAAGTAGTGTTTCGAAAGCATGCTCCACCGCGCGCGAATGGCCTTGGAGAGAGACGCGACACTGTGCTCGCTGATTTCCTCGGGTACCGGGTCCATTCCGAGGGAGTCGAGGACACGTGCCATCGCGTTCTGGACTTCTGCCTTTGAGAGTTCTTCACGGATTTGTGAAATCAGCCACGCCGCTTTTGCCTGGATGACGTCGAATCGTGTTCGCGTAAGCTTTGCGCCATTAACAAGTTTGTACAAACTTGCGTCGACCTCCGCGAGGCGTGCGGTCTGTGTCAGCTTTTTCTGTTCAACCCGGTAGTGCTGGGCGGCCAGTCGAACCTGCGTCATAACCGACATGGAAAGAGCGCGGCGTCTTGCGTCCGCCAGATCTTCCTCGGACTTGCGCAACTCGCGCATCCTGGGACCGTTTACGAGATTCAGCAAATTCCAGGACAGGCGCAGACCTGTATCAGCCCAGCTTCGGTTGAACAAAAATTTGTTCCCGTCATGGTGTCCACCAAGACTGAACTCGAGGCCAGGAAACATTCGCAGCATTTCCTTGCGAGTCTCTGTGTGACTGATGCGCTTTGCGTAATCTTCCTCGCGCAACTCGGGTCGCATGTTCAATGCGGTGATTTCAAGCTCATCGACATCGATTTCCATCGGTGCTTCCGAGACGGAAAATCCAGGCGCTGCGAGTTGAAAGCGTGTGCCCGGACGCAGATTCATCAACCGTCCAAGTCTGGTCTGGGCGATTGCCATTCCGTCAATAAGCTCGAGCAGCTGATTCTGGGTGTCGAGCAGTCGACGCTGGCTGAGCAGACCGTCTTTCTGGTTGTGCAGCTTTTTCTTGATCAGACGATCGTAAGAGGCAACCGCGTCGTTGATTTCACCGACAAGGTCTTCTGTTTCGGAGCCGTACTTTTGCGCAATCCACGCAAGCGAGTACGCGTTGACGACCTCAAACGCAATATTCTGAATAACTTTTCGGCGCCGCTCCTCGATCATTCGCGCTTCGTCCTGACGCTGTCGAGCGGTCATGTAGCTCACGCCAAAATCGAGAACATTCCATGCAACCTGAAGATCCACCAGTCGATGGCTTCTCTGTTGAGAAGTGGATGGTTCGAGACTTTCTTCACCGCTGAGCAGCGACTGACTGCGACCACCGGCGTCATTGCTTCGATGGTGGTAGCCGGCCGATGCGGCTATTCGGGGAAGGAGATCGGTGCGCGACACGTCGATATGATGGTTTGCGATGACTTCTTCCATCATCTCGACCTTATGGTCGAGGTTGTACAGAAGGGCTCTGGCAAAGCTTTCTTCCATACTCAGCGCGCTGGTTACGGGCTCCTGATCGGCGAACATGCTTTCGAGATCGGCGCTGACGCGAGCCGCTCGATCACCGTCGCCGTACGGGTCGGTAGTCACAACGCATCCGGTCAGCATCAAACAGCTTGCCGTTGCCATAGCGATCATCACGGATCGACCGATCCGTTGCTTTCGCGCTTTGCCGTTGTGCTTGCAGAGACTCATTGTCGTTTGGGTCCATTCCCTCGAGAAATTCAACCGATATTCCCGTGTCGATTCGCCTTTGGGCGAGTCGTCCTAATGAGATCCAGTCTAGTCGAGGCCCACTGACTGGCCGCGAGGGTGGGGTTGATCGGGAGATAGTCCTTCAGACGTTCAGCGGGGCCGGCGTGGTGACAGAGGCGACGGACCGACATGGTTGCTGTTCGGGAATTGAACCGCGCCAAATGCCCGGAATTTCCGGGAACAAATCCCGGCCACGAATTTCAGTACAAGTTATCTGTTGTTCATAACCTGGAGGCGTCGGGAGCGCCTGTAAACAGATGTTTTGATCTATATTACGGCCAGAATCGGCCAGAATCGGCCAGCCAACGGCCTGGTCGCCGTCCAGAGCTGACAAAAAGGATCGTAAGAACAATGGAATCGCTCTTTACTCTAGACAACCTCGTCACACTGTTCATGCTGATTTTGCTGCAGGCAGTGCTCGGCTTCGACAATCTGCTTTACATCTCTCTTGAGTCCCAGCGCGCGCCAAAAGAAAGTCAGGCGAAAGTTCGAAAGTTGGGGATTGGGATAGCGGTTGTGCTGCGTATTGTTCTCCTTCTGGTCCTCATGCAGCTGATCAAATTTTTCCAGGACGAGCTGTTCAGTTTCAACGTTCCAGGGATCATTGAAGGCACGTTCAATTTTCATGCGCTGATAGTTCTGTTTGGTGGCGTCTTCATCATCTACACGGCCACCAAAGAGGTGATGCACATGATGAAGTTTGAAGAAGCTCATGCCACTGAACGCAAGCCAAGATCCGTTGCCATGGTTGTCACCTGGATCGTGTTGATGAATCTGGTGTTCTCGTTCGATTCGATTCTGAGCGCGATGGCACTGTCGAAAGAATTTTTCGTCATGGCCACGGCGATCATCATCGGCGGCATTTTGATGATCGTGTTAGCAGACACGGTATCGAATTTTCTTCAGAAAAACCGTATGTTCGAAGTTCTTGGACTGTTCATTCTGTTCGTCGTCGGCATCATGCTGGTATCTGAAGGTGGGCATCTCGCCCAGATGAAGATCCTAGGTGGCGAAATTCACCCGATGACCAAGGCGACGTTCTATTTCGTCATCGTAGTTCTCGTTTTGACCGATATCGTGCAGAGCCGCTATCAGCGCAAGCTGCTTCGAAACGAGAAGCTCCTGCAATCCGGCGTTGTTCAGTCCGCACCGGTTGAAAAAGCAGAATCATGATCCAAAAAAAGCCGCGGCTGGTTGTATAAAACCAGCCGCGGTTCTGTTCGTGCAGGCTTTTGTTATTCAGGCGTTCGCCAGCAGTTCCTGAGGGGCGATTTCTCGTCGATAGAACTTTCCGAGGCCCGATGCGATCGTGTCCCAGTTGCGTTTTCGCTGGCGCGACCGGGCGATGAACAGGAGTGTCTCTGGCGTCGCGATACTGGACAGCGCGATGTGCTGGCCTCGTTCCCACTTGTCCAGTCCAACATCTATCAGTCGCAGGTATATTTTGTGTAGCGATCGTTCGCTCAGAGAATAGCCGTGAGCAACCGCGGCAAGCTGGGCGTCTTCGAGCCCCATCGTCAGATACGCTTTGAACGCAGCGGCGCTCTTCTCGGTTCGACCAGTAATCTGTGCACGGGCATCAGGTGCACTTTGACTGACAAGGCGCACCGGCGGTGCGATTCTGGCCTGCAGCCTTCTCATTTTCTTGATTCGAGCGACGCGTCTTGTTGCACGTTCAATACTCGAAGCGGACGTAGTCCCCATCGTTGTACTCCCCATCTTGCCTCTCTCCTTTGGACGGTTTGGGCGCGGCTCTCGGTGGCCGGTTGTCTCGCCGTCTGTGGTCGCTGATCTGATCTTCGTCAGGTGGTGATCGCTGGAGAATTCTGATCTTCGATCAAACGCTCCGCGGTCGAGTTATTCAGCGACTGACGCGCAGTTTACGTGAGCGCATGTGAAGCCTCTGTGACGCATTCGCGTCGATGGCGTTTGCTGTCTGGCGGGCTGCTCGAAAATTTTGGGGACAAATCCTGCTCAGGAGTTCTATCGAGGAGTTCCCTCTGGTTTACTTGGGCAATCTACTTGCGCAACAGGAATGAAAAAAATGAACAAGACCGCAATTGTTACCGGCGCCGGCACGGGTGTTGGTCGGGCCGTAGCACACTCGCTAATTGAGGCCGGGTACCAGGTGACGCTTGTGGGACGTCGTGCCGAGCCTCTCGAGGAAACAGCAGAGCTCAGTGTCGACAAAGCTCGCACGCTGATTGTTCAGGCTGATGTCAGCGACGAGAGCGCGGTCGAAAATGTCTTTGCCAGAACGGTCGAGAAATTCGGGCGACTGGATCTGGTGTTCAACAACGCAGGTATTGGCGCAAGACCGGTGGAGATGCATGAACTCGAGGTTGATGAATGGCGAGCGGTTGTCGATATCAATCTGACCGGCGTGTTTCTGTGCACCCGCCAGGCGTTCAGAATCATGAAAGAACAATCGCCCCAGGGTGGTCGAATCATTAACAACGGGTCAATCTCGGCGCACACACCAAGACCATTTTCGGCGCCGTATACATCAACCAAACACGCAGTTACGGGTCTGACAAAATCCACAAGCCTCGATGGCCGCAAGTACAACATCGCGTGCGGTCAAATCGATATCGGTAACGCCGCAACTCCAATGACCGATCGGATGGTCGCCGGGGACGGCGTGCCCCAGGCGACTGGTGAACTTGCTCAGGAAGCGCGAATGGACGCCCGCCATGTTGGCGAAGCCGTGGTGTATATGGATTCTCTACCGCTCGAGGCAAACGTTCTGACCATGACTGTCATGGCGAATCATATGCCGTTTGTTGGCCGCGGTTAGGTCTTAAGTCGTGCCGGCGGCGGACCTTCGTCGCTGGGCGAACACAATGATCAAGCCGCCACAGACGATGAGCGCGGCGCCTGCGAGCATTCCCGTCGTCGGAATTTCATTCCAGAAAACAAGACCCAGAATAATTCCCCAGACGAGTGCGGTGTACTCAAACGGCGCAACGATATGGACTGGCGCCAGTCGGTAGGCTTGAACGAGAAACCAGTGGCCGATGATTGAGACAAGACCCAGGGCCATCATCGCGCCAATTGTTGTCCATTCGGCGGGTTTCCAGATCCAGGGCAGGGTAAGGCCACTGACGAGCGTTATTCCAACCGCGGAATAAACAATCATTCTTTCGGCCGGCTCGGTGTTGCCAAGCAGGCGTGTGACCAGAGACATCCCGCTGTAGCAGATCGCCGCAAGCAGCACGATGACGACGGCACCCAGCGGAAGATCCGAGCCGTTGGGTCCGGCGATTAGCAGCACGCCGAGAAAGCCGATGACGACCGCGAAGATTTCGGCACGCCCGGCCGGTTCGCCTGCCACAGGTCCGGAAAGCAGCGCCATAAACAGCGATGCCGTCAGCGCCAGCGCAATGACATCGCCGAGGGGCATCAGAGAAATACCGGTAAAGAACAAAACAAACGTCGCGAAGTGGAAGATCACGCGAAGCAGGTTGAGGAGTGGCCTTGATGTCGCGAAGTGTCGGGCGCCTTTGCGAGGGAGCCAGATCATCATCGCAACCGCGATCATCGTGATGCTCCTCAGGAACAGTGTCTGAAACAGAGAATAGTCATCGACAAGCCATTTGATGACGGCATCCTGCAGGGTCAGTACAAATGCGCCAATCAGAATATGGACAATCCCGGAAATTGGCCGTTGCTCACGGAGCATGTCTGCCGATAGCGCCAAGACCTAATTCGCGTCTTCTACAGAGATGACCGTTTGGGTCTGGCGATCAATAACGGCTTTGTATTGCAAATCCACCGGAGCGTTGAGTTCTTCGATGGGCGTGGTCCAGGTGCAGCGAACCTGGACCACGAATTCGCCATCAACGTCGCCAGAGCTTGAGGACAGGGTTTTGCTGTCTATTTTCCACTGGCCGTCCTCCAGATATCCGACGGCATACTCCATCATGGTGACATCATCCGGTGTCCCCTGGGTCAGCAGGTAGTTCACCGTTTCGTCAGTGTAGTCCTTACAGTAGGTCGAGCTCGCTTTTTCAAGCAGCGCCTGGGTTGCTGCATCATTTGACTCAGCGAACGCATTGAACAGCGGCGCGCAAACTGCGTACGCAACAAACGTGACTGCGAGGCAGCGACTGCCTCCCGATCCTGGTATCGACATCGCAGCGCTCCGCGGGACGTTAGGTTTCAGACCGTCATTCTGCCATGCAAAAGGGACGTACGGGTGACTACCGTACGTCCCTGAAACATCTGCAGGCGACCTGTGGTCCGGCGCGCCGGGACCTATAGCTGATCGAAGAGTGACTTCAGCTTGTCTGGTACGGCGGCATCCGGAAAGCGCTGCCTGAACTTATCCGCCAGTTGCAGTGCTCGCTGCTTGTTTTGATTGGTAAGCAGGCGCTGAATGCTGGTCAGCCAGCTTTCTTCACTCGTGAACAACAGGTCGAGTTCGTGATCGTCCAGTTCACCTTGCGAGTTTGAAATTTCGTCGAGCATCTCGGACAGCGTGTCGCTGATGGCTTCTTTTGAATTTCCAGGAGTCTGGCTTGCTGCGATCGTCAGGGTCGACGCCGTGTTCGCGCCGTCGTGCAGGGTGGCAACAGTTGTTGCATCTTGAGAGCTAGCGGCGAAAACAGTCTCGTCCCTGGCCGCCGTCTTTTTGCTGCGGCGCATCAGATCCTTTTCCACTACTGCAGTTGACGTTAACGCCTGTGGTGCAGCTGCGGAAGGCGCGACCGCACCCTGAGCGGCAGGCGCTCGAGGTACCGATCGTTCCAGCGGCTTTACGAGAATCTGTTCCAGTTCGTCTTCCTCCTTCTGAATTGAAGACATTTCGGCAACGATCTGTCGACGTGGTTCAGCCTGATCTGACGAGGGTGTGACACTCGCGATTTCATATGCGGGTGCTGGCGAAAGTGCGACGACGTTTCCCGGTTCATTTGCCTGTTGCCTGAATGTCCCAAACGACACTGCGAGGACAAGTCCTGCGGCAAACGCGCCTCCAACGGGTACCATCCAGGACGCCGGCAGAAACCCGCGGCGGCGTCCGGTCGCCGATACCTCCTCTCGCGCCTTGGTGAGAATTGCGCTGTCTGCAGACATCGGTGGTAGCTCGTCTGACATCCGCGACCAGACCCGATCCAATTCCGGGTTCGCGTTCACGTCTGCGTCAGCTTGATTCATTTTTCGGTCATTCATAATCGGTAACTTCTCGATTTTCGTCGAGCGCACGACGAATTTTACTCATGGCATAGCGAAGACGACTCTTGGCCGTTTCTTTGTTCACACCGGCAGCTTCGGCGATTTCCTCCAGCGACAGACCGCCTTCCTGACGGAGCAAAAATGCTTCCTGCTGAGGAGCTGGCAGCTCATTCACCGCTGCGATAAGACGTTGCCCATCACGCGCAATTGCGGCGATGTGTGCCGGGTCCAGGGCTACCGGGCCGGCGTGGGTGTCGGGCGCATCTTCATCGTCAAACGACTGCTGGATCTGACGGCTTGATTGACGATAAAAATCAATCAACCTGTTGTGCGCAATTCTGTAAATCCAGGTGGTGAACTTGGCAGTGACCTCGTAACGATCGCGTGAGTTGATGACTCGCATCCACACATCCTGGTAAAGCTCTTCCGCAACCGCTCGATCCGAACACTGTCTGAGGAAATATCGAAACAGACCGCCCTTGTGTTTCAGGTACAGCCGTTCAAAAGCCGCCGCATCGCCATCGCGATACAGACACATCAATTCCTCATCACTTTCTTTGCTTGCCATGGGGACGGAGCTTAGCTTGGCAGAGGCGCTCGCTGCTACGTCTGCCTGGGTGTCCGCCGACAGATGCGGTGATTTGGGTTCTGCAAAACTCTGGGACATCTTCGCTCTTTACACTGATTGGACTTTAATGCGCTGGTGAACCTATGGACCTCTGTTCAGGCTGGCTCGTTTTAGTTGACAGGTTGGCCGGTGCTGGCCGTCCTTGTGATCCAGCCCCGGCCGTGCACGATTGTCTCAATGGTTACGTCCGCTGTTTGACCGCCAATCGCAAAAAACACATTTCGGGTGATCGGACGATGTGCGATACGTCTGGTCCCGGTGTTCTCGATACTGTTAACGCACGAGCGGGTGATTCGGGGTCAAATCAGAAATAAATTGGTGAATTCGCGAAAAACACTGCATTTGCAGGCGCTTCGGACAGTCCCGGTGACCAGTGCGTATCTCCCGGGTATGGGCCTCCCGATCTTCACCCCGTTTCACCAGGCCGCGCGTTAAAGCACAAACCGGTGAGTGCGAGCCGCTGTCGACTGATGTCACGGGACATCAACAGAATCCAGGAGATCAAAATGAAAAAACGTATTGTTATCGCAAGTTTCATCACCGCGGCTGCACTCGTCGGCTGCACGTCGGATATGTCCCGGCAATCCGAGAGTGATGTACGACAGAGTGATCTGAAAAAACTGTCTGAGAAAAACGATCGACGCGAAATTCAGCGGCGTGATCAATCAGAGGCCGTACGACCGGAGTTGAAGATATTTGAAGACCGGGCTCGGGCTCAGGCTGGCGTTTCCGCTCAGGCTTCTGAATCTGTACAGACAGCGCCCGCGGCAAAGCATTTCAATATGGCACCACCACGACCGATTTCTTCCAGTGTGATGGTGCGACCCGCGCCTGCTGATCGCGAAAACTATGCGGTGATCAAAGACAGTGGCATCAAACGGGTGTCCGATTCGCCCGTGTCAACGTTTTCAATCGACGTTGATACAGGCGCATACGCCAACGTACGACGCTTTCTGGATCAAGGAGCTCTCCCACCGCAGGACGCTGTTCGGGTCGAGGAGTTGATCAACTATTTTGACTACGGATACCCGAATGCTGTCGGGGGGGAGCACCCGTTTGCGGTTGCTACCGAAATAGCGCGTACACCCTGGAATGAAGACACGCTGCTGTTGCGGGTTGGTATCAAAGGCGAGAACAAAGATGCGGACGAAGACGTCCCGGCAAATCTGGTCTTTCTTGTGGATGTGTCGGGTTCAATGAACCAGACGAACAAACTGCCGCTGGTGAAAAAATCGTTGTTGATGTTGACGCAACATCTTGATCGGGCTGACAGGGTATCCATTGTCGTTTACGCAGGCAGTTCGGGTATTGCCCTCGAGCCAACCCCGGGTGACCAACATCAGACCATAGCGTCCGCTATTCGCTCGCTGCGCGCCGGTGGTGGCACTAACGGTGCGGACGGTATTCGAACTGCATATCGGCTCGCACAGGAGCACTTTGTCAGCGACGGTGTGAATCGGGTCATTCTCACAACCGATGGCGACTTCAATGTCGGCACAACAAGTTTTGATGAACTCAAAAAGCTGGTAGAAAAAAAGCGTACGTCCGGGGTGTATCTGACGACGCTGGGCTTTGGTCAGGGGAATTACAATGATCACCTGATGGAGCAGCTGGCCGACTCGGGTAACGGGAACTACGGCTACATCGACAGCATTCACGAGGCACGTAAGGTGCTCGTTGAGGAGATGCAGTCCACGCTTTATACGATTGCCAAGGACGTCAAGATTCAGATCGAATTCAATCCTGATCAGGTTGATGAATATCGACTGATTGGTTACGAGAATCGTGCTCTTGCGAGAGAGGACTTTAACGATGATCGCGTTGACGCAGGCGAGATTGGCGCCGGGCACACCGTCACGGCTCTGTATGAGGTTGCGCTCAAAGGTGCCGGTTCGCGCAATGTGGACCAACTGAGATATCAGACCGAAAGCAAAAGCGACGTTGCCTCATCGAAAGACGCCGCTGAATTCGAAAACGAACTGGCGTTCGTAAAATTACGCTACAAGCGTCCGCAATCGAAAGTCAGCACACTTATCGAACAACCCGTTTCGGTGAAAGATGTCTCCGAAAGTGCCTCTGTGGATATGCGATTTGCTTCAGCGGTCGCAGGTTTTGGCCAGCTTCTTCGTGGCGGACAGTTTCTCGAAGAGTTTGAGTATGACGACGTCGTGCGAATCGCGCGCGATGCCAGAGGTGTCGACACTCATGGTTATCGGGCTCAATTTATAGAACTTGTGCAGGCCGCAAAGGTGCTCACAGCGATCAGTAACGGGCACTCCGGTCCTGGCGTGGCGCCTGAGTCTCGCCGCATCGAAAAAAATGTCCAGAGACCGATGAAAAACAATAACGGATGATCGCTGAATCTGTAGCGTCGGCCGCAGTTCAGGCCGACGCAACTCTCGAGCGCTTCAAAACGGCGATTCGACTCAGCCACCCGATACTGTTTTCAGCTTTGCGAGTCCGGCTTCGTAATCCGATCCGACCATTTTGTCCATCATCAATCCGAAATAGCGGCCGATGAAGTTCTTGCCAAAATCGGAATCAAGCGACCACGTCACCCGGGTAGTACCGCCATCGGGAACCAGAGCGAAGGTGGCGGTGGCGGTACCCTGAGCACCGAAATCCAGAGCGGTGACCATGCGTTCGTTCGGGGTGATTTCGACGATCTTTTGCGACCCCGAGCCGACCTCCTTTTGTTCTGACGACCACGTTGACGTGTGTCCGACAGTGCCTGCGTCACCGCTGTAGGTAAAACTGGCATCAGGATCTTTCGCAAACCAGGGTGACCAGGCCTCCCACGACTTGAAGTTGCTCACATGGGGCCAGATTTTTTCCGGCGTCGTGTTGAAAACAGCAGAACGCTCGACATGAACGCTCGAAGGCAGAATCATTCCCACCAGGCCAATCAAAACCAGCAGAATCGCGATTGAAAGAAGCAGTCGTCGAAAGAAGACCATGAAACACCTCGTTGCTGTTAGTCGTGAGTGCTCATTATGTTAAGACTCGAAGGCGGCTGCGCATAGCCGTAAAAGGTACTGTTTGCGACACCGTCAGTTTTCGCGAGGCGCGTTGCGGGTCAGAAACGGTCGCAGCAGCAGCGGACCGAACACGGTCAACGCCCCCATTCGCAGAAGGTGATGGAAAATGACAAATGTTGGATCGAGGTTAAGAGCGAGAGCAATCAGCGACATCTCGGGCATACCACCCGGCGCGAAAGCCAGCAGCAGCGGCATCGCATCGAAGCGCGTGTACTGAGCGAACGCCAGCGCCGCGAGAAGAACAGGTACCAGAGTGCAGATCGTGACAACCAGTGACACCGCCGCAACTGAAAACAGTTCCCGGCGGTTCTGTCCCGAGAAACTGCAGCCCAGCCACGTGCCGGTAACGACCTGCACCGCAGACACCACGGGACGTGGAAGGTTACCTTCAACTGTTCCGGTGAGGTAGACAATCCCGCTGACCACCATTGCACCCATGAATACACTTGCCGGGAGTCTTAGCCAACGACCAACGTAGGGGCCGACAGCGACGCACGCGACAATTACCATCCAGTCCCTCGCACCCTGCAGGGGCTCACCGGAAAAGGTTGCAACCGCGGTGACATCGAGCTCGCTGCCACCGATCCATTGCAATATCAACGGCATCGACAAAATCACCGTGATGATCCGAAACATATGGGCCATCGACACCGCGCGAAGGTTTGCGCCCGATTCCTCGGCGATTAACAACATCGCGCCAAAGCCACCGGGTATTGCCGCCAGCATGGCGGTGTTGGGTGTCCATTTGGCCAATCGCCTGAATATGAGATACGAAACCGGTGTGATGAGAGAGATGATAACGATCATCGCGCACACCGACGGTATCCACTGCGAGGCCAGTGCGAAGATCTCGGGTTTAAACCCGCTTCCCACAGCGGTGCCCAAGATCATCATGCCGAGATTTCGAATGGGTCGCGGCATCGTCAGCCGCAGGCCCGCAATCGACGCGATCAGTGTTGCGGACAGAGATCCCAGAAGCCATGGCACCGGAGCATCGATGAGGTTGAAGAACAGGGCACCGCCGATACCGATCGAAAGCGCCAGCAGAATTGGCCCCGGAGGCGTGAAGACGTCTCTCAGCGCGGCAAGTTCTGGAACGGGAAAAAATCGAGGCAAGTGACCGGGAACGTCCGAAGGTTGGTGATGTGGGTAGAATAAAAAGCTGGTGCTTTGGCGATGCGCTGGATCGCCACGGAGTATACTGACGGCGCGAGTGCACGTACGCCACTTGATTGCCGAGCGGTACTGATCATCCGGGCACCTTGTGCTTTTCTGCTCACTCTTGCTGCCAATCGTCATCGCACACTAACGATCACAAACTACCAATTCGCATGAATCTGCCTGTTCGCGACGACTATCTTGATCTTATTGCATCGCAAGTGCCGCTATTGGACGTGCGTGCTCCGGTCGAATTTGACCAGGGAACGATAGGTGATGCGGTAAACCTGCCTTTGCTCGATGACCAGGAACGAGAAGAAGTCGGTAAATGCTACAAGTTGCTGGGTCAGGATGAGGCGATAAAGCTGGGTCACGAGCTCGTTAACGGTGACATCAAACAAGTACGAGTTCGTGCCTGGCAGCAGTTCGTGCGGAACAATCCGCGTGCTGCCCTGTTCTGTTTCAGAGGTGGCCTGCGCTCGCAGATTACACAGCAGTGGCTGGCCGAAGCTGGCGTTGAGATTTGCCGGATCGCCGGTGGTTACAAGGCATTGAGAAGCTTTCTGATCGAAGAAACAGCGCATCGAATCAATGACCTTGATGTTGTGGTTCTGGGAGGGCGCACCGGAACTGCGAAGACAAGAGTGATCGTCGATCGGTCTGACGCAATCGACCTTGAAGGAATTTCAAATCACCGCGGTTCCGCTTTTGGCCGCTGGCCCACACCACAGCCATCCCAGATCAATTTCGAGAACGCGCTGGCGATCGAATTGATTCATTATCATCGGGCGGGGCGACGTCAACTGGTTGTCGAAGACGAGGGTACGCATATTGGAATCGTTTCAATTCCAAAGTCGGTGGTCGATGTCACCGCACGCAGCCCTCTGGTGGTGCTTGAGGCGTCGGTTGAGGATCGAATTGACGAGACGCTGCATGGATACATCACGGACTCGCTCGAATCGTGTATCGCACACTACGGCGAGGACGACGGTTTTGGTCGATTCAGTGAAGCATTGCGAGCCAGCCTCGACCGGATAAAAAAGCGCCTCGGTGGCGACCGGTTCATCGCGCTGAAGGCGATGATGTCGGATGCGCTTGCCGAGCATGAAAAGTCAGGCGATGCTGTTGCGCATCGCAGCTGGATCGAACCACTGCTGGTCGAGTACTACGACCCGATGTATGACTATCAGTTACGTCACAAGCGCGACCGCGTTGCGTTCACTGGAAATCGGGAAGAGGTCACCGCATGGCTGGACGAACGCGCTCTCCGGTCGAAGCGCTAACGGCCCGAATGTTCAGCTGGCTTCCGAGGCCAGGTCTTCGTCGTGAAGCTCATCCGAAAGGTCGCGATTCGCAGAGAAAGCTCTCAGGTCTATGGCTTTTGCGACCCCGTCACAGATCAGTTCGGACATCACCAGCGCGGTACCCGGCGCGTTGAGAATGCCCCAGGGGCCATGGCCGGTTGCGACCCACGCGCCCTTGAGATTGTGGGCAGGTCCGATCACCGGCAGCCCGTCGTGAGCGACTGGACGATGACAGCCGTTAACTTTTTCTGCTGTGATTGACCTGAGAGCCGGAGACACCGCGCCGGCAACCTCCAGCAGTCGGGAACCCGCTCCATCCGAGGCGTTGATCGCGTGCGGGTTTTCGGCGAGTGGCTCCGTATCGGATTCCGCACACAGGTAGACGGTGCCGTCAGGTCTTGGGAACAGCTCCGGTGACTCCCAGTCGCCGTTAGCGGTTTCGTAGTCGATGAAAAGCGCATGCGCCGGAATTTTGCCTCGTGGGCGCAGTACCAGACTGTCACCTTTGATGCTGTCGATTCCGGGAAGGCGCATCCATCTCTCCGCATCGGCGGTCCATGGGCCCATCGCGATGACTGTGTTTTTGGCGTCGACACATTCTCCGTCGATGTATACACCGGTTATGGTTTCGGACATTTTTGATGTGTTGACGCCGTTAACGGTCCCGTGAACCAGGGTCGCGCCATTCTCGACGGCGCCCGCAAGCATCGCCCTGGTGAACTGTTCAGGGTTTACCTGTGCCGTGTTTCCGATGTCGCCGAGTTTGCCGCGGACAAAACATCCGTCCGACAGCCACGCGGTTTCTTTTTCATGGGCTGCCCGCAGGCCGCGGGTCGCGTTCGGTATCGCAACTGAATACGCTGACATGGGCCGATATCCATAAGCATCAGCACCGTCAAGCGTGTCGGCGAGTTCCTGATGCAGGTCAAAGCTGACCTGACACAGCTGTTCGGTAACGGTGCCGTCACACCAGTCTCTGGCGAGGAAGCCGCCGGCTTTGCCGGATGCCGCACTGGCGACATCGCTCTTGTCGACAATGAGAACTTCGACGCCACGACGCGATAGAAAGTAGGCGATGCAGGAGCCGATAACTCCGGCGCCGCATACGATCGTTCGCGTTGATCCTGTCATTGTGTTCTCCGCTCGTAACCAGCCAGATTACTGAACCTGAAAAGCGTGTCGATACGCTGTTGAGATGACCTGCCGATGCGCGCCTGCGCTGGTTTCGGCTGCCCCTTAAGTAGCGTCTGCGCGATCGACTGTAAATTGGGACCGTCGCCATCACTGTGTTATCTGACCGCACAGGCGTCGATCGGTCGAGGGTGCCGCACAGCGACGCAAGGGCGGCAATCGGCCCGCGGTTATCACGGCATGACAAATCCTGAACCGTCCAGATTTAAGACACTGGGCCTGCCTCGGGCCCCGCGCACGGGGTATTTACGGGCGAAAAAGGGGTAATTGCGCATTCAAAATGGAATCTGTAACCTTTCGACACAATCCTGAGGAAATATGTTGGGACCGAACCCGTGCTGCCAGCCTGGCGCTGCTGGTGCGAGATCGGACGATTAGGGCTAATCGTGCAGGAATTTTCCGGGTGATGCGGTACACGCTGAGAAAGCAGTGTGATGCCGACTGTGTAGCACCAAAGAACCGACTTTGTGGGTTAGTTGATTACTTTATTGATTGATTGGATTCGTTTGATTGGATTTGATTCGTTATTAGTGAGTCGACCTGCCTCTCGTAGCGACTGCGGTGCGCTGTTCGGGTTTTCCCGGAACGGGACACGAGTCGGTTGAAGTGACGCAGAAGAGTTGGCGGTAGTAGGCGGTAGTAGGCGGTATTAGTAATTTGGGCTGAGCGAGTTGAGTTCAGATCCATAAACCGATTTCAGTAGACGCGCGGATCGTGAGGTCTGTGAGTTGCTGGTCGCAGGTTTAACGATGAGCCCATATTCATCACATGAACCTGACGGTCGGAACGCTGAGATCGGGCACCGCATGTTCACTGCCGGTCCACTGCATGTCCACTGCATGATCTGTGCTTTCTCTAGTTTTCTCAATGTGTGCCTTGGAACCATTACGCGCTTGTTAGCGAGAAGAGGGAACGTGCGCCGTCTATTCATGGAAGCTGTCAGCATTGCTGGGCGCTTCTTTGAAATCGACAGTGCCTCCAAGCACCATGAATATTACTGACCCGGTAAAGGCCGCTCCAGGTGAAGGATCGCCTGAGCACACGAGTGAGACCTCAAGCATCACCATCCTCGCTCGCGAAGACCTGCAGAACACATTTCTCTGCAACAGTCTGAATGAGCAACTCGAAGTCGATGTGACGCTGTCTTCGGATTTTTCAGTGCCGTCCATGCGAACCGATGGCGGCGCAATATTGCTGATAGACGCCCAGAACCACAGCGGTGAAGGTGTGATCAGAATGATAGAAGACTATCAGCGCGGCAGTACCGATGACGGTGGACCGAAGGTTGCGTTTTTTAATATCTCCGCCGCCGCTGACGACGAGTTGCGCCGCGACTATGTGGGATGGCGTTGTCTTCGAGGGCTCTTTCGGGAACGCGCGAACGTAGATCATCTGGTGCGCGGCCTGCGCGTGATTCTCGAAGGTGAGTTCTGGTTGCCACGGGGCTACCTCGGGTCGCTCATCGTAAACGGAACCAGGCCTATGACCGCCGCGGTCGAGGATCCGGGTCTGACCCAGAAAGAACGAGAAATTCTCAAAATTCTGGTGCTTGGCAAGACGAACGAGGAAATCGCGACGTCATTGAGCATTTCTCCTCACACCGTGAAGACCCACGTGTACAACCTGTACAAAAAGCTTGGCGTGAACAACCGGGTCGAAGCGTCTAACTGGGCGCAGAATTTCCTCGGTCGAAACTAGGCAATTTCATGCGCGGTACACTTTGCTTCGAGCAAAGTGAGCGCAACGCATGGAAAATCCCGCAGAAACTCTCGGTCGAGCCCTTGATGCAGTCGGGCAAGGGCGCGTCGTTGTTGTGACCGGGGCTGGAATCAGTCTCGCCAGTGGTATCCCGACGTTTCGTGGAACCGACCCTGATGCCGTCTGGAAAAAGGACGTGACAGAACTCGGCACCCGTCGGTACTTCGAAGAAGACCCGGTCGGCAGCTGGCAGTGGTATACGAGTCGATTCGATGTTGTCTTCGACAAGGAACCGAACGAGGCACACCACGCGCTCACGCGAATTGAAAGCTGGCACCGCCAACGGGGCGGTGATTTTTTACTGGTCACCCAGAATGTCGACACCCTGCATGAGAAAGCAAAGACCAGAAACCTGATCAAGGTCCATGGCAGTTCAGATCAGGTCAGGTGTTCGCGCGCCGGCTGTTCGAACGCCGCACCAGCGGGTGCGCTCAAGCGCATGGACGCCGGCGTGGATGCGTTTGTCAAAGATCCTGTTTTTGAAAACCTGCCACGCTGCCCCCAATGCTCGGCGTTGTTGCGCCAGCATGTGCTCTGGTTCGACGAGTATTATGACGAGCACGAGAGCTACCAGTGGCAGCGGGTGCTTGAAGCATCGACCTCCATGGATTTGATGCTTTTCATAGGAACCTCCTTTGCCGTGGGTGTTACCGAGTTGTTTTTACGCGGAGCAACAGGGCGGCAGGTGCCAGCGTTTTCTGTCGATCCCGCGGGAGGCGCAACGCCCCATCATGATGTTCAGGCACTCAAGGCCAGGAGCGAAGTCTTGTTGCCCAAGGTCTGCGAGCTGCTCGGCGCGTAAACAGCACCCTCATCACGCGGTTGTGTCGACTCCCATCTCGGTCAGAACCTCGTGGGCGATTCTTGTGCATTCCAGGCCCACCGGAAAACCGCAGTACAGTGCGGCCTGGATCAGGACCTCACGAATTTCCTCAACGCTGGCCCCGTTATTCACGGCGCCGCGGACATGGGTTCTGAATTCTTCATGTTTGCCATTGGCGGCCAGAAACGCCATCGACATAAAACTGCGCGTCTTTGGTTCGAGACCCTCACGTGTCCAGACCTCGCCCCAGCCAAACTCTGTCGTAAGTTGCTGGATGGGTTGCAGCAGCCGATCGCCATTCGCTTTCTCAAGTGATCGCGATACGTGCGCGTCTCCGAGCACTGCTCTTCGCCGCTGTTCCCCTTTGATGAATCCGGGAGTCTGTTTGTAGTCGTTTGCCATATCTGAAAAGTCCGGTTTTGCCTGAGCGATGTGTGGATCGTCGCATGAACGTGACTGTCGCCTGCGTGTTGACGCCGGACAGTGGCCCGCAACACCGGGCGCTGCAGGCTTTGGTTTACTGCAACGCGCAGCGGTAGAACAATACCGGGATGCAGCCCGACCTTTATCCACCTCACGCATTCCGAACTTTCGCGCAGCGTCTGGATCAGACGCCCCTGTCCCGGGACGCCGCCGTGAAGCTGCAGAATCTGTTTCGGTGCGATACCAATCTGGTCTGGTTCTGTTGTTGGTGCGGTGCCGAAGGCCCCGGTGTTCTCGAGACTCAGTTTCTTGCAGATCTGATTGAGCGCGTTACCGGCTGGAATGATGATGTCGTCAAACATCTTCGAGTGACTCGCTGGGTACTTGGTCGAGGTTTTCCAGAAGTCGACGATGACCTGCTGCAGACGCTCGCCGGGCAAATTCAACTCGTCGAATCCCAGGCGGATGAGATCGAACGCCTCATGCTTGTGAAATATGTTGACGAGCTTCAAAGGCCCCACGCTTCGTGCGGACCCTCGACCGTTGCGCGCAACCTCAGCGCTTACCTTCGACTTCTCGAGATTGAAAACAACGATGTCGCGGACGACACGGTCAGTCGAGTTCTGCAGGGGGTGTTTCCGGAGCTATCGGCGCAATCGGCCAGAAGTTTGCTGGCTTTTCTCTAGCACCGGCGGGAATCCTTCCCAGAAAAATCGGACGTAGCGCACGCTGGGTTCGGTAAAGATTACTTCGGCAGCGTTGTTCCTTTGATCTAATCATCCACGTCCTGTTGCGACTTGCACAGGTTCAGGGTTCTCGAAACGACAGTGTGGACGTCCAAGCTTGTAGGGGGAGAGTCGATCGCGAGAAACAGGTGACTGCGAGCCAGCACGGGATGCCGGCGCAGTCACTGTAATGATGGTTTACAGGTCAGCCCACGACGTAAATTGACCATCTCAGGAGAGACTGTATGTTTTTAACGAGCATTCGCAACTGGCGCAATCTGTGCCAGCGCACGCTTTACGTTGCGTTCGCAATTTCACTTTTATTTGGAACGGCTCTGACGGATCTACCGTCGTCGACCGCGTCCGCCCAGGGCGCCGAAGAGAACAGCAACGGCGCTGGCGGAGAAGCGCAAGGATCCGCCGGTGGTGGCACCGGTGACGGCAGTACGGGTTCAGGTTCAACCGGCGGTAATCCCGAGACTGAAGTCCCACCCGGCGACGCGCCAGCTGACGGCGGTACTGGCGATACCGGTGGTGGTAATGCCGGCAGCTCGGGCGGTGATGCCAGCGGATCCGGATCAGGCGGTAACGCCGGCGGCAGTTCCGGCGGTAACGGCAACGAGAACTCGGGCGGCAACGGCGGCAGTTCTGGTGGTAACGGTAACGAGAACTCGGGCGGCAACGGCGGCGGTTCCGGTGGCGGCGAATCCGGCGGTGGTGAATCTGGTGGCGGCGAGTCCGGTGGTGGCGAGTCCGGTGGCGGTGAATCTGGCGGTGAATCTGGCGGTGGCGGCGAGTCCGGCGGTGGTGAAT